>CAMZGD010000004.1 GCA_947306365.1 uncultured Bacteroidales bacterium
CCGCTGAAGTTCCGCTTCGACATGGCCTGCGCCGGACGGCTCGGGCTGGAACTGCAGCCCAAGCATTTCTCGCCGCAGGAACGGGCACTCGCCGAGCGCTGCATCGCATCATACTACGGCTACCGCGACCTGGTCTTCACGGGAGACCTCTACCGGCTCGCGTCGCCCCTCGACGGCGACTACTATGCCCTGCTGTACGTCGCGCCCGACAAGTCGCGCGCCGTCGTGTTTACCTACTGCCTCCGCTACCAGAACCGCAACGGCTCCCGGCATCCGTTCCGCCTCGACGGCCTCGACCCGCAGCGCCGCTACAAGGTCACGGAACTCAACGTGGACCGTTCCTGCTGGTGGGGCGACGGCCAGACGTTCACCGGCGACTTCCTCGCCACCGGCGCGTTCAACCCCGACCTCCCGCAACAGTTCAGTTCCGCCGTCTTCTACCTCGAAGCTGAATGAAAGATACTGCCCGTACGCTCATTCTCCTGCACCTGGCGGTCTTCCTTGCAGGATGGACGGGCGTGTTCGGCCGGCTCATCCACCTGGGCGGAGTGCCGCTGGTCTGGTACCGCATCCAGGTCAGCGTTGTGTCGCTGGCCGTCGTGCTGGCCGTGATGGGCCGGCTGCACAAGGTCCGCCTGCCGGCACTGCTGTCCATCGCGGGCTGCGGCATCCTCCTCGCCCTGCACTGGGTCTGCTTCTACGCCAGCATCCAGGCCTCGAACGTTTCCGTCGGCGTGGCCTGCATCGCCACGACCTGCTTCTTCACCGCGCTGTTCAACCCGCTCGTCAACCGCACGCGGATCGACTGGAAAGAGGTCCTCATCAGTTTCATCTCAATCGCCGGTGTGCTGCTGGTCTTCAGCCTCGACGTGCGCTACCGGACCGGCATCGCCCTGGGCCTGCTTTCGGCAGCCATCTACTCCGTCTTCGCCATCCTCAACATCAACGTAGCGGAACGGACCGGCGAAGACAGCTCCACGATGCTGCTCTGGGAGCTCGTCGGCGGCGTGCTGTTCCTCTCCCTCTGTATCCCCTTCCACGCCCGGCTGTTCCCCGAAGCCGCCATCGTCCCGACCGGCCGCGACCTCGTGTCGCTGCTGCTGCTCGGCTCGGTCTTCACCATCATCCCCTTCCTGTTCCAGCTCCAGGCGCTGCGCAGGCTCTCCGCCTTCACCGTCAACCTCACCTACAACCTCGAGCCCGTCTACAGCATCGTCATCGCGGCCATCCTGTTCGACGAAATCCACGAAGTCGGTCCTTCCTTCTGGATCGGCCTCGCCCTCATCATCCTCTCCGTCCTCCTCCAGACAAGAAGGATCAGGCCGTAACCGGAATGGAAGCCGACGGCCGCGAGAGTTCCCGGACGATCAGCGGCAGAAGGATCTCGTCGGCCGGAAGCCAGCGGACGGAATGGATTTCCTCCTTCGTCAGCCAGCGGGCGGCCTCGTGTTCGAGCAGATGGAGCGATCCGTTGCACAGCGACGACAGGTAGCAGTGCATCGTCAGATGGAAAGCGGGATAATCCCACTCGACCGTATGCAGGAAACGGTCGATGCGGATCTCGGTATCGAGTTCCTCGCGGATCTCCCGCAGGAGCGCCGCTTCCGGCGTTTCGCCGGGCTCCATCTTCCCGCCCGGAAACTCCCACCAGTCCTTGAAATCCCCGTACCCGCGCTGGGTGGCAAAGATCGTGTCTCCCCTGCGGATAATGGCCGCGACTACTTCGATTCGTTTCATCGGCTTCAGACTACGGGTTGCTCAGGGAATAGGGTTTGTCGGCGCGCGCAAGGCCGCGGCGACGGTTCGGCCGGTCGGACATCTCGAATTCGAGGGTGCAGCCGGCCGTCAGGTCGGCGTGGGTGATGTAGAGCTTCGAATACGGCTTACCGTTGAGCTTGACGCTACGGACGTAGCGGTTGCGGTCGTTGACGCCCGGCGCCTTGACCTCGACGACGGCGCCGTTCTCGAGCGTGACCTTCATATAGGGCAGATACGGCGCGCCGAACACATACTGGTCGCAGCCCGGCGCCACGGGATAGAAGCCGAGCGCCGAAAAGACGAACCAGGCCGACATCTGGCCGCAGTCGTCGTTGCCGCCCAGGCCGCGGATGTCGTTGCGGTACATCTTCTCAAGGATCGTACGGATGCGGTCCTGCGCCTTCCAGGGCTGCGACGTCCACGCATACAGGTACGGGACGTGATGGCTCGGCTCGTTCCCGTGGACGTAGCCGCCCACCAGGCAATCCGCCGTGATGTCCTCGTTGTCCGCGTAGTACCGTTCCGGAAGGTCCATCCCGAAGAGCGTGTCCAGCTTCTCCAGGAACGCCTTCTCCCCGCCCAGGCACTGCATCAGCCCGTAGGGGTCGTGGGGCACGTGGAACGAGAAATTCCAGGAATTGCCCTCGATGAATCCTTCGCCGTAGGTCTGGTACGGATCCAGGTCTTTCTTGAAGGAGCCGTCCTTGTAGCGGGGCGACGCGAAGCCGACGGCCGGATCGAACGTATTGCGGTACGACAGCGCCCGGTCGCGGAATGCGGCCGCGATGTCTTCCCGCCCCGCCGCGACTGCCGCGTGCCAGATGCTCCAGTCGTCGAACGAATACTCGAGCGTGTTGGAGGCCGCCGTGGCGTCGTTGTCGAAGGGCGCGTAGCCGTAGGTGATGTACTCCTGCAGCGACGGGAGATACGGGCAGCAGGCCGTCGCCGCCATCGCCGCGAAGGCCTCGTCCCGATCGATGTCCGCACCCTTGACGAGGGCATCGGCCAGCACGCTCACGGCGTGGTAGCCCGTCATGCACCAGCCCTCGTTGCCCATCAGGCTCCATACGGGCAGCATCCCCACCACGTTCTGGCGCCAGTGCGCCAGCATCGACTTCACCATATCGGTGTTCCGGCTGGTCTTCAGCAGGCCCAGCAGCGGATGCTCCGCCCGGTACGTATCCCAGACGGAGAACACCGTGTAGTTCGTAAATCCCTCTGCCTGATGGATTTCCCCGTCGATGCCGCGGCAGCGGCCGTCCACGTCCATATACACCGAAGGATTGATCATCGTGTGGTAGAGCGCCGTGTAGAGGCTCGCCTTCTGGTCTTCCGTGCCCGTGCACTGCACCACGCCGAGCTCCCGTTCCCACGCCTGCGCCGTCTCGCGCCGGAGCTCGTCGAACGTCCGGCCGGCCGCTTCCGCCGCCAGGTTCTTCAGCGCACCCTCGGCCGACACGGCGGACAGCGCCACCTTCACCGTCAGCTCAGGACTTGCGTCGTCGAATTCGAAATACGCCACGACGTCACGGCCGGCGATGTCGGGGAAGTTGTGGTGAAGGTCGAACTTGCGCCAGAATCCCCGGTACGCGGGCGTTTTGCGGTCTTCGTATCCGTAGTTCACGACCGGCCGCGAGAAGGCCATCGCAAAATAGGTGTAATTGCCCCGCGACCAGCCGTCCGTGATGCGATAGCCGGTCAGGAGCGTATCGTTGACCACACGGATGCTCGACCAGAGGACTTTCCCCTCGTAATTGTAGATACCGTGGAGCAGGTCCACGACCAGCCGCTGCGCGCTTCCTTCCGGGAACGTGTACTGATGCACCCCGACCCGCTGCGTGGCGGTCAGCCGGGCGCGGACGCCGCTGTCGGCGAGCGTCACCTCGTAGTAACCGGGCTCCGCGTGCTCCGTCTCGTGACTGAACCGCTGCCGGTAGCCGCTGTCCGGATCCTCGCGCGTGCCGGGATTCAGCTGCAGCGGCCCGGTCTGCGGCATCACCAGGATGTCGCCCAGGTCGGAATGGCCCGTGCCGCTGAGATGCGTATGGCTGAAACCCACGATCGAGTTGTCCGTGTACTGGTAGCCGGCGCAATAATCATAGGCACGCGGCTGGTACTTCCCGCCGATGTTGTGCGGGACGGTGTCGGTGTCCGGGGAAAGCTGGACGGCGCCGAAGGGCGCGCACGCCCCGGGAAAGCAGTGCCCCATCCCCGTGGTCCCAATCATCGGATTCACATATTTCGAGACCTGAGCCCCGGCGAAGTGCAGCGTTCCCATGAGGCAGACCGTAACAAACAGGATCCTTTTCATACGCAGGGCACTTCCGTCAGTCCGCCGGTCACGGAATCGATGATGAAGCCGCGCACCACCACATCCTTCGGTACGAGCGGATGGTTCACGATGGCCGCCACGGTCCTGCGGACGGAGGCTTCCGTGTCGTGAAAGCCTTCGAGCCAGTCCGCAACGCCCCTGGCCTCCCAGTCCTTCAGCGTCTCCTCCGGGATGCCGTGTTCCAGCATATGCGGCTTGAAGTGCGCATAACTCATATGGCAGGCACCGCAGGCGGAATGGTGCACCACCATCACTTCCTTTACGCCGAGTTCATAGATGCCCACCAGCAGCGAACGGATGGCCGAATCGGTTTCCGACAGGACAAGCCCGCCGGCATTCCGGATGATCTTGGCATCGCCGTTCCGCAGACCCAATGCCTTGGGCAGCAGTTCGGTCAGCCGTGTATCCATGCAGGTCAGCACGGCCAGTTTCTTTGCCGGATATTTGTCGGTAATGAAAGGTTCGTAGGCTTTTTCCGCTACGAACCGTTTGTTGAATTGAAGGATTTCGTCGATCATGGTTCTACTGGCAGTCTGCTTCGATAAAGCCCGTGACCAGCCTGAAAACGGGCACGTAGCTGTCGAAACGGACCGTTTTCATGTTGTCGTTCGGCGTATGATAGTACGGGAAGGCGCTGCCTTCCTGGTTTTCCAGGAAGATGCAGGGAACGCCGCGCACGGCGAACGGATAGTGGTCGCTGTTGGCGGCCAGTTCGCCCCGGTTCAGTGACGCGAAGAGCCGCTGTTCCCGGTTCACCTGTTCGAAGACCGGGTATTTGGCCATGCCGGCCTCGCTCACCTCACAATACTGGACCGGATTGTCGTCACCGATCATGTCGAGGTTGAAGAGGTACCGGACCTGCTCCAGCGGCACGACCGGATGCTCGGCGAACCAGGTGGATCCGCGCAGGTTGGCATCCTCCCCCGAAAAGGCGATGAAATACATGTCATATTCGGGCTGATGCTGCGCATAATGCTTCGCCAGCGTGATGATGGCCGCCGTGCCGGAGGCATTGTCGTTGGCGCCCGGATAATAGACCTTCTTCCCGAGATTGCCCAGGTGGTCGTAATGCGCCGTGAAGACATAGCAGCCGTCGTGCCGGCGGCCTTCCACCTTGGCGATCACGTTTTCCGTCCCATAGCCTTTCAGGAACCGGTTGTCCACGTCCACCGTCACCGACTTGACGCCGGCGATAGCTTCGGGCGTCACCCAGATGATCGGCTTGTCCACCACCTTCTCGCCGTAAGCCTTGTAGAACTTGATGGGCGAGGTCCATTCATAGAGCAGGCCGGCATTCGTGCAGCCGTCCTTCTTCTGCAGCCGGGCGAACGCCGCACGGTGCCTGTAGGTGAACCAGAATTCGCAGCAGACGAGGCAGTTCGCGTTTTCAGGCCGGGCCAGGTCGGCGAACATTTTCTCTTCATCGAAGTTCAGGGTATCGACGTGATAGACGGGAAACGTCCCGTGCACGCCGGGGGAATACTCGCGCATCGAGAAGTCGATGCCCGGCACCAGTTTCCGCCCGTCGGCCCACATCGCCATCTCCCCGTCGAAAGTGTTGATGTCCAGCGTAAAGGGCTGGAGCGTCACTTCGTCCACGCCCGACTTTTCGAACTGCCGGGCGATGTATTTCCCAGCCTTGCGGACACCGTCGCGGGCGTAGCCGCGCCCCTGGTAACGGGCGCTGCTGAGCTGTTTCACCATCTTTTTGTAACGCGGCAGGTCCTGCGCATCGGCGGTCCCGAAGCAGAATGCCAGGACCAGCAGGACGGCTGTCAAACGGAATAATCTGTTCTGTTTCATTTTACAAAGTTACCAAAATCGTGGTTTCTTTCCTAACTTTGTCCACATGAAAGTTTGTGTCATCGGCGGAGCCAACGTGGACATTACGGCCACATCGCGGGAGCGTTTCATCGCCCGGGATTCCAATCCCGGAACGGTAAGGCTTTCCTTCGGTGGTGTCGGGCGCAATATTGCGCATAATCTGGCCCTGCTGGGAGATGAAGTGTGTTTCGTTACCCGTTTCGGCGGAGACGCTTTCGCGCAAATGCTGCAGGTCTCCTGCCGGGAAATCGGGATGGATCTTTCGCTCTGCGAGGCGTGCGCGGCGCTCCCCAGTGCCTGCTTTGCAAGTTTTAACGACTGCTGCGGCGAGATGCTCGGAGGCGTGGCCGACATGGTCGTGACAGAAAGCATCTCCAAGGAATGGCTGGCCGCACGCCTGGCGCAGATCAATGCGGCGGATTCCGTCGTGGCCGACACGAACCTCCTGCCCAAAACGCTGGCCTGGATCATCGACAATGTGACAGCGCCCCTCTACGTGGATGCCGTTTCCGGCCCCAAAGCGGGACGACTTCGCAAAGCGCTGGAAATCAGCACGAATAAACGTTTATACGCGTTTAAATGCAATGTTTTGGAATTGGATTCGCTGGCTTCCGTGACCGGTTTCACGCGACGCTTCGTTACGCGGGGCGCCGAAGGGCTGGAAGTAACGGATTCCACCGGCCGGACAACTTTGTACCCGGCGCTGCCGTGTAAGGTCCGCAACACCACCGGCGGCGGCGACGCGCTCCTTGCCGGTGTTGTCCACGCAGGTATCGGCGCAAGCGTGGAGGAAGCGGCTCGCATCGGATTGCTTTGCGCACGCTGTGCCGTTGAATCGGACGAGGCCGTCAATGAAGAATTGAAAAACCTGGAATTATGAAAGGATACCTGGAACTATCTCCGGCCGTGAAGGCCGCCCTGATGAGCGGAGAGCCGGTTGTCGCACTGGAATCGACCATCATTTCCCACGGAATGCCCTACCCCCAGAGCGTCGAGACGGCCTTGCGGGTCGAAGAGACCGTGCGTGAGGCGGGTGCCGTCCCGGCCACCATCGCCGTCATCGGCGGCAAGCTCAAGGCCGGATTGACGAACGACGAGATAGAATATCTCGGCAATAAAGGCCCGGCCGTCATCAAGGCTTCGCGTCGCGACCTCCCCGTGCTGGTCGCCCGCGGCGCTGACGGCGCCACCACAGTGGCCACAACCATGATCATCGCGCACCTGGCTGGTATCCGTGTCTTTGCCACCGGCGGCATCGGCGGCGTGCACCGCGGCGCAGAGACGACGATGGACATTTCGGCCGACCTGGAAGAGCTCGGCCGCACGCCCGTCATGGTCGTCTGCGCCGGCGCCAAAGCCATCCTGGACCTGGGACTCACGCTGGAGTATCTCGAGACGAAGGGTGTTCCGGTCATCGGCTACGGCACCGAAGAGCTGCCTGCCTTCTACACGCGCAAAAGCGGCTTCAAGGTGGATTATCGGATCGACACGCCTGAAGAGCTCGCCGCTGCGTTTCGCGCCCAGCAGGAAATGGGCCTGGGCGGCGGCATGCTCGTCACCAATCCCATCCCTGAGGAATATTCCATGGATCCCGTCCGCATCAACGCGGCCATCGACCAGGCCATCGAAGATTCCCGTCGACTGGGTATCCACGGCAAGGAAACCACGCCCTATCTGCTGGCCCGCGTCAAGGAGCTCACCGGTGGCGACTCCCTGGCCTCCAACATCCAGCTCGTCCTCAACAACGCCCGCCTCGCCGCCCACACCGCCCGCGCCCTCATGGAATAGCTTTTCAACTTGTCTTTGCACCAAGCTGAGTGAGTGGGATGCTGGCTGTCTGGTATAATGCTTTGACGATGATGGTCATCTGAGTGTGGCACCTATCTCTCTACTAACCAATCATTTAAGCATAATCGGTTGCTCATTCATACGCAACCGATTATCTTCATTCACCTGATTATCAAACTCTTAAGCGCCACACTATTTATGAGAGAGAGATCTGCAAAAATTTAGAAATCTGTCGAGGCATTGCACCTGTCTCCGCTGACAAAATCCAGGCAATTCGGCGTTTCTCCAAATCCGGCAAGGCCAATACTTCCTGCATTTGTTTGTAATGAGTCATCTTCTTTATTACCGAAGCCATCTTTATGAAAATGGTGTCTGATCCCGGCGTGATTTCTTCTTTAATCTGATACTCACTTCCCGTGTTCGAATGTACGGCAATAAGAAGTGCCTCGAAATCTTTATAATAAGAAGTAAGCTCCTGATAATCAACGCAATTATAACAAACAACAATTAAATCGGTCAACTGACGGATTTCACGAGTCGACAGGCCTTTGATGATCCTGTCAATGATATCGTACCCCAAAGGGGTATCAGTTTCCCGGAGCTTTCGCACTTCGATGACAGCGTGACGCATCTTCCGACGCGCAGATCGTAATTTGAGCGGTTCGGAAAATGGATGGGAATTGTGTGCATAATCCAGAAAATTCCATTGAAACTCCTCTGCTTTTCCACACATTTTTTTCTCGACAGGATTGTTATATAGATAAGCAATGGCGGTTCTTGCTTTTTTCTCATCCACTTTTGGCGCACTCCCGAATCGATGCCGGAAGTAGTCCCCTTTTCTCTGATATCGAGTGTTCCGCTTTCGAGAAAAACGGCAAGTATAGTCACGGACAAATGCAGACAGCTCAGTTCTTGAAGGAGCTTTTACAAGCAGATGGATATGATCAAGCATTAAGCAGATTCCCAGTACTTTAATATTGTACTTTCTGGCTGTGGTACAAATCAGCGTGAATAAAACGAGGAAATCCCGCTTATCATAAAAAATTAAATAACCATCAATTGTCCGTTGATAGATATGGTGGAGAGCACCCACCTTGAAAATCCGTTGTCTTCCCTTCATAGCGCTTTCACAATACGGTTTATGCAAAGATACAACACGATGGATCGTTTTGCAAATAGATTATCCATGTGGCAGACAACTCGCTGATTACTAGTTAGAAACAAAAAATCGGTTGCGTAAAATTGCGCAACCGATTTCAAATAAACTATTGATAAACAACTACTTGTCTGACACGACCACCGTTGTGGAGCTCTTGTCCTTGCCCAGCTTCACGCGGAGTTTCGCGCCGGCGGGGACGCCCTCGATGATGATCTCGGAGACGGGATCCTCCACGTGGCGCTGGATGGCCCGCTTCAGCGGACGGGCGCCGAACTTCGGGTCGTAGCCCACGTCGGCGATGAACTTCTTGGCCGCCTTGTCGATGGTGAGCGTGTAGCCCAGCTCCTTCATCCGGCCCAGAAGCGCGCGGAGCTCGATGTCGATGATGCCGTAGATGTCGTCCTGCGAGAGCGCGTTGAAATAGATCTGCTCGTCGAGCCGATTCAGGAATTCCGGCGTGAACACCTTGCCGAGAGCCTTGTCGATCAGGGCGTTCTGCGAGGCGGAACGGTCTTCCGACCCGGTGGAGAAGCCGATTCCGCGGCCGAAGTCCTTCAGTTCGCGGCTGCCCACGTTCGAGGTGAGGATGACAATCGTGTTCTTGAAGTCGATGTAGCGGCCCGCACTGTCAGTGAGACGGCCCTCGTCGAGGACCTGAAGCAGCAGGTTGAAGATGTCGGGATGCGCCTTCTCCACCTCGTCGAGCAGCACCACCGAATACGGCTTGCGCCGCACCTGTTCGCTGAGCTGGCCGCCCTCGTTGTACCCCACGTACCCCGGAGGCGCGCCGATGAGCCGGCTGGAGGAGAACTTCTCGCCGTATTCGCTCATATCGATCCGGATGATGTTGTCGGCCGAGTCGAACATATACTCCGCGATCTTCTTGGCCAGATGCGTCTTGCCCACTCCCGTCGGGCCCAGGAAGAGGAAGGTGCCGATGGGCTTGTTCGGGTCTTTCAGGCCGGCCCGGTTGCGCCGGATGGCCCGCACCACCTTCGAGAGCGCCTCGTCCTGGCCCACGACCACGCCGCGGAGCACCTCTTCCATCTTCAGCAGCCGCACGCCTTCGCTCTCGGCCACCTTGTACACCGGGATGCCGGTCATCACCGACACCACCCGCGACACCGTGTCTTCGTCGACCGTCCGGTAGGCCTCCTCGACGGCTTCGGAGGCCTTCACGGCTTCAGCCACCGCCTGTTCCTTCTCCTGTTCGAGCCGGTGCAGCTCGGCCGCCCGTTTGAAGTCGCCCGCCTTGGCGGCGCTGCGCTTCTCGGCCCGGATCGGCTCCAGGTCGCTTTCGAGCCGGACCGCGTCGTCCGAACCCTTCATCTCGCCGATATGCACGCGCGCACCGGCCTCGTCGAGCACGTCGACGGCCTTGTCGGGCAGGCAGCGGTCGGAAATGTACCGCTGCGACAGTGTGATGCAGGCCTTGACGGCCGCATCGGTATAGTGAACGCGATGGTACTCCTCATAACGCGACTTGATGCCCTCGAGGATGGCGAGCGTCTGCGCATAGTCGGTCGGTTCCACCAGGATCTTCTGGAAGCGGCGTTCCAGCGCCGCGTCCTTCTCGATGTACTCGCGGTACTCGTCGAGCGTGGTGGCGCCGATGCACTGGATCTGGCCGCGCGCCAGGGCCGGCTTCAGCAGGTTGGCAGCGTCGAGCGAACCGGGCGAACTGCCCGCCCCCACGATGGTGTGGAGCTCGTCGATGAACAGGATCAGGTCGGGGTTCTTCTTGATTTCGGTCAGGATGGCTTTCACGCGTTCCTCGAACTGGCCGCGGTATTTCGTGCCCGCCACGAGCGAGCCCATGTCGAGCGAGATGATGCGCTTCGAAAGCAGCGAACGGGGCACGTCCTTCGCGGCGATGCGCAGCGCGAGGCCTTCCACGATGGCCGACTTGCCCGAGCCCGACTCGCCGATGAGCACCGGATTGTTTTTCTTGCGACGGCTCAGGATCTGGGCCAGCCGCTCGATCTCGGCCTCCCGTCCCACCACCGGGTCGAGTTCGCCGCTGACGGCGGCACGCGTGAGGTCGAAGCCGTACGACTCGACCAGCGATTTCTTGTCCGTCCCCCGTCCGGCGCCCGCGCGCTGCGGATCCGCGTCGCCGCCGGGTTCCTCGGCCGCGCCGTCCGCGGCGGACAGCATGGCCTGCTCCATGATCTCACGGAGCTTCTCGGGCAGCTTGTCGAGCGGGATGTTGCTGTTTTCCAGCGCCGTGGTGCAGGCCCCGTGCCACTGCATGAAGATCTCGGCCATCAGATGGGCCGGCGTGGCGGCGGAGCCGTGCATCCGCTGGCACGAAAGCAGGATGTCCTGTGACTTGTCGCTCAGGGAGATCGACCCGCGCTGGCCGAACGGGATGGGCGCCGGCGCCGCAATCTTGTCTTCGATCTCCTTCTTCACTTTCTTGATGTCCACGTCCAGGCTTTCCAGGATTTTCACGCCGTCCGACTCGCGGAAGCGCAGGATGCCGAGGAAAAGATGGTCGGGCGTGGCTATGTAACTGCCCAGCCGCGCCGCTTCCTCGAGCGCGTAGTTGAGCACGATCTTGATCTCATTCGAATAACTTCTGTCCATTGCCATCGCAAAACGGTTTTGGACGGCAAGATAGCAAAAAAGCGCGTAAATAAATAATTTGTTATCTTCTTCAATTATTCGTATTTTTACACGATATTTTGGATAGAAACCGTAGAGAAAATGGATTTTGAAGAGAATGGCGGTAGGATCATTCCTATCAACATAGAAAACGAGATGAAGTCGGCCTACATCGATTACTCGATGTCGGTGATCGTGGCCCGCGCCTTACCCGATGTGAGAGACGGACTTAAGCCGGTCCACCGGCGCGTCCTCTTCGGGATGAGCAACCTCGGCGTCACCTACAGCGGCGGCGTCAAGAAGTCGGCCCGCATCGTCGGCGACGTCCTCGGCAAGTATCATCCGCACGGCGACTCCAGCGTCTACGACGCGATGGCCCGCCTGGCCCAGCCCTGGAACCTGCGCTACCTGCTGGTCCACGGACAGGGCAACTTCGGCTCGATCGACGGCGACCCCGTGGCCGCCATGCGATACACCGAAGCCAAGCTGCAGAAGCTGGCCGAGGAAGTGCTGGCCGACCTGGACAAGGATACGGTCGATTTCAAGCCCAACTTCGACGAATCGCTCCAGGAGCCGACCGTACTGCCCGCCAAGGCGCCGCTGCTGCTGATGAACGGATCCAACGGCATCGCCGTAGGCATGGCCACCAACATGGCGCCGCACAACCTTTCGGAGTGCTGCGACGCCATCTGCGCCTATATAGACAACAACGACATCGAACTGGACGAGCTGATGCAGCACATCAAGGGGCCCGACTTCCCCACCGGCGGCATCATCCAGGGCGTACGCGGCATCCGCGACGCCTTCGAGACCGGCCGCGGCCGCATCGTCATCCGCTCGAAGACCAATATCGAAGTGTCCGCGTCCGGCCGCGAGACCATCGTGGTGACCGAGATCCCCTACACCATCAACAAGCGCGAGCTGATCGAACGCATCGCCGAGCTGGTGGAGACCAAGAAACTGGAAGGCATCTCCTACATCAACGACGAGAGCGACCGCGACGGCATGCGCATCGTCATCAAGCTCAAGCAGGGCGCCCCGTCGAACGTGGTGCTCAACAACCTGTTCAAGCTCACGCCGCTCCAGTCGAGCTTCTCGGTCAACAACATCGCCCTGGTGGACGGACGGCCCCGGCAGCTCAACCTCAAGCAGCTCATCAAGTATTTCGTGCGCCACCGCCACGAAGTGGTCGTGCGCCGCACCCGCTTCGAACTCAACAAGGCCCTCAAGCGCGCCCACATCCTCGAAGGCCTCCTCAAGGCCCTCGACATCATCGACGAGATCATCGCCTTGATCCGCGCCTCCCGCAGCGTGGCCGACGCCCGCGACGGGCTGGTGCAGCAGTTCGGCTTCACCGTTGAACAGGCCGACGCCATCGTGGAGATGCGCCTCCGCCAGCTCACCGGACTGGAACGCGACAAGCTCCAGGCCGAATACGACGAACTCGAGAAGCTGATCCACTACTACCAGCAGGTGCTCGAGAGCGAGGAGATGCAGATGGGCATCATCAAGACCGAACTTCAGGAACTGAAGGAGAAATACGGCGACGAGCGCCGCACCGAGATCGCCGTCACTGCAGAAGACTTCAACCCCGAAGACTTCTACCCGAACGAAGACGTGGTGATCACCATCTCCCACTACGGCTACATCAAGCGCACGAGCCTGTCCGAATACCGCTCGCAAAGCCGCGGCGGCATCGGCGCCAAGGGCAGCACCACCCGCGACGAAGACTTCATCGAGCACATCTACGTGGCCAACATGCACAGCACGCTGATGTTCTTCACGCAGAGCGGCAAATGCTTCTGGCTCAAAGTATACGAGATCCCGGAAGGCGCCAAGGCCTCGAAGGGGCGCGCCATCCAGAACATCCTGCCGCTGACCCTGGAAGACCGCATCCAGGCCTACCTCAACGTCCAGAACCTCGACGACAAGGAATTCACGAACAGCCACTATGTGGTCCTCGCCACGGCGAACGGCACCATCAAGAAGACGCTGCTCGAGGCCTACTCCCGTCCGCGCGCGAACGGCATCATCGCCGTGAACCTGCGCGAGGGCGACGCCCTGATCGGCGCGGCCCTGACCAGCGGCAACTGCGAGATCCTGCTGGCCGGCAACCAGGGCAAGTGCTGCCGCTTCGCCGAAGAGGACGCGCGCGCCATCGGCCGCAATTCCACCGGCGTACGGGGCATCAACCTCGACGAAGGCGACTTCGTGGTGGGCATGGTGTGCATCGAACCCGAGGAACAGGCCGTCAAGCCGCTCGACATCCTCGTGGTCAGCGAGAACGGTTTCGGCAAGCGCTCCGATTTGGAGGAATACCGCAAGACCAACCGCGGCGGCAAGGGCGTCAAGACCATCGCCATCACCGAAAAGACTGGCAAGCTAATTGCATTGAAGGCTGTCAGCGACGACAACGACCTGATGATCATCAACAAATCGGGCATCACGATCCGCATGCCGGCCGACACGATCCGGGTAGCGGGACGGGCGACCCAGGGCGTCAAGCTCATCAGCATCCGCGAAGGCGACAGCATCGCAGCCGTCTGCGTCGTCAGCAAGGAGGAAGAAACACAGCCGGCTCCGGAAACGGAAGCCGCCGATAATACGGAAACAACAGATAATCAAAATTAAACTCAAACGAACATGAAAAGAATCCTTATCGCACTGTCGCTGATCCTCTCCGTGACGATGGTCAGTGCTCAGCCCAAGAACGCAGCGGATGCCCTCAAGGCCATCAACAAGGCCGAAAACGCTGCCGCAGACGCCAAGAAGGCAGCCAAGCCGGCGACCTGGATCGCCCTGGCCAAGGCCTATATCGAGGCGTATGAGCAGCCTGGCAAGAACATCCTGCCGGGTACGGCGCAGCAGGAAGTCAAACTCTTCCTCAAAGACCAGCAGGTTCTCGGCACTTCCGAGAAGAAGGGCCCCGAAGGCGCCTACACCGTCGAATCCTATGCTGACAAGGACCTGTACTACAACGACAACGGCATCCTCGACTTCTTCATCGTCACCAAACCGGTAGCGGACAACCTCCTGGACAAGGCGACCGAAGCGCTCGAGAAAGCCCAGTCCGTCGACCCGAAAGGCTCCAAGACGAAGGACATCGTCGCGATGATGGACGACATCCACGACAAGCTCGCCGGCGACGCCCTCAACGAATACCTGACCGGCAACTTCGAGAAGGCCGCAGGCCTCTTCAAGAAGGCTACCGAAGCCGCGCAGAACCCGATCCTCGGCAAGATCGACTCGGCCAACACCTACTATACGGCCCTCGTCTCCAACCTGGCCGGCAACAAGGACCAGGCGCTGGAATACTACAAGAAGTGCCTCGACATGGGCATCTACCAGAACGGCTTCGCCTTCTCCAACCTCGCCGAGGTCTATCGCGGCCTGGGTGACAAGGACGCCTGCAAGGCCGTCCTCGAAGAAGGCTTCGTGAAGTTCCCCGAGAACAGCAACATCCTGATCGGCCTGATCAACCACTACATCGAGAACCAGGAAGACACCGGCAAGCTGTTCGAACTGCTCCACTCCGCACAGGCCCTCGACCCGAACAACGCCAGCCTCTACTATGTGGAAGCCAACGTGTTCAAGCAGCTCGGCGACACCGAGAATGCGGCCAAGCTCTATGAGAAATCCACGGAGATCGATCCGAACTACGTGTACGGACCGCTCGGCCTCGGCGCGATGTACTACGACAAGGCCATCGAAATCCAGACCAAGTCCAGCGACCCGACGATCACTGACGCCGAGTACAACGCCCTCGTCAATGAATTCGACGAGGCCCTCGAAAAGGCCATCGCCCCGTTCGAGAAAGCCTTCGCGCTGACCGACGACGCCGAACTCAAGGGCGCCATCGCCGAATACCTCAGGAACATCTACTTCCGTCTCCGCGACAAGAACCCCGAATACGAGGAGCTCTCGAAGAAGTACGACGCCATCGTCAAGGGCGAGAACCAGTAATCAGAAAGTAAACACTTCCGACGCGCAGCTGCGCGGAAGACAATGAAGCGACGCTCGGGAGCCCACGCTCTCGAGCGTCTTTTTTGCGCACTGGAAGGCCGCTTCCGGCGTGTTGTTGTTGGCACTCAGGTGGCAGAGATACACGTCGCGCAGGCCCTCGTGCCGGCAGCGCACCAGCAGCGAGGCCGTCTGCTCGTTGGACAGGTGCCCGTGCTGCATCAGGATGCGGCGCTTGAGCTCGGGCGGATAGGATCCCGTCATCAGCATGTCCACGTCGTAGTTCGACTCCACCACCAGGTGGTCGGCCAGCGCGGCGTAGCGGACCGCCTCGTCGGTCACCTCCCCCAGGTCGGTCATCACGGTGAAGCGCTCGCCGTCGAACGTGAAATGATAGCCAACGGTCTGCGTGGCGTCGTGCGGCACCACGAACGGCGTGATGCGCAGGCTGTCGCCCACGACCGTCTCCTCCCCTTCCGTCAGGTAGCGGATGCAGCCCTTGAGCTTTCCCGCCGTGCAGAAATGGTTGCGGAGCGCCGCCTCGAGCGTCCGGGTCAGGTAGACAGGCTTCCGGTAGCGTTCGGTGAAGGTGCCGAGGCTCTTGATGTGGTCGAAGTGGTCGTGCGTCACGAAGACGGCGTCGACCGCATCGAGCGACAGGCCGTTTTCGGCCAGCCGCTTCTTGAGGGTGCGGGCGCCGATGCCCAGGTCGATGAGGAAGGCGGTCCGGCCGTTGCCGAAATAGTAGCAGTTGCCGTTGCTTCCGCTCGACAGGCTCAGGAACTGCACCATCTCCCTACGACTCTTTCTTGAGGTTCTTGATGTCCCGGGGCTTGATGACCCCTTTCTCCGTGACGATGCCCGTGATCAGCGCCGCCGGCGTGACGTCGAAGGCCGGGTTGTAGACCTTGACGCCCTTGGGCGCCATCGGCTTGCTGTAGTACATGTCGGTGACCTCGAAGGCCGGGCGCTCCTCGATCACGATCTCGTCGCCGCTCTTGCAGGAGAGGTCGATCGTGCTCGTGGGGGCGAACACGTACATCGGCACCTTGTAGTACTTGGCGAGGATCGCCACCCCGCAGGTTCCGATCTTGTTGGCCACGTCGCCGTTGGCAGCCACGCGGTCGCAGCCGACGAACACGAAGTCGATCTTCCCCTGCGCCATCAGCGTCGCCGCCATGTTGTCGCAGACCAGCGTCACGTCGATGCCGGACTTGGTAAGCTCGTAGGCGGTCAGGCGGGCACCCTGGAGCAGCGGCCGCGTCTCGTCGCAATAGACGCGGGGCAGGAAGCCCTGCTGCTGGGCCAGGTAGATCGGGCCGAGCGCCGTTCCGAACTTCGACACGGCCAGATGGCCGGCGTTGCAGTGCGTGAGGATGCCGCAGCCTGGATGGAGCAGCGAGAAACCGAACTCGCTGATGGCCTCGCACATCTTCACGTCTTCCGCCTTGATGGCGCGCGCCTCCGCCGTGAGCGCATTGCGCATCACTTCGATGGCGTGTTTCTCCTCCGCCGTGTCCAGCCCCTGTTTCGTGGCATAGAAACAGCGTTCCATCCGGTCGAGCGCCCACATCAGGTTGACGGCGGTCGGCCGGGAAATGTAGAGATAATGCTTCACGCGCAGGAATTCCTTCTCGAGCGCCTGGAGCGAACGGGTGCGGAACCGGTTGACGCACATCGCCAGGCCGAAGGCCGCCGCGATGCCGATGGCCGGCGCGCCGCGCACCTTGAGCCGGGTGATCGCATAGAAGATCTGTTCCGCCGTATCCAGGTGGAGGAACTTCTCCTGGTTGGGCAGCTGCGTCTGGTCGAGGATCACGACCTCCCGCCCGTTGGGGCTGAGTTCGACGGAATCGTAGGGAAAGATGCTTTTCACGGTCAGAGGCTTTCTATCAGTTTCCGGAAGATCGTGCACATCCGGTCGGCGGCGGCATCGGCCGCACGGACCACGTCGTCGCCGTCGTTGAGCACCGTACTGGCGTTGTCGATGTTGGATACGTTGGTGATGACCGACATCCCGAACACCGGAATGCCGCAGTGGCGCGCCACCAGCACCTCGGGCACGGTGGACATGCCCACGGCGTCAGCGCCGATGCAGCGGTAGAAGCGCACTTCGGCCGGCGTCTCGTAGGACGGGCCCGTATTGCCCAGATAGACGCCCTTCCGCACGGGGATCTTCGCTTTCTTCGCGATTTTCTCGGCCCGGGCGATCAGGTCCAGGTCGTAGGCCGCCGTCATATCGGGGAACCGGTCGCCGAACTCGGCAAAGTTGGGGCCGATGAGCGGGTTGGGCAGCAGGTTGATGTGGTCTCGGATGATCATCAGGTCGCCCACCTGGAACGACGGGTTCAGGCCGCCGGCCGCATTGGAGACCAGCAGCGTCTTGATGCCCAGCGCCGCCATCACGCGGATCGGCAGCGTCACCTGCTCCATCGCATAGCCTTCATAGTAGTGGAAGCGGCCCTGCATCGCGCAGACATATTTGCCGGCGAGGCGGCCGAAGATGAAATTCCCCTTGTGGCCGATCGCGGTCGATTTCACGAAATGGGGAATCCGCGCAAACGGAATCACGGCCTCGGCCTCGATGGCGTCGCCCAGCTTGCCCAGGCCGCTGCCCAGCACGATGCCGGCTTCCGGGGTCCTGCCGCCGATGCTTTCGCTGATGAAAGCCGCCGCTTCTCGGATCTTTTTGACTCTACTGTCCATATCATTGCTCTTTATTGATTCTACGGGCGGTCTCCTCGGCCTTTTCGAGGATCTCGCGTTCGCCGGGCACCCGGCGTCCCTCCATCACCACGCGACCGTCCACGATCACCGTGTCGAAGCAGGAACTGTTGGCCGAGAGGATCAGGTTGCCGATGAAATTGGCGCTCGGCACGAAGGCCTCGGAGCACGTATCCACCAGCACCAGGTCGGCCAGCGCGCCTTCGGCGACCCGGCCGGCGTCGATGCCCAGCGCCCGGGCGGCGTTCACCGTGGCGACGTCCATCAGCTCGTCGAGCGGCATCGCGGACGGATCTTCCCGCCAGGCTTTCTGCAGCAGCGCCATCGTCTTCATGCTCTCGCGGATGTCGAGGTTGTTCGACGAGGCGGCGCCGTCCGTCCCGATGCAGACGTTCGCGCCCGCATCGCGCAGCTCGTTGTATTTGAACCGGTAGCCCGATGCGAGCTTCAGGTTCGAGTTGATGTTGTGGACGACCGTCGTCCCGGTGCCGCCGAGCAGTTCGACATCGTGGTCGTCGAGCCACAGGCCGTGCGCCAGCACCGTCTGCGGCCCGAGCAGGCCCAGCCGGTTGAAATGCTGTGCGGGCGTGAGGCTCATCTGGATGACGTCTTCCTGCGTCTCCGACAGCGTCTCGGCCAGATGCGCCGTGAACACCAGGTCGTGGTCGCGGGCGAACATCCCGGCCCGCAGCATCGTCGCCTCCGACGTCGTGTAGTCGGCGTGGACCGCGACGCAGAACTGCAGCCGCGAGGGCCACTGCCGGGACTGCGCATAGACCGCTTCACATTCCGCATACTGCTTCTCCGCCTTGTCGTGGTCGAAGTTGTCCAGGAAATTGTAGGAGATGAAGGCGCGGATGCCCATCTCCTCCGCGGCGCGGGCGATCGCCGGCGTCATCCAGTACATGTCGAGGAAGCAGGTGGTGCCGGTCTTGAGCATCTCGAGGATGGCCAGTTTCGCGCCCCAGTAGACGGCGTCTTCGTCGAGACGCGCCTCCACGGCCCACACCCGGTCGAGCCAGGCCTTCAGCGGCACGTCTTCGTAGCAGCTGCGCAGCAGCGTCATCGCCGAATGGGTGTGCATGTTGACCAGGCCCGGGATCACGGCTTTTCCGGTGCCGTCAATCACCCGGTCGGCCGTCGCGCCCTCCGTGCGCCCGATGCGGGCGATGCGGTTGCCTTCGACGAAGATGTCCGTCGTCCGCCCGTCGAGCTGTACGTTCCTGATGAGCAGTGTACCCATTGCCGCTGGCTTTAATTGAGCAATTTTAACAAAAAATCTGCAATTTTCCAAGAAACGGGGTATCTTTGCAGGAAACGGCAGTACGATGTTCCAACGAATCAAAACCTGGTATGCAGCCCAGACCGACACGACCAAGGCCCTCCTCTGGATCGGCCTCGTCGCCCTCATCGGCATCCTCCTCCGCTGGGACGCCGTAATCGCCGGCATCAAGCACGGATTCCACTTCTATTCGGGGAAATGACGATGAGACGACGCCTGCTGCTCCTTGCCCTTGCACTCCCGGCCTTCATCGGAACGCCGGCCGCGGCGAACGCGCTGCCGGCGGCCCTCGACACGAGTGAAGTTGAGCTCACGGCCCACGAACTCGCCGACAAGATCGTCGACTACGCCTCCACCTTCCTCGGCACCCCCTACCGCTACGGCGCCAACGGCCCGAAACGCTTCGACTGCACCGGCTACACCCGCTACGTGTTCCATCACTTCGGCTTCTTCAACCTGAGCCGCTCGGCGAAAGACCAGGCCCGCGACGGCCGCGAAGTGGACATCTCCGACTTCCGCAACCTGCAGAAAGGAGACATCCTGCTGCTGGGAAGCCGCCGCAATCCCAAGGTAGTCGGCCACGTGGGTATTTTCACGGGTCTGGACACCGCACGCAACGACCCGAAATTCATCCACGCGTCCAACCACGGCGTCCGCAACAGCAGCATCTATACCGAAAGCTACTACGCCAACCGCCTGCTGGGCGCCCGCCGCATCCTGCCCGATTTCGAAGACTACGACGTGGTCTTCGACAGCACGGCCGTCTATGCCTTCGAGCCGGAAATCGGCGCCCGCATCGCGCCGGACAGCCTGGTGCTGGCCAGCGGCGACCGCCGTATCGTCCTGTTCGAGAACGGGAAATGGGCCCTCGTGGCCGAAGACGGAACGCTGGTCATCCCCAAAGCCGGCGGCCGCATCATCCTCACCGGCGACGGCAACTGGGCCCCGGTGCGCGAAGCGAAGGTCACCATCCCGACCTCCGCCCTCAAGCCCGATCCGCGCGACCTCGCCCCGGACGACGAGCCCGCGAAGGGCAAGGCCGGCAGTGGAACGGAGGGAACTACCGATAGCGGATCGGCGGGAGCCGGCGGAACGGCGGGGACCACTGGTGGCGGAACGGCGGGGGCCGGCGGGTCCGGTGCTGTCGCCGCAGGTGGCGATACGACCGCAACCGATCAGGCACAGCCATCGGCCGCCGCCCAGCCCGAGCAAGTCTATCACACCGTCAAGAAAGGCGACACCCTCTACAAGATCGCCCGCGACCATCACACCACCGTCGCCAAACTCTGCCAGCTCAACGGCATCACCTCCTCCACCATCCTCAAAATCGGCCGGAAACTGCGGGTGAAGTAGCCGCACCCTGTGCATATCCCCCACTCTTTGAGTATGAGAGCGTCATCAACGCGCTCGCCGGCCACGGATTGGGCCGAAAGCGTGGCCCAGCGGGGGCATATACTGGAGTGGGCCACCGTTTGCTGCCAATCCGTGGCCCACGACCGAATATCCTCTCCGTCGATCAGCGTCTCATCGGAACAATTCATCGAGATGCGGCTGGAGCCAGCTCCCTAAACCGGAACGGCCGCAGTCGTGCCGTAGGCCGTTTCTTTCCGCATTGCGTCGAGAATCTGATAGAAGACCTCCGGAAGATTGCGGGTTACGCGCTGCGCAATCGCTTCGGGCACGCCGCCGTAGAATGCCTCTGCGATGCCACCGGTGATGCACGCCAGCGTATCGCTGTCGCCGCCCAGGGAGACGGCCTTACGGATGGCGTCTTCGAAATCCGTTGAATCCAGAAAGGCGATGATGGCTTGCGGGACCGTGCCCTGGCAGCTGGAATCCCAGTGATAGATGGGATGCCAATACTCCCAGGTTTTGTGAAGATCATAGCCGTAAGTCTTTTCGATGTAATCACGGATTTCTTCCTTTGTTTTGCCCGTCCTGGCAAGGAAGATGGCGGCGGCCGTCGCCTGCGCGCCCTTGATGCCTTCCGGATGGTTGTGCGTGACGGCCGCCGAGATGCCGGCGACGCGCTCCGTCTCCTCGAGCGTATCGAAGAACCATCCGACCGCACTCACGCGCATGGCCGATCCGTTGCCCCAGGAATTGTAGGGACGACGTCCTGTTTTGGACTCGTATGGAGAAACCGTATCCGGCCAGTTGCCCTCCGGGGCGAACAGCCACTGATAGAACATCCCGCCATAATCGCCCATCGGACAGGGAAACTCTTCCCCAAACTTCACCACCGCATCCTCGAGCCCCTGATAACTGAGATCTTTGTCATTGAGAAGCCACCAGGCCACAGCCATCGTCATGATGCTGTCATCGGTATAATTACTCCATTCGTCGAACAGAGGGAAATCGTAATCTTTTGTGTTGTTGAACTCATAGGTCGAGCCTATGGTGTCTCCTGCCAATGCGCCTGTCATATTCGGTTGTTTTTTCGATGGTGAATCAAAGATAGTCATTTTTTACCGGTTGTACCTATAGTTGAGAATCTTCCAGAACGAGGCCGGAAGGTAGATATTGGGAAGGCCGGAAGCGAAGGCAAACAGCGGTGCGATCTGCTCATCGGTATAGCCGGCGATGCCGCAGCCGATACGGGTGACCAGAAAGGTCAGCTCCGGATGCCGGTCGGCGAACCGGATGAAATCTTCGACATAGCGACCGATCTCCGGGAGCGGAAGGTTCATCGTAGGGATGGCATAGCTCTGTCCCTGCAGGCCCCTGCCCTGTCCGTATACCGCACCGAAACGTTCCCGTGCCAGACGGGCGGCGCCCCCGTCGTGATGACCGGCCTCGTTGCTGCCGAAGACAAAGACCTGCCCCTCCTGCAGGGCCGTGATCCGGTCGGGCGTCACGCGCACCTGCGATTGCTTCTGGGCGTAGAAATCTTCTTCGAAGTCGACGTCCTCCCCCGCCTTGTGCCGGCGGACCTTCTTATAGTATTCCCGATGGCTGGAGCGCATCTTGTCCCACATCATCTGCGTGCCCTCCATCGAGGCTTCAAAGTCCATCGTGCTGCGGATGCCCAGTCCCCGTGCCGTCCTTTCGGAATCCTGATTGGCACCGATGTAGGTAAACACCCATCCTTTCGCCTTGAGGCCGTCCACCAGTTCCCGGATCATCCCGGCCGTGTAATGGCGGGATGCGTTTTCATAGCCGTCGGTCACCACCGTAACCAGGACGTGGTCGCCCTCCCGGACCTGTTTCTGCAAGGCCGTGACGGACTTGCCCATCGCGTCGTAAAGCGGCGTCATCCCTTCCGGATGGTACTGCTCGGGTTTGATGTCCCCTACATTCTCGATCTTCTCATTGTCGATGATCAGCCGTACGTCCGGCCGGCTGCGAGGTCCCTGGTCGAAGGTGACGAAGCTGAGCATCTGGTGATCGTCCGGGTTCTCCTGCTGTGCCTGACGAATGGTCTGGATAGTCTCGTTGACCCCGGTGAGTGCCTGGAAACGGATATCATCCATGGAACCGCTCTCGTCCAGGATGATGAGGTTGTAGATGTAGTTGACCGACTCTTTCATGGCTTTGCTTTTTGTTGCTGGTTGTTTGTGTAATTTTTACGCAAAGATAAAGCCTTTCTCCCACATTTCCAAATTTTATGTGTAATTTTTACACAATTTTCTTGCAACTGCTGCGGATTCGCATTACCTTTGCGCAAAACAAGGAAAAACGATGGCAAAGAAAGGTCAATACACCTACGAGTATCCGCATCCGGCGGTCACGGCCGACTGCGTGGTTTTCGGATACGACGGCAAAGAGCTGAAGGTCCTTCTTATCAGGCGTGGACAGGAAAAGGAAGCCAGCGCCACCGCCTATGTCGGCGAATGGGCGCTTCCCGGCGGCTTCCTCGAGGTGGATAAAGACAAGACAATCGCCCATACCGCCGCCCGGGAGCTGAAGGAAGAAACCGGCCTCAAACTCTCCGTCAAGGACTTCAGGGAAGTCGGCACCTTCAGTGACATCAACCGCGACCCGCGTGAGCGCGTGATTACCGTCGCACACTATGCCCTGGTCAAGCTCGCCGAAGTCGCGGCGGACACCGACGCCGAAAAAGCCGAATGGTTCAGCTGGACCGACATCCCCCACCTGGCCTTCGACCACGACAAGATCCTCCGCGTGGCCTTCTCCCGCCTCAAGCAGAACATTCACTTCGAGCCGGTCGGCTTCGAGCTCCTCCCGGAAGTCTTCACCCTCCCCCAGCTGCAGCATCTCTACGAATCGATCCTCGAGGTCAAATTCGACCGCCGCAACTTCGCCAACAAGATGAAGCACTATGAGATCCTGACCGAAGTGGCGGACGAAACCCCGCGCCACGGCACACGAACCCCCGTCAAGTACCGCTTCGACAAGGAGAACTACGACCGGCTCAAAAGCAACGGGTTCCAGTTGGAGTTCTGAATGACGCAGCTTGATTATGGCGGCCTTGCTATATTTTTGCTTTTTTGTCGGCCCTGTCTGATATTTCATCATTATCTTTGACGCTCCCGCCCATTACACCAACCCTCCGCGTTGGTAACTATAAAATTGTATATTATTTTCATTATTGTATAAAAAATTATAGTACCTTTGTGATGGGAACGACAATCACGGCAAAACTGACAACGGACGAGATGGATCTGATTATCGCGATCAGAAATGTCCAAAAGAGCAAGCATAATCCGTCGATAGAGCTCAGGCGATATGCTAAAGAATTGTTTGACATACTATTAAACGACTGAGAAATATTATGAAAGCTGCCTCGAACCGAACTCAAAAGGCATCCATCATCCCCCTTATGGATGACATTTACGACTTGATTACCTGGGGAGATTTTGCCAGAAAGTTTTTCCCCGACCACTCCGTGTCCTGGTTCTATAACAAAATGAGAGGTGTTGATGGAAATGGTGGCTTGGGTGCCTTTACAGATGAAGAAAAGAAGCAACTCGCAGAAAGCCTGATCCGACTCTCCGACAACATTCGCTCCGCCGCCGACCGGATAACCGCTTCTCTGCCGGCAGTAAGGGCATAGAAATACAACGATATTTCATATCCACCCAGGTCGAACGAAGAATCATAAGTCCACGACACCACGCATTGCTATTGTCGACTGATCCTTTTTGGATCTCCTCGCCAAACCCATTTCGGGCCGGCAAAAAAGCAATTTCTTCAAAGAAAATAAAAACTTCTTACTGCATGCTTTCACAGACCCAGGGCGTCGTCGGCGATGCGGGCGCGGGCCACGAAGTCCTGGCGTAAGAAAGAAGACTTCCCGCCTGATGTACTAATTAAGGGTGTTGATCAGACTGACGGTCAGCTTGAGCATTGTGTCCATCTCATCCATCCGGCTTTCGGCAATCATCAGCGTAAGGGCGACAAGTGCGTTGTCGGCGATGCGCTTACGACCGTCTTCCCCGTATAGCACACCATTCTTGTCCATAAACCAAAGGAAGAGGGTTGCTGCGATACGCTTGTTGCCGTCGCTGAAACTATGGTTCTTGGTGACCAGATAGAGCAGCATGGCGGCCTTTTCTTCAATAGATGGATACAACTCCTGCCCGTCCCAGGTTTGAAGGTATAGTCACGGACTACATCAAAGATTGAGCGGACCTGATCGGCTTCTTGCTCTTTCATCCCAACATAGTTCATCGTCCGTCCCATCACCGACACCAGTTGCTTCAGTTCTTCAAACTTTTGCCGGGCCAGGTCGTTCTTGACGGCATAGCCGTGGATAAGGTAGTCTTTGAGCACAGACGAGGCCCAACGTCTGAAATGGACACCACGCCGTGAATGCACCCTATATCCGACAGAGATAATCACATCCAAGCTATAAACCGATGTGGGTTTGTACTTTGAAGTATTATGCAAAAAACGCATATTACTCTCCTTATCGACCTCACCTTCCTTAAAAGCATTACTGATATGTCGCGCAATCGTGGACTGATTCTTTTCAAAAAGGACCGTCATCTGATCTTGCGTCAGCCACACAGTCTCATTCTCCAGTTTGACATCCAGTTGAGTCTGACCGTCTTCGGTCTGATAGAGGATCACTTCGCCTCCTGGTCGGGATCGCCATCCGAATAGTCGAACCGCAATTTCTGACCAGAAAGGTGACGTTCAGCCGCGTGATACAAACAGTACGAGGAGTTTGTCGCCCAGCCGGGACTTGCCGAACGATAATTATCAACAAATTTGTTTATTATTTTTGTATTGATTATTTTTGCGGGAGATGATCGAGCAAGGACAATATGATGTGCAGGCTGCCGGGGAAATAATCCGGGAACGATTGGCCAGTATGCGGATGAGCCAGGTGGAGCTGGCCAGCCGCTGCGGCGAACACGTCCAGGTCATTTCTGCCATCCTGAACGGACAGCGGGATATTCCTATTCCCCTCTCCGTGAAGCTCGACTGCGCCCTGGAGCTGGATCCGGGAACGGTTGCGGTTGCGCAGGCGAGGTATTTGGTATCGAAGGAGATGCAGCGCCAGAAGGTCCAGGATATGCAGAGCCGGAAAATAGCCGTCCTGGAGAAGATCAAGGCAGCGGGCGGCTTATGGTCATATCAAGGCATTCCGGAGCATCTGGACGATGACGAGATCATCGAGGCCGCTCTGGTTCATCTGGAGCTGGAAGACTTGCCGATGCTGCTCAAGATCTGGAGCAAATCGCATCTTAAGAGGGTGTGGAAGGAGCGCCTCGTCAGCCAGGGGAGGAGAATGAATATACTGAATTTTATCTTGGCCGTTAAACTGTTCGGGGTCAGACATCCCGACCAATACTTGATTCGCTATGCCCACTGAAAACAGCTTGTCGGAAATAACGGGACTTACGCCCGCCACGCAGGAATTGCTGGGGATGAAGGTCTACGCCATCTGCATGCGAACGGTGTTCAGGGACTATTATGACATTTATTTCCTCCTGAAAGCCGGATGCAACCTGACCGAAGCCGTGAGCTACGCCAGCTATCTTTCCCGCCACACCATCCGCTCCAAGTCAATGTACACGAAACTCCTCTCGCCTCAACTATTCCGCAAGGATGAAGACTTCCAACGGATGTCTCCTGCCGAAGACATATCACCTGAGGAAATCCGGGACTACATCAAGGCCGTGATGGAAAACGAGCATTGACGGTGACCTTTCCTTCATTATCCGCATCCGCATCATCGACCAGATGCTCGCCAACCCGCTGGGAAGTTATTCTACTATCATTGAATAGCTGAATGGCGTTGTGCGCCACCAGCGGAAACCCCTCGATCATCGGCGCCACCTTCTCCCAAACATACGGGAACACCGGCGCCCCATCCGTATCGCATGGGCCCAGCCCGTGTACCCGCTGGCAGAATCACTGATAGTATTCCGGCTCGGGATGGATCAAGCAGCACACGCTGCTGGGCTGCTCATTCGCCGTCTCAAAATCTATCGCCGCGAAGTCCGTCATTTCGTTGCCGCAAATTCCTGCAAGGCGGATTCCTTCTCTTTCTGCCAAAATGGCTAACCATCACATATCATCCATCGAGAGACTTGAGAGCACTATCCTGTTTTTTCTGGCTTGTTTTTCCTTGGAAGAGAAGTAAGCCGTTTTCTCTTCAAGAAAGCCCTTGTTGAACTTGTCCGGATTGCGCTTCACCTCTATCACATCGAGTACATTATCCTTCAGGTGCAAGGCGACAATATCCAGTTCTGCCTGCTGATAATGCCCATCCTTGTCGATATAGCCTTTAGGGTCCCACCATCCTCCGATATCGCGGTATTTCATACTCTCCACGAGTTTCAGCTTGAATATGAAAAACGGATGAAGAGCATTAGCGCCCCAAACAGTATTCAATATTAAATAGATACCGTTGGATTATTGTAACCAATTGTTTATTTTTGACTTCAGAAGTATTTACTCTTTCATTTTAAACTGCAGTATTGATTAAACCTATTAAAACAAAATGAGCAGTAAAAGTGATTTTCTCAAAACGGCTATTTTATCATTGTCTCCAGAGCGTTTCAGTGAAGCAGTCGCTATTTTTGAACGGTCATATTTAGCGAATGAAGTTGTATCAGTTGATGGCCATGATGATGGAGGGTGCGATATAAAGATTTACAAGAATCGAAGGGAGCAGAAACGATGCGTTCAAGTCACTGTTAATAAGAACGTAAAGAATAAGCTATATGTCGACTTGGTTAAAGCTGACCGGTTAATCACGGAGTATGGCTATTCTTCAACATTTGATTTCTTTTGCTCTGTTTCCCTATCAGATGACAAGATTAATGAGTATAAAGCTTATGCGAACAATAAGTATTGCATCGAATTAAATATCTATGATGGTAACCGATTATCGCAGCTTGATTGTCATCCACTTGAAGAATACTTGTATTCTCTCGTAAAGCCGGACACTCTTTCTTTTTCTCTGGACAAAGCGACAAAGTTGTTATATCAGATGTTAGCTTCAGGAAAGAATACTTCTGGAATTAAGCAGAGTATTCTTAACTCCATTATTGTGTCAATCCTTTTTGAACGTGGTGCATTATCTGTAAGTGAGCTAAAGAGTGAGTTATTTGCGCGCGCAAATATAAATGTGCCCAATATCCTTGATTCTATTCAAGGTCTTAATGAAGACGGTAGAGTTACCTATGATCGAAACTCCGGTATAATGTGTTTAACTAATTTTGAGAGAGAGTGTGTTAAGGACATTATCGCAACTTCAACGATAATCGAGGAAGATTTCTTATCTAGTTTTAGTGAGATTTTTAATCGATATGGTGTTCAAGATCAGCAGGTTATAAGGCTTGTATTAGAGGATATAAAGTGTCTTTATACAAGTATTTACAATTCTGATATTGATGGCCTTTCAGGATTTAGTCAGAAAGATGTAATAGAGGAATTTAAGATTAATCTCCAAAAAAGGATACCTGTTGCTTCATCTATTGAAGACCTTTATGATGAAATTAAAGTCTTATGCGAGAACAATTCGTATCTGAATAGGATAATTGCGAGTGAGTCTTTCCTAAGCCTATATAAGTCAAATAAACTTGAGCAGTATTTGAATCATAAGAGGAAAGTTATTTTTCTTGATACTCCTGCAATTGTATATTTGCTTCTTTCGAAGTTCTCAGACAGGGTTATTAAAGAGTGGGGCGATCCTGACTATAATTCGATGTGTTGCCTAATGAGTCTATGTAATCAGAATTCTGATCGTTTGGAATTATGTGTTTATAGAGAGTATTTATATGAGGTATCTTGGGAGATTCGAAAAGCTCTCCAACTTTCATGGCTGGACGCATGTTCTTTTACAGAATCACTCGGAGAGACATCAAACAATTTTTACAATTTCTACCATTATATGAGGGAGAAGGAGCTATTTGAAGTAGGCGAAGAGATTGACTCTCTCGAAGACTTAATCTATGCAATGGGTATTGATAATACTGATGTTAACAGTACTTATTTTATGCAGGATACGGTAAAAGATCTTGATTCGATTCTACAAGATTATGGGATTACGGTTGTTGATAGAGAAAGATTTGATTGCTTTACTGAGTGCAAAATCTTCTATGAGAAACAGCTGTTACTTCATGGGAGAAACAAGACATCTAATGCAATCTCAAATGATGTGAGTCAAGTGCTTTATCTCCTAACAGATAACGCTAATGAAAATGAAGAAGACCTGTTTCTTTCTACATGGGACACATCGTTATTTGATTTGCGAGATGGACTAATAAAGATGGATGATAAAGGACTTTTCTCTTTTTTTCATATTTGTAATCCGGCGAGATTAAGTAATAGAATTGCTCTAGAGTTGTTTAACATTGATCAGTCAGCTATTACTAACGATGTCTTTTTATATGCTGATAAGGAATATGATATATCAAAAAAGATTAAAAGTTTACGAGACCTCATAGCTCCAATTTTGGGTAGGAAAGGGAATGCTAATAGTAAACTGATTCGCAATTTAAACTCTATTAAGAAAGAGCAGATACAGTCTTCCGAGAAAGAACAGAATCAAGAGAAGAAAAGCATCCATCCTGTAGAAGATGTACTGCTTTTAATGATGAAGTCTACGGACACAAGTAACAAGGAGTATCTTCAGAAATTTATTGCTTTCGCAAATAATGAGTCAAACAACGATTATATCATTAAGGTAGTTGAAGAAGGGGTCGTGGCATTAACACATAATGTGTCATATGATCTAAGGAGTTTCTATTCTGCAGTTGAGTCTGGGGTTATTCCTGAGTCTTTTTCTTAGTGTTTCGTCAAAAAAGGATTAGTTCTTTTGATGAAATTTTAATAGCCTTTTGAGTGTCTCTGGGTGCATAAGGCAGTTATTGTTATTCACTCCTATGGTGGATAATCCTTCGGAGACTGATTTTTGGGAGGTCCCAACTGTGTAACTTTCGAGAGGTTTATTCATGTGATAATAGATATAAAAAAAATAACCATTTCGTATGACTTTCGCAGAAGTTACTTTTTGTTTGCATATAGTACCGTCTTTCCTTGAAAATAGTTTACCTTTGCCCATCGTTCATGGGTCTCCCTCCGGCATCCGGCCGTAGGTCAATCCCTGAACATTTGATGCTTCTAAATTGTTATAAAAACGGCGGGGACAACCTTGGCGATTCTTGCGAGAACCAACCAAAATAATAATGTAGTTCAAACCAAATTAGTCGGATATTAATCTATGATTAAGTCAATATCTTGCAAAGGATTTCGGTCATTTGCTACAATGCAAACTCTAGAGTTGGCAGTTCCCACAGGAGAAAGAGGTAGTGGTCTTACTGTTCTTATTGGTCCCAATGGTGGCGGAAAGTCAACATTAGTAGAGTGCTTTCAAAAGATCTCCATTAAAAACGAGAATGTCTCTTTTACTTCAGGAAAACGAAATCATCAGGCAGGAGATAATGTCTCAATAGTAGTGCGGTTCGACGACACAGTCGCAACACTATCAACCGTAGAAGGTGGAGGAAGCGAGGCGGTTTGGTCGGACAGGAATAGGCCTAGAGTGTATTTTTTGCCGGCGCGAAGGGTCTTCAATCCATATTTTGGGAGAAACATTTGGAATAGAGACACCTTTATTGATAATCCAGAAATCACTCAGTTTAGAGCGAGTGTAAGCGATAATTTTTCGCATAGATTGTTTGATATTAGCAAAAACAGCAGAGGTTTCAATTCGCTATTCTGGAGAATTCTAGGCAAAGAATTACATTGGACAATAGATCAAGAAGATTCGGGGAGTTATTTCGTTAAGGTAATTAAAGACGGCGGCGTGATTCATAATTCGGATGGTCTTGGTGAAGGAATAATCAGTTTGATGTTCATTGCGGATGCTATATATAACTCGAATCCTAATGAAATAATCGTGATTGATGAACCCGAGTTAAGCTTGCATCCTCAATTGCAACTACGATTATTGGATGCGTTGATGGACATTACAACCACTACCCAGGTGGTAATCTCAACTCATTCTCCAACAATGGTCTCTATGGAGTCAATAGTAAATGGCGGGGTAATTGCAAGAATTCACGAGGAAGTAAATGCTTCAGTAATAGACTCAATAGATGACAGATGCCGAAAACTGTTCAAATCCACATTCAAGAACATTAATAATCCTCACATTTTTGGTAATGATGCACGATCGTGTTTCTTTACTGAAGATGGGTTAATTATTACTGAAGGACAGGAAGATGTCGTATTATATCCTCAAATTGCCCAACAAGTTGGAGTTGAATCGAGCATCCCTTTTTTTGGATATGGAGCTGGTGGAGCAAACCGTATTACCGACATAGCATATATTCTTCATCTCCTCGGATTTAAAAAGGTTGGAGCGATTTATGATGGAGATAAGAGAGATGATTATGAGTTATTCTGCAGGGACTATGAACGATATGGGTATAAAGCCTGGATTATTCCTGCTGATGATGTCCGAGATAAGCCGGAACGAGCAGCCATGCAAGGTAAATTAGGCTTGGTTGATGAGAAAGGATCCATCAAGGAAGAATACTCGGAAGATATGACTAAGATGTTTGAAGATATTAATGCTTTTCTTCACCGTTAATTCAGTTCTACAAACAAACTATCATTTGAAATCCTCAGAAACTAGAATTTGTTTGTCTAATCAAACATGAAAGATAGTTAAACTTTTAATAATCAATCAATAACAATATCTTTAACGGTACACTTGTCTTCTTCGGCTATAAAATGGCTCTTGTAACAACGGACATATAAGTCTTCAAAAATTAGCATAGCCCCATCGCCCAAGGAAGTTGCTACCGAATCTTTGGTGTGAACAAAAAAAGTCGAAAAGTTGTTCTGATAAGTCTCGAGCTCAAAAAATTCAAAAACAGTTCCATAGTCAAAGGGACTTGGAGAAGTGCGGAAATCTCTCCGCATAATTCTTTTTAAGTCTCTCTCCGAGTTAATTGGGACAATCATCTTAGTTCCTTTTATCTCTTCTTGTAAACGCAACAGCGCCGAGTCGTTGATTTGACCTGTATTCATATACCTTCCCTGTTTAGTTTTTCGAGTTTGGTCATTGAGTTGGATTATGATGTTCTATCCTGATATACTATAGCGTTTTTATACATACTCGTTAGTTTGCGTCTCTAACCGAAGTCCAGATGCAAGTCCGAAGCGTAGCATATTCTCATCCCGAAATCGTTATAGCGTCATTGGATTAGCCTCGTAAAGTATGGATGCTCTTATGGGTTGTGATACTTTCCCTCTTGACCTGATCTGGATTTAAGTGAGGAACTCGCGGGCCGGGCTTGGGAGAAATGATTCGCTGAGCAGTCTTGGACTGTTTCATCTCATATTTCCGCTGTCTCTTGCTCGTGCCTTTGGTTTTCGAGACAGCATAATCCGTCAAGGTCATCTTATTCTTTGGCTTCTTGTTCTTTGGCTTCAACCCGTTCTTGGCCTCGACTCTGACCGGCGGCAGCTTGTTCCACATCCCGTGGTCTTCAAGCCACTTCTGGGCGAACTGCTGGCGTATAGCGTTGAAATCCTGTTCACCATATTTGGCAATCAGCATATCGCGCGACTTGTCGAGCGAAGGGATGTCGCGGTACTGGGCGAGCAACTTTTTGGTTTCCTGTAATATTTTTTCAAACAGCATACGATACTATTAATTGTGGAAATCCTCCAGGTAAATAACGTCTTTCCCGTGCTGCCGGGCATATTCAATTTCCGACCGCGTGCTCTCGCCGATATACCCGCCTAAATTGATGACGTAGATGGAATCAGCCATGTCGATCTTCCGTTTGTGCATGTCGTCGAGCATTTCCTTCGCCCCCTGTGTCCACACTTCATCATCGCCAGAGTGGCCGAAAAGCCCGACGCTGATGACGATGTTACCGGCAAGCGTAAGGCGCTTCTGCGCTTCCAGGAACTGCTCCTTGAAACGAGTGCTGCCGCAGAGGGTGATGACAGGGTATTTGCCGACCATACTATTGCGTTATTAATGAGCCGATTTCTTTCAATTGGATTTCCAATGCAGAGAATTCGCAGTTGAGGTCCAGGGTGCGGACCAGGATGCGGTTCTTGCCGAATGTGGCGTCGAGGTCCGGGACGACAGATTCCTGGGTGCGAGCATAGAGGAGCATCCCAGAGACGAGGCCGGTGTTGTCTTTGTCCAGGTTCTTTACGTAAGTAAAGATTTGATAGAGGTTACCGGAGTGGATGGTCTGCTTATCAAACTGTCCCTGCATCATGTGACCATAATATTTGGTGTCGATAATGAGCGTTCGAGGGCCGTTGTGGAGAGTGATGTCGGTCTTCATCGACGGAAGGAATTCGATAGAAGGTGAATGCTCAACATCATAATTCCAAGATATTTGATCAGGATGTGCGGAAAGATTTGGGTAATGATACTTGTAGAACTCTAATACAAATTTCTCAAACAAGGTACTCATGTGTTCATCAGAGAAAGATGCCATCCGATAACCTCCAGATTCTGTTGTTAACAACATCCCATCGAGGACGAAGTAGCAGATGTTCAACAGCATCTTATAGGTCTGATTGCTCCTTTGGAATCGAAGAGTGCTCCATTTAATCGTGAAGGGATTGAGTTCATCAACGCCACTCAAGAATGGCATGATACTCTTGATTTGATGCTTTCTGGACGATTTTACTGTTTTCTCGCGCATCAGGATGGAAGCTGTTGTCTTGATGATCTGATTGAAGAGATTGTTCTCCGACAGCTCATCATACTCACAGGCTAGTAGCCTTTTCTGTCGAATCTGGTTTCTTATGGTACCATTGATGTCCAGTTTCCCCCTTAAGGTGGGAATTGTGTCATTCCTCAGAATGTATTCTCTGTGAAGGCCTTGCTTTAACTGTTGGGACACACCTTTGTAGAGAATCTCTGCGAACATATCCTGTATGTTCTCAAAATCCTCCTTTTCAACGTCTTCATAGCTATTCTTCCTAAGCTCTTGGAAAGCATAGGTAAGCATGTAATAGACGTTCTTAATCGGTATGCCCTTATCGCTAGTCATCGAAAACCTTACTGAGTTCGGCTTCACATTTCTTTACCTCGTCACGATTATCGAACCAGTATTCCTTGAGCATAGGGATAATGTCATAATCAATGACTTGATGGAGCCATGCATCTGAGACTTTATTTTGGCCGCAGAAGTAGCTATGGCCAATTACAAAACCAGGCCCCAAAGAACCCTCTTCGCGAATCTTGTCATTCAGTTCCTGAACCTTGGCAATCAACCTGTCAAGATGAACACTGGCCAGAGAGTTTTGGTACTTCTTGAATCCATCGGACTTGAAGCCAGGCTTCATTTCATAGAAGCTGAAACGGCGTCGAAGCGCAAAGTCTATCATCGCCAGAGATCGGTCTGCCGTATTCATCATACCGATAAGGTAAATATTGGCTGGAACGAAAAACTTCTCCTCACTATATGCCAACGAGATCTGAGTACCACGATAATCCTTCTCGATGAGCATTAACAACTCACCGAAAATCTTTGACAAATTTCCACGATTAATCTCATCAATGATAAAGAAATAGTCCTTTTCCGGATTATTGGCTGCTGCGATGCAGAATTTATAAAATATTCCGCGCTGCAGTTTGAACGTCTCCTCAGAAGGCTTATATCCCAGAACAAAGTCCTCATATGAATAACTCTGATGGAACTGCACGAAGCCTATCCTTGAGTCGTCCTTTTCTTTCATCATTGTGTAGGCCAGTCTTTTTGCCGCGAAGGTCTTACCTACGCCAGGAGCACCTTGGAGGATAACATTCTTTTTAGATTCTAAGAGCGTTTTGAGGTTCTGCAAATCACTCTCGGACATGAAAACATCTTCCAGGAATTCTTTGTCGGTGTAAGGAATAAGTTCCTTCTTCGTGTCACTATTATCATTAGATTCCCTAACCAAATCCATGATAAAGGTATATTCATCTTTGGTTAGCTTGAATAAACTGCCATTGTGATTCGCAAAGAACTCCATATCCTTTAACTCCTGAGCGTCCTTTAATGTACTCAGAGGGATCGGAGAAGTTAGTGTTTCTGTTTTCTCAAATGCGATGCTTTTACCATCGCTTCCGCGAGTAATAATTGCCAAAGCGACAATTTCCTTTGTTGGATGTGCTTCATAACAAATCACTTTATCACCAGCTTTCGCATCTGTGAAGTTCCTGAAAATGTGTCGTTTATTATTATTGGCGTTGTATAGACTATACTCTTGCTCCTCACCTACGGGCCATTCTGTCATCGACCAAATAGCAGGGCTTGCAACCAGCCAGAAATACTGACAATCCTCTTCGGGGGCTTTCCCCGTGGTGACCAGAAGGTCAAGCCTCTTCAAATAATCGTCATACTGTGTTATTTCTGTAATCGTCTTAATATCTGTCATTTGTTCAAGTTGCCACTCACCTTGCTCAGTCCATCTTACCTTACGGCAATTGTTGAAGTATTCACGTGACTCATCATAGTAATAATCCGACTCGACAACACCACGACCAAGAATAGTTGAGCGTCCACGACGTACATACACGATGTCTCCTATCTCCATACCATCAAAGAAGTTCCAAGTGGTCAGACTATCATTACGAGGATTATCTTTATTGTAGAGTCCCCTCATCTCAGACCACATAGCTTCTCGGCTTTCGTATTGAGAAAGATCTCCCAAATCATCCCAACCAATCATCATTATTCCCGACTTCAAGCACTCCTCCCATTCACACGCATCTTTGCCAGGAGCATACATCCAAACCTTATGATTTGTCTTGGGCACAGGTGCGGGAGATTCCGGCTTATAGTACCTACCCACAAAGTGATCGAAATCAACAACTAAGCAATTCAAAGACTCATCCTTATAACAATCTGACGATAGGACGGCATTAAGCATTGGTCGCACTTCAGGATCTTTTTGAAGGGCATCACGAATAATGTCGAAAAGCTCAACAGCCAGTTTAAACGCAGATGCATTTGCTCCCTTCTTTACCACATAGGACGAACCAACAGTCCGAGTGGTCACTCTCACCTCAGAATATTTATAGATATAATACTTCTCTGGATAACGGAACCATAAGTACGTACTGATAGAATTAATATCCTGGTAGTGATTCTTGTCTGGCCAATACTTGCTTTTGATCTTATCTGAAGACGCAATGAAACTAACGATTCTATCCTCAAGAGGCAAATCTTCATTGAAAAGGTTACGGAACATATCCCTAACTTCCTCTGGCTCCTTCGCACACATTTCTTCCACCATGCCCTTGGGAAAATGATTGGCTGAGAGAAGTAGGTTAACGTGCAATGAAGTCGCTTCCCTGAACATAGCGCCAAAATCAGGAGCATCTATATCCCAGACATCTTGGAATTTCTTTAAGGCTTTCCACTTATAGATTTCATTTCCAATATGTGTAGGAAACTCTTTTTTGTAAGCAGTGATGACCGCCTGAAGCTTAGCCTTATCTATTGTTATCATTTTGATAATGTGTTTGTTAATCCATTGATTTCATAATGTCCAGCAGCGTCTGGTAGCTGTCCACCTTGTGGTAGCGGACCTTGGAGGTGGAGACGTCGTTGAACAGTTTCTCGGCGCAGTCGATCTTAGCCTTCTCGATTGGCTTGAGGTTCATTGAATCCATAGAGCCCTTGGTCTCAGCGATGAAGAAAATGTGCTTAACGGTGCCCTTGTTGAAGGCGATAGCCCAGTCTGGAGAGTAGCTGCCAACCGGTGTAGGGATATGGAAGCTCCGAGGCAGTTTTGCGTACACGCAGACTTCATTTGCTTCGTCCAGGGCTTTAGCAAACTTCTTCTCTACACTCTCTTCTGCGTATCCGTCGGTGAAGACATAGTCCTGGATGCTCTTCGAGCTCTGGTATGCCTTGCTGACAGGCTGCGTGGACTTTTCCTTAGTGAAGATGGTGCTATCGTATACCTGGTCAATCTTGTCGTACTGGATGTGCTCCACGATCATTGTTGCCTTTTGCTCTTTGATGATGCGGGACACGTTCTTGATGAACTCTTCCGGGTTGTTGCGGAAAAGCTGCAGCTTTGTAGGCCTTATGGTCCGGAGGATCTCTGCCACAGTCTTACGCGTAAGCGTGGTCTTGCGGGCGATGTCTCCCACCAGGTCGTAACGGACGGAAGATGTGCTGACGGTGGACAGAGAACGTGTCGTGGTTTGCGTGTTGCCGTAGGTGTCCACTTCTTCCTGTTCACCCTTCGTCATCACGTATTTGAGCTCAGTGACGACCAGCTCAGCATTGATGGCGTTCACAGCCTTCTCGATGAGCTCTTTGCTGCTGTAGTGTACGGTATAGACGTACTGGTGGTTAATTTCGTTCCAGAGGGCCTGGAATTCCTTCTTGTAGAAGTTGTCGTTGAGTTTGTTCTCGAAGGAAGCCGATGCGTTGGCATCTTCCACCATATTCTCCAGCTCAACGGATTCGTCAAACAAGGAGCGGATAAGTTTGTGCACCTCGTCTGCAATGGGAGCAATTCCCGGGAACAGCGGCATTAGCTTGCATGCTTCACTATCCTTCTTGTACTGATCGGTGATCTGTAGGTTGTTGTCCACATAGCCATAGCCCATCAGATAGCCGGTGATCATCGTGGCATCCTGCTCATTGATGGTGTAAGGCTGGCAATCTTTTTGGACAATCTTGCCGGTGAAGTACTCTACCGTAGCCTTATTAGGGCGCTCTCGGAGTGCCTCACGGGTCTCGTTCTGGAGGCCTTTCACGAAGTCAGAATAGGACTCGTTGGCGATGACGGTGAGGGCGTTCACTTCCTGTACGGCTTCTTCGCCCAGCTCTTCCATATCCATGCGGTTTCCGTTCTGGTCCACGCAGATACGGAGACCACGGCCGACTTCCTGACGCTTGGCTATGGCCGAAGAGGCGTGGCGGAGTGTACAGATCTGGAAGACATTCGGATTATCCCATCCCTCACGGAGAGCCGAGTGGGAGAAGATAAAGCGTGTGGGTTCATCGAAACTCAGGAGACGTTCCTTATTCTTGAGAATAAGATCATATGCTGAGATATCGTCTGAGATATCGCTTCGGCGACCGGTCTCACTATTGATAGCGTGTCCGGTGCGTTTGTCGATGGAGAAATATCCGTTGTGGACCTGGTCAGGAGTGAAACGGCGTAGGTATTTCTGGTAATCATCCTCAAATAATGACAAGCGCTCTTCCAGTGCGGAAGCGTACTCTTCCTCGAATATCTTCCAAAACGGCCCATGGACTTCCTGGCCATTCTCGTCATATGACTTGTAGTGAGCCACTTCGTCGATGAAGAATAGAGACAGGGTCTTTATACCCTTCTTATATAGTTCACGTTCTTTATCTAAATGAGAGGCGATTGTCTCTCGTATTTGAACGCGTTGCATAGCCTCTAACGAGCTATCACCATAAACTTCGCCCTTACGAATGGTCTCTCCATTAAGGAAAACCACACGATTGCTAAGTGGGTCTATTTCGGATATGGTGTAACCATCGTACTGAGCAAGCCCTTGAGACTCATCAAAGAGAGAGTCACCGAAACCGAGTTTATGCCTCTCTCGACGGATACCTGTCTTGCCCTGTACCTCCAACTCGATGCGGGCCACCGGCGGCTGGGTCTTGGAGAGAAGAATGTCGTCCAGATACAGGTAAGAGCTTGTGCCCTTGAGGTTCTTTACTTCGAAGCCTTTCACCTGGATCTTCTTAACCAGCTTCTGCTTGTAGGCATCCAGGGCATCGAGAGCATAGATGCAGTTGTGAGAGGTCTTATGGGTGGCGGAATAGTAGAGGACGAAAAGTGGCTTGAAGCGCTGCAGGGCCGACTGGGTGGCCACGCCTTCCATCTTCTGGGGCTCATCCATAATGACGATGGGCCGGTTGGCCGCAATCACGTCGATGGGCTTTCGTGAGCCGAAGTCATCGCGCTCCGTGTAAATGATACGGCTGGCGCCACGAGTGGCACCCTCCTTCATGTCAGTAGCGAAAGCCTGCGTGTTGATGATCATCACATTAATGCCGGCATCAGATGAGAAAGAGTCCAGCTGCTGCAGGTTGGATGAATTGTATATGAAGAAACGGGCTTTTTTGCCGTAATATTCCATGAAGTGGTCCTCCAAAATCGTGAAGGACTTGTGGACGCCCTCGCGGATAGCGATGGATGGAACCACAACGATGAACTTAGACCATCCATAACGCTTGTTGAGCTCGAACATCGTCTTGATGTAGACGTATGTCTTACCCGTTCCGGTTTCCATCTCGATGTCAAGGCCCAGACGGCCGAGGTTGTGAGAAAGGTGTTTTGACTCCGGAATGCTCCAGAGGCGCTGCATGCCGCGTACGTTATCGAGAAGCTGCTGGTCGGTCAGTTCGATGTCCGCGTTCCGGTAGCCGGCGTAGTCCGCCTCCGTAAGGAGCAGCCCTGCAACACCCTTCCCCAGGTCACGCCGGTACTGGAAACCATCCCTGGACGGCTGTCCAGAGAAGATATCCACGGTACTCTCTACAGCATCGGTTTGATATTGCTGTATTTTATACTTAAAGATCATCTCGCGTAATCTCACGTAATCTCGCGTCAATCATTTTTGATTTAAGCCCATCCGTAAAAGCCTTTACTCCAGAGACTTACTATATAAGCCCGCGTTAATTCTCGCGTAATTCTCGCGTAGTTACTTGGCAAGATGCCAACGTCTGCTGTCATCAGTAACTATATAGCCTTTCTTCCTAAGGTACGCTAATAGATTACCTACCTTGTAAAACTTCTGTTTCTGGGTCAAGGTTCCAGGAAGCTTATCTACAAGAAGTTTATGTATGTCTTCTCTTGAGGCTGTCCCAAATTTGCGAAGGAACTCCAAAACAAGCTTTCTATAATAGTCATCATCAAATCCTTTATTTTTGATATAACTGGCTTTTTCTCTTGCGCTAACCTGCTTGCTACTATGCAAAATGTATAACAGTCCAGATGCTTTGCCCGTAGTCTCAATAAAGCCAAGTTCAAGAAGTTCTTCCAAAGCATGTTTAAGGGTATATCTACTGATATTTGGCGTACTCTCCAACTGAGACAAAGAGGTTTTTCCATTGTTGAGAATTGTATTGAGTACCAGTAGTGCGTCCATATCCACATCTTTCCCTTTCATTTTCTTGTACTCTGCAGAAAGTTCGAGTAATCTCTCAGAAATAATCTCTGCTTCAACGATAAAAGTGAGGGAATGCTGTGTTTCTTCCGGAACAGGAATTTTTTTTCCTTTTGACAGCAACTCTGTGAAAATCTTATTGAAGCCGCTTCCGGCTTTTTCCGTGTAGCCGATTTCTCGGAATACGTCCATGATATTGGGATTCCGGGCATTGCTCTGACGTAGATAATTGGTCTCGTCAATGCCGTTAGGAAACGGCCCCGGGCTCTCAATCTCTATATGGTTTGGATACTTCCGGATTTGAATAATCTGCGGGCGCGAATAATCTCGGTGCGCAACGGCATTCATCAAAAGTTCGCGCAGAACCACCTCGGGATAATCTTCCACGTATTCGCGGAAGAGTCCGAAATGGAATTCTTTCTGTTGGATTTCAGCCTTTAACTGAGCATAGCATGCGTCAACTGATTCGATGATATTACCGCTATATTCGAAATGCCTATAAGTACCATCCTCAAAGTACCTGTTATAGCTGATTGAAGCATAAGGCAATTCCTTCAATGCCATATTATTACCCACAAAGAGGAGACCGGCCGTCGTAGGTAATGTACGGCCATCTACTTCCTTTTGGAGCCCAAGAGAACTAAGCGATTCCTGCACCGGCTGCTTGAGAAAAGGGCTATCAGGGCGGACAGAACCTATCATCTTCAGGAGTCTCTCGATACGCCCATTGTCTTGCCAGCCAGAAATAGGGTTTCCGAATGAGTCATGCTCTTTTGGCGAAAGAGTCACAGTCCAAACTTTTTGGTCATAAATAATCAAGTTCTTCTCAGACATGATAGTAGCCATCTCATACGGCTCGATGCTCCGGTTGCCGTTGTTGGATCGAATCAGGAACTCTCCTTTTGAAGTGCGATGCATCTGGGGAGAGAATGGGACCTCCAAAACCAACAATTGTGTTCCGTTGACGGTAATAGTATGAGGTATGAGTGTTATCGCGGGAGATGTTCTGTCCTGAATCTGCTTGACCAATTCGAAAACTTTACTGTTGTCGTACTCGAAGTTCTGATTGATGCTTTTTGTAGAATCCTGGATTCCTACAAACAAGAAACCTCCTTTGTAGTTGGCAAACGCAACGACATCACGGGCCAAATCGTCATAACTAGAAGAAAAGCTCTTGATGGATTTCCCAAACAACTGCTTATCCTCCAGCTGCTCTTTGAAATCCATAATATCACATTCTCCCCTCTCCAGAAGGTCGTAAAACCATTGCACACTGAGTTTTGTCAACTTTTTCATACGTCACATATCTTTATATCTTGCAAGTTACAAAATCCTTCGGATAGTTCCTTGTTATTTGTCTATATAAAAACAGCACAAATAAAATTAGCTTAGGATTAAGACAATCGATACTTTCGCTCTCTATCTTCAAAAGCGGTTTTGCCTCCCTCTAAAATACGACAGACTTCTGCATTTATGAGGGGATCTTCCAATGAACCAGATATATAACTTAATTTTCCCTCTGTGTTATGTGCTATGATAACTTGTTCCGAGTCAGCATTCACGACAAGATTCGCATTATGAGATACAATAATTATCTGGCGGTATAATTTAATCGTCTTGAATATTGGAATAAGCTCATTTGTAATAAAATCATTATCCAGATCATCTTCTGGTTGATCATAGATAATGGTTTCACTAAACATTTTTGCCGCTATTTGAAGTCGTAAATAAATAGTTCCTTGCTGGCCAAAAGATAATTTGGTTATTGGCTTTTTATCCAAAGTCACCTTTACGCCAATACTAATAAAATCTGTGTATCTCAAATAAAATAAAGAAAGGACTTGTTTCCTTAAATCTTCTTTTTCCAATGAGAACACATTATTATTAGATGTCTGACAAACAAAATCGAGGAAATCCTCTTTTGTATTAATATTTAGCAGACCATGCAACTTATCTAAGCTATAGCTTCTTCCATCCAGCTTATCCAATAGCAGATTGTACATTTTGTTAACATCTATTGTGATCTCCGATTCAACATCTAAACCTTTATGCAATACAATACCAAGTAATTCCTTCTTCTCAGAGTCTATTGTTTCAGAGTCACCCTTGAACTCAAGCCATTTTGAGTTTATAATAGATATGTAATCTTCTATACTTTTGCGAATAGCGTGACCAAGTTCTTTAAAAGACTCTGTCGATAATTTAATGTAGTTTTGTTCTTCCTGTTCAAGTAGCTCTTTTTGTTTGCCCAGTTCAATAACTTTTGCTTGATATATTGAAACATTTGACAATAAAGTAGATAAATCGCCCTTGTAACCATCAAACGCTTGTTTCGTTCCTTCTATTTCTTTTTCTGTTTTATGATAAGCATCCATCAGCCGAGGAAGCAACGTGTTGTTTAAATAATCCTGAGTTAGTTGGATATTTATCAATGGTATTGAGATTCCGGTTTTATTAAATAGCTCATTCCATTTTTGTAATACGCTGTTTGCATCTACGGCAAATGCTGCATTTTTTTCATATTGTTGTTTAACTCTATTCTGCCAGTCCTTTATTGTATGTAATTTTTCTACTTTCTTCTTATAATCTTCAAGCTTCTTCTTATTTTGTTCAGATGTGATATTTTGAATAAAATCCGTGTATCGCTTGATTTCTTTTTGAATACTGTCTTTTCTCTCCTGTACTGTTTTACCGTCAGCGGTCAATATTTTAACCACACGATAATACTCATTTACAGCAGATTCCGCAAGGCTCTGATAATCCAAAGACATACTGTACACATCTGTCACACCTATTGTTTCTAAAACATTCTGAGACAGCTTATCTTTCTTTTCAACCAGCTCTTTAATCTGACTCTGCGCTATGTACATGAAAGGAGCATTGGGCTCTTCAGACACTTTAAACTCTTTTGTACGCTCTGAGATCGATGCCTTCCGACCAATAGTGATGTCTGAATCAAGATTATACTTCCCGGGATTGTTTTCTCGATTAAAAGCTGAAGCCAGATAGTTTATCAACTGGCTTTTACCAGTTCCTCTGCCTCCAATAATAGATACCAAACTGCTATTCAAGGGCAATTTAGTTGGAGTAAAAAATATGTCATCATCTTCAGAAAACACCTGGGTTTCCTTCGGAATATTGATGAAAGTGAATGGACATTTTTCTTTTTCATATTCCGGGTTGTCTTCTTGTATCTTGACTCTACTCTCTGGCTCGTATATTATTTGTTTCAAACCCTCAAATGTTGGATCTGCTTTTATCCATGTAAACAAATTAGAATTATGATCATTGGGATACCGATTAGGATTATGATTATCGGACCCCATTATCATTGGTTTAATCCCAACTCTTGGAAATCTAAATGTCTTATACTCATTAATATCTTCCAGTTTCCCTATCTCCAATATGTTAACTGTTTGTGCATACTCGTCTTTTGTCGCAATTTTAACAGGCAAAACATTAGAAATTTGTTCGTCAATCCCATTCTTTTTATTCCCAGCATGTATTGTTAGAATACCGTGATGTGATTTTGAAAAAAGCAGAATATCATTAAAATCCCATCTAATCGTCTCATTGCTCTCTTGGTCAATAGCTTTGCTCCTCTTGAATGAGTTAAAGTCTTCCGTTAAATTGTCTAAATCAATACGATTGTCAAAAATGATTATTGGATGAATATTAGAACCTCCTTTATCCGTACGCAATTCGACACCTGGGAATAAAGTAAGATCATAAGATTTGGAAGATGCAAGAGCTCTTAAATCACGGATTCTTTTTTTATCAATAACAAAATGATCAGTGATGGCAACGACAGCAATATCGTTGCTCTTCAATGATTCTATTAGCTTTTCATTGGCATCCTCCGCATTATATTTATAATCATAAGAACTTGCGGTATGCAAATGTAAATCCCACTTGCGCCATTCTGAGCCACGAGGATATTTATTTGTAGCCATTGTTGTAATCGATTAAAGGATTCTACGGATGGTATCTTTGGAGTATGCTTGGAATATCTGCTCGAAGTTGTCGGCCACGTTATCCGAGGACAGAGACTTATCACGCATGATGAAGTAGTAAGGTTTCCGCTTAGCCACAGCTGTGATGACCTCTTCATTCACATCCTCATCGAAACATGCAATGAGATAACCGTTATTCACGGAGAAAACTTCCTTGCCGGCAATCTTCTCGGTCTGAATCTTGGCTGACAGCGGCAGGTTGCACTCCAACATAACCTGGAACAGCAGATCCTCACCCGTACGATCTGGCTTGACATTGTCCTCAAAGAGCGTTGCGTCGGAAGAATCTTCAGGCTTGTAGTACACGTCCTCCATATTGCTAGAGTCTAGCTTCAGTACTCGGAAACCAATATCGAGTTTGGGCTTTTCTTCATCATCTTGAGTGAACAGGCCACCTTCAGACGCTTTGTCTTTACTGTAAGAAGATTCAATCAATGCCCCAGCTCGACGAATGCGCTCTTTACCTATTTCACAGATATTTCGATAGCCGGCTTTATAAGCTTCTGTAGAAGAATCTGTTTCTTCAGGAAGTTGAACCATAATATACTTTCTACATCCACCATCTTCAGCGTTCAACTGCATAACTGCATGTGCTGTTGTAGCAGAGCCCGAAAAGAAATCCAGAATAATCGAATCCTTGTTTGATGCTATTCTCAACGCCTTTAATAAAACACTAACAGGCTTAGGGAAATCAAATACTTTTTTAGAGTCAAATAAGCTTCTGATATCTCGAGTTGCTTTTTTATTCCCTTCAATGTCATCCCATAGATTTCCAGGAGCTTTTGTGCGGTTTTCGAGATAATACTTTTGGTACACTGTCCATTTTACCCCATTAGCTGTTTCCGCCTTCTTCCAATAAATCAAATGGTTGCGTTTTAATTCCTCGACAGTTTCAGGCGAGCAAATCCACCTACTCTCATAGCCTGTCGGACCGTACGGATAAACCATAGTACCATCGGGAGCCTCTATTGGGAAAAACATTGTGGGCCGATCCTCTCTCCTATCCTCCCCACCTGTGCGACGTAGTGGTCTAATAAGGTAGCGTCCATATTCATCGTTCTGATCATATATTTTTGCGTCCTCCTCGCTCATTGGTAACCCATTAATAGTTGCATCAGGAGATGATTTTGCATAAATCAACATATAATCGACCTCATTGACCAAACCATCAAAACCACCACCTGTGGGCGTCCCTGTGCTACGGGTGATTAGCTGAAGAAAATTACTTGCGCCAAATACTTCGTCGCATATTTTCTTTAGATTGAACAATTCATGATCATCAATAGCGACAAAACATATACCGTCTTGTGACAAAAGGTCTCTCGCTATCTTCAAACGAGGATAAATCATATTCAGCCAATCTGTGTGAAAGCGTCCATTGCTTTCTGCATTTAAGACTAGGCGATTCCCCTCCGAATCAGTTTGACCAGAAATGCTCGAATAAGCGGTTGATGTTTGACTGAAATCATCCTCATAAACAAAGTCATTACCAGTATTATAAGGAGGATCTATGTATATCATTTTCACCTTGCCTAAGTAATCTTCACGGAGCAATTTTAGGACTTCAAGGTTGTCTCCCTCAATATAGAGATTTTGAGTATTATCAAAATCTAAACTATCTTTTCTACAAGGACGAAGAGTCATGGTACTAGGTGTATTCGCAATACGGATTGCCTTTTTCTTATCTGGCCAAGTGAACTGATAACGTTCCTGGTTGCCTTCTACAATGTCTTTAGAAAGCTCTTGACGCAGGATATCAAAATCTATCATAGAGTGGATTTGGCCATCTGCTCCAATCTGTTCTGTCAAGCAATTCGGGAATAGTTGGCTAATCTTTTCAATGTTATTATCCGTATAGTCAATAGTCCTCATTTTTAGCTTTTCCATATCTTGTTCATTTTATTATCAACCAAAAAGTATTGTAGCAGCTCCAATTGCAATAGCGACAAGAATACCTATCAGCCATTTCCAATCTACCTTCTTAGACTCATTCTTAAGAGACGGGTTAGCAGTAATATACGCCCGGCCGAAATCGGTTAAGCGAGAAGCATGCAACTCACATCTGTTATTCCCTTTAGTCTTAACAGCGTGTACAAGGCCCTGGACCTCAAGTAGATTAAACTCATCATAATCTTCATCAGGGACTTGGCTAGGATATTCGTCTTTATAAAGAGCCTGCAAAATCTGCTTTCCTCTCTTCGATAATTCAATTCTCTCCATACTGCCTTTTCAATTCTTGTAATTCCTCAAACATCTCCAGCCGCCTCCTTGTCTGCTTCTCCGCCCTGGACTTAGCCTCCAGATCCTCTATCCGCTTAAGCAGCTTAGCCCGAGCTTCATCATAGTGAATCTGCTCCTCTAGGGTATTTCCTTCCTCAACCTCAACATCTCCCACCATCTTTACCAGATTCTCCCAAACCGCATCGATATCCAATCCGGACAGCACCACCTCTGGCTCCAGCCCCCATGGACTTGTCATCAGTTTTGTATGGAAGATGGCCAGCTGGGTCTTAGCCTCATAACGCAGGACGAAAAGGATACTCTGCGGAATCAACTTGCTGAGCAACTGTATGCTCCGCGGGTCGTAGTCCTGATTCTTCAGGATTACCTCCACTACGTAGATAGACTCTCGCGTTTCACCAGCCGGCAGAGCCGGAATAGTCCTAGGCGAAATCACATTCACAATGGCCATCCGCGAGATATCCTCATCGAAACGGTCCTTCTGAGAGGAACGGAGGTCAAACTTCGCGAAGATACGGGTCTTCGGAAGGGGTTGTGAAAGTTCAGTAGATTTCGGCAGTCCAAGCATAGGCAACGAGCTATTTGATTACAAGGAAACAGATTAGCTCAAAGTCATCGAGACCAGTGATTTCTTTCGTAAACAAGGATCCTTGTACTCCTTCCAGGAAAGAATCCAGGTCGCTCTCCTCCTTCACGTTTATTATGCTGCTGATGGCATCGCCCAGCAGTTTGGAATACTGCGTCATCTTGAGCCCGTCCTTCGTCTCTTTGTTGAAAGCATGGCAAAGGGCGGTCTGCGGTGCATTCTTGCCCTTGCACAGGCTGCGGAATTTATCCAGCAGCTCTTTCGGCGCAAGATGGTTGATAACCACGGAGCCATCGCCCCGGACATATATGAGATAGAACGGATGGAGCCGGTTCTTCTTGTCTATATTGACGCCTCTGTTGCGATTCTTGAGGACATATATCACGCCAGGCTCCGTGTATTCGTTGTGGCCAACGACAGCGTGCAGGCCGAACGGTGTGTGCTCCACATCCTCGTGCGTCTTCATGTACTCCAGCAGATCCAGGCGGAACTCGTTGAGGCCAAGGTCCATGATGGATACGCCATTGTTCATTTCCTCGATGTCCACGACTTCCTCCTGCAGCTTCTTCAGCTGGGCCTTGCGGTACTCCAGGTCGCCTTTCTCTTCCGGAGAGATAGGGTTGTCGTCGCCAGTGGAGGTAAGAGCGGAGACCTTCATTCGAGCCTCAACGCGGCCCTTCAGATCGATATATTCGTCGAGGGTCATATCCGGCCAGTAGTTTACCAGCTGGATGACGTCGTTCTTGGAGCCGATACGGTCGATACGGCCGAAGCGCTGGATGATTCGCACCGGATTCCAGTGGATATCGTAGTTGATGAGGTAGTCGCAGTCCTGCAGGTTCTGGCCTTCGGAAATACAGTCAGTGGCGATTAGGACCTCAATCTCTTCGTTGATATTGGGATAGACGGAGGCTTTCTCTTTGGAGACCGGCGAGAAGAGTGTCAGGACTTTGTTAAAGTCCAACTTCTCGCGGAGCTTGAGCGTGCTGCGAGCCTCCACGTCACCGGTGACAAGGGCCGTATCCATCCCGTATTTCTCCTTGATGGGCCTCGCCAGGTTATCGTAAAGATAGACAGCCGTATCGGAGAATGCAGTGAAGATGATGACTTTCTTGTTGTCACCATTGATGGGATGGGTGAACTTGTTCCGAAGGTCTTCGACGAGCTGCTGCAGCTTGCTGTCGTGCTCAGGCGTGATGTCGTCCAGCATCAGTTTGGTGAGGGCTAGCTCTTCCTGGTCCCGTACCAGATATTGACGCCAGGCGGTGTAGTCCATGTCCTCAAGGGCGATCCGGTTTTTCTTGGTGCCAATGAAGGCGTCGTTGTCGGAGTCCTCGATGTCAAAGTCGTAGCCCTGGGCTTCTTCCACGTCAATGAAGGACTCGTGGTTGTCTATCCTCTCGATGGTGGAGGTAATCAGATCTAACACCCGCTGCAGAGTGAGTCGGAAGGAATTGACGGAACTCTCCAGTCGCTTGAGCATGAGGATGCACATCAAGCGGCGGATACCCATTTCTCGGCCAACCAGGGTAAGTCCGGCGCCGTGAGTTTCGGGATTGAGCTGGTATTTTTCTGCCTTGCTGGCCAGAATGAACTCGGACGGTGTGTAGATGGCTAGGTTGAGTTTCTGGAGCTGGTTGAAAATCTCGTTGTAGTTGATGGCCGTAGGAAGGTCGGTAAGAGATGGCCGACGGGATATCGGCGGAAGCCGTGTTGGGAACTTACCTACGGCGGCGGTGTCGTAGTAGGCCTCTATATGCTTACGACTGCGGGCAATGGTCACAGAATCCAGGACCTCAAAGAAGTCGAAACTGAGCATACCAAGCAGGCGGTCCGTTGTGCGCTCTTCGCTCGGGAGTTTTGCCCAGACGTTGTATGATTTTTGGGCCTGGCGGAAGATGTCATCGATGGAAGACTCTGTGTTGAGGAGATTATCCATGCGGCGGAAATCACCTTCATAAGCCAGCTGGAGCTGGTTCTTGAGGTCATTGAAGCGGTTGTTGACCGGCGTTGCGGAGAGCATCAGGACTTTGGTCTTGACGCCAGCGCGGATGACCTTATTCATCAAGCGGAGGTAGCGGTTCTCGCGGGGGTCTTCATCGTCATCTCCCCAGGTGAGCTTGCCACCGTTGCGGAAGTTGTGGGACTCGTCGATGACCACGAGATCGAAGTTGCCCCAGTTGATCTTGTCGAGTGCTATGCCGTTGGAGAGGCCTCCGTTGCGGGAAAGGTCAGAGTGGAAGAGGACTGTGTACGAGAGACGATCTGCCGCAATGGGGTTGGTAATGTAATTGTTGCGGTAGGTCATCCAGTTGTCGCAGAGCTTCTTGGGGCAAAGGACCAGGACGGACTTGTTACGGGTCTCGTAGTATTTGATGACAGACAGGGCGGTGAAGGTCTTACCCAGACCGACGCTGTCGGCCAGGATGCAGCCGTTGTATTTCTCGAGTTTGGAAATGATGGCAAGGGCTGCGTCTTTCTGGAAGTCGTAGAGTTTGTTCCAGATCTTGCTGTCCTTGAAGCCGATGGCCTCGTTGGGAAGGATGTCTTCTGATATGTCCTCCAGGAATTCGTTGAAGATGTTGTAGAGGGTGACGAAATAGATGAACTCCGGGGAATTCTCGCGGTAGATGTTAGAGATGTGGTCGATGATTTCCTCGGTGACATCGGCGAAGTCCTTCTCGTTGTTCCAAAGCTCGTTGAAGACGCGGAGGTATTGCTTTGCGTTTTCCCCATCGACTTTGTTGACGAAGTTCATCATATTGTTGCCGCGTTCACAACCCAGGTCGGTGGTGGTGAAGCCGTTGACTGGAGTGTATGTGAAGCAGCTGTCGCTCTTGACGTTAATGAAACCCTGCAGGATGTTGTTGGTGGTGTTGGACTTGAAGCGGACTTTCTGGCGTATCCATTCGGCACATTCAATGGCGATTGCTTTCTGGGTGAGCTGGTTGCGGAGACGGACTTCGAACTGGGAACCGTAGAGGGTGCGCTCGCGATCGATGCGGGGGATGTAGAACTCCCGGCGCTGTTTGGATTCGCGTTCCTTCAGGAAGGAAGGGGCCGTGAAGATAAAGCGGAGCTCGTCCAGGCCTTCCAGTTGTTCTCTGAGCTCATTGAATGCGTATATGGAGAAACAGGCAGAGGCTATGCTAACCTTGCTGCCTTGTCTTAGTGTCACTCGTAAATCATCGACAACTTTGTAATTGATGTTGTCGAAGAAACTACGAGTCGCTTCTTTCTTTAATACGTCCATCTTGATTTAGGAAATGCTCCAAATGAACAAATTTACAAAAAAGCTAGCGAAAAACTATATAATCAAAGAAAATACAAAAAAACACCCCGACCCCAAAGGGGTCGAGGCGCAGAAGAATTGCCTTGTCGGAGCCGGGCATAACGTTTTAACACCAGAACTTCGACAATTCCCCTCCACAGGCAGCGCCACGATCGCCCTCCTACATTCGGGACTCGGCAGCCAAATACATGTCGGTTGCTAGGGAAGAAAGTAAGGAGAAAAGTAGGGAGAAAAGTAGGGAGAAAAACTAGGGAGAAAACGAAACAGATCTCCGAGATTCCACCGCAAACTACTAAAGCAATATAATTCCTACCAATGGCGGCCGATGAGTAGTCTTGAAAGCCGAACGCCGGTGTGAAAAGGCGCAATGAGACGTGGCGTAACAGTGGACGCGACGATTTGTGAGCGGCAGGATAAAGGCGGACAAGCGGACGCCCCGTCTCGTGACGGCGTGTGTTTGACGACCGTTAGACTCGCGTCAGCGAGGCTAAAAGGGAGGAGTTAGCCGTCAAGGGGCGGACGCGCAGTTTGCCCCTGGCGCGAACCATGAGGCGCATCCACTGTCACGCCACGCCAGAGCGCATTTCTCCCACCCCCTAATGGAAAAACCGGAAGAAAACCGGAAGAAAACCGGAAGAAATCAGCTGGAAACACAAAGCGGGAGATCAAATGACCTCCCGCTATACGATGCCCCAAGACTACGTGGCGGAATTACTTCTAGAGCGAGGGCCTCGCGGGCGGGGACTTTTGCGCGACTCGATTACCCATCCGTACTACGTTTTATCGTCTCACCGCAAAGATAAGGACTTTCTCGAGAATCGCAAACGATTTAATGATCAATCTCCTTGCAGCGCCTTCACCCGCTCGTAGAGCGTGGGATGGGAGTATTCGGTGAAGACCACCAGGGGATGCGGTGTGAGGTTGGCCAGGGACTTGGCGCTCATCTTCTTCAGGGCCGAGGCCTCGGCCGGACCGCAGCCGTGGGCCGCGGCGAACGCGTCGGCCTGGCGCTCGTGCCGGCGGGAAATGACGTTGGTGACGATGTCGAGCAGCAGGTTGAGCGGCGTGTAGATGAGCGAGAAGACCGCCAGATTGACGTGGAACGACGGCGCCGCGCAGCCCGCGGCGGCCGCCAGGTCACCGCTTCCGATGAACAAGCTGAACAGCCAGAACATCAGCAGATTGGTCGCAAACCCCTCCAACGAGGAAAGGATGATGTGATGCCGCTTGTAGTGCCCGATCTCGTGGGCGAGGACCCCCACGATCTCGTCGGTGGAGAGCTGCTCCATCAGCGTATCGTAGAGCACCACCCGCTTGCGACGGCCGAAACCCGTGAAGTAGGCGTTCGACTTGCTGCTGCGCTTCGACGAATCGATGACGAAGATGTTGTCGAGCCGGAAGCCGACACGGGCCGCGAACGCCTCGATGGCCGTGCGCAACTCCCCTTCCGGCAACGGCGTCTGCTTGTTGAAGAGCGGCACGATGAGCAGCGAATAGAAATACTGCATGAACAGCGAGAACAGCGTGACCACACCCCAGGCGATGAGCCAGAACCAGCGCGGCGTCAGCGTGTAGATCCAGACACAGGCCGCCAGGACGGCGCCCAGGATCAGGACGTTCACCAGCAGGCCCTTGACCGCATCGGCCGCAAAGAGCTTCGGCGTGCTCCGGTTGAAACCGAACCGCTGCTCGATGACGAACGTGCGGTAAATGTCGAACGGCAGCGAAATGACCCACGAGATCAGGTAGAAGATGCCCCAGAACACGAGCGCCTGGACCACCGGCGAACCGCTGACCGAACGGGCCGCCGCATCGAAGACCGCGAAGCCCCCGAAAGCGAAAATGCCAAGCGTGACCAGCAGGCTCACCAGACTGGAGACCAGCGAGAACTTGCGGTTGGTCATCGCGTAGGCCTGCTGCTTCCGGTAACGGTCCGCGTCGTAGAGATCCTTCAGCAAGTCGGGAACCGGCTGCCGGGACGCCTTGATGTTGAGCAGGGTGAGACAGACCGACCAGCAGAATTCGGCCAGCACGATGGCGATGACCAGCCAGTAGAGCACCGTCGCCATGGCCTATTCCGCAGGAAGCTGGTCCTTGAACTGGGGATAGCGCTCCGCGATCCGGACCGCCCGGCCCTCCTTGTCGAGGAAGCAGTGGAGCGACCAGCCTTCGAAGACATCCTGCCCGCCGCAGCGCATCCGGTAGCCGATCTTCAGCTTGAGCAGCGACATCTCCAGGATGAAGACCTCGACCTCGATCACGTCGTCGAACGTCGTCGAATGGAGATAGCGGCCCTCCACGGCCATCACCGGCGAGACGATACCGTCGGCCTCGATGCGCGCGAAACTGGCGCCGATGGCGTCGAGATACGCCACACGCGCCTCTTCCATGATGCGGATGTAGTTGGAGTGATGGGTGACGCCCATCCGGTCGGTCTCGTAGTAATGGACCTTGTGCTGATAGACAAACATCGGCCTTCGTATTTTACCAGCGCAAAGATACGCAATTTTGGAGAGTCCGGGAATAATCGTTATCTTTACAGAATAAATCGCCAACCGCCATGATGAGAGAAGAGACTGTCTTCGGGCCGATCCACAGCCGCCGCCTCGGCCGGTCGCTCGGCATCAACCTGCTGCCCACGCGGGGAAAGGTCTGCAACTTCGACTGCATCTACTGCGAATGCGGCTGGAACCGGGACGGACGCGGCGACACGGTCCTCCCTACCGCCGCCAAAGTCCGCAGCGACCTGGAGAACAAGCTGATCGAACTGATGCTGGAAGGCACCCCCATCGATTCGATCACCTTCTCGGGCGACGGAGAGCCCACCCTCAACCCCGAATTCCCGCGCATCATCGACGACACCCTGTTCCTGCGCGACGCCTACTACCCGAAAGCCAAGGTATCCGTGCTCTCCAACGCCACCCGCGTCCACGTGCCCGAAGTGTTCGCCGCACTCCGCAAAGTGGACAACCCGATCCTGAAGATCGACGCCCCGACCGATGTGCTCGTCGCCAGGATCAACCAGCCCGCGCCGGGCTACGAACTCGCCCGCGTGGTGGAGGCGCTGGAACGGTTCGAAGGGAACTTCGTGCTGCAGACGATGTTTCTCCGCAGCAGGACGTTCGACTCGTCGGCCTCTGAAGTGCTGGAAGGATGGATGGACATCGTGCGCCGGCTCCGGCCGCGCGAAGTGATGGTCTATACCATCGACCGCCCCACCCCCGAAGAAGGGCTGGAAGCCTTCACCGTCGAACAGATGCGTACGCTCGTGCAGCCGCTCATCGACGAAGGCTTCGCCATCGACATCAAGGGAAAAGAATGACCACCGAAAAACAATAAAAACCGCGATATGAACCTCAACGAACAATTCGTGATCACCGTCAGCCGCGAACTCGGCTCCGGCGGCCACACCATCGGCAAGAAACTCGCCGAACGGCTGGGCGTCCGCTTCTGCGACAAAGAACTCATCCGAGCCCTTTCCAAGAAATTCGACCTGACCCCCTCCACCATCGAACGGCTGAAGGCGGAGAAGAAAAACTGGCTGTCCGACTTCATCCAGCGGCTGGCCCCGGCACCGGCACCGGGCGGTTTTGTCGAAGCCGATTCCGTTTACGGCAAGGAATTCAACCCGACCGTCACCACCGACGACATCTTCAAGGCAGAGACCGAGATCCTGCGCGCGATGGCCGAAGAAACCTCATGCGTGATCGCCGGCCGCTCCGGCTTCTTCGTGCTCAGGGACCGTCCCAACAAGATGGACATCTTCATCACGGCCTCGAAGGAGAACCGCATCGCGCGCACGATGCGCAAGCAGAATTTCCCGCGGGAGATGGCGGAAGAAGTCCTCGCCAAAGTGGACAAGGCACGCGAGAACTACGTGCAGCGCTACGCCGGGGTAAGCCGCTACGACGCGCGCAACTACAACCTGACACTGAACGTCGACGGGCTGACCGAAGACCAGGCCGTCGACATCATCCTCAATTACCTGGACGCGGCCGCAGGAGACGTCGCCTGAGCGCCCGGATAAGCAGCAGCGCGACATCCGTCCAGCGGAAGCCGCCCCCGGCCACGAACTGTGACACGGGACTGGCCAGCTGGTTCGTGCGGAGCGAACGCCTGACCACCCGCAGCGAAGCTTCCAGCTCCGCATAGGTGCGGATGCCGGCAAACCCGGCAGGATCCTGCCTATACTTCATCGTCGCCATAGAAAATCCGGATGAAAAGTCTGACGAAAGTGTCGCGGAACAGCCGCTTGCGCAGCAGGAAGACCACGGCCAGCGCGACGAGGAACACCCCGCAGACGATGCTGCTCGACACCGCCAGGCTGCCGGTCCACTGGCCGATCCACTGGATCAGCACCACGGCCAGCAGGCCGAGCACGATCACGAGCAGGCCCACGGACAGCAGCAGCGCGGCGAGCCGGCCCATCGCGGTAGAAAGGCCCTTCGTCGTCCGCAGCTTCAGCTCGTCGGCTTTCAGGTCGACATAATCCTTCAGGTCGCTCATACCTTCCCCACCGCCTCCTCCACGGTCTCGGCGGCCGTCTTCGCCGCCGATTCCGCCTTGACCTTGACGTCTTCAACCATCGATTCCAGTTCATCCAGGCCCTCGGCGGCACGGCGTTTCAGTTCCTCGGCCGTCTGACGGCCCTTCTCGGTCGAAAGCAGCCAGGCCACCGCCGCACCCGCGGCGGCCCCGGCCAGAAAGGTAAAAAAGTTGTTCGCGCTCATAGCAGTCTATATCTTGGTGAAATAATAACCCGTTTCGGAAGACAGCTGCAGGTCGCCGGTCCGCTCGCTGAAGGTTTTGGCGCCGCGGCGGCCGGGATAGATCAAGTCCGGCCCCGAAGGCGTGGAGACGAGCACGACCGGATTGCCTCCCTCGTCGTACACGACCCGCCAGACCGATTCGAAGGACGGCTGTTCGGGCGAGATGAACTTGTAGACGCCCAGCTCGTCGTACACGCCGTCGCGCGCACCCACGCTCACCGTCCCGTCGTCGCGGAAGATCAGCCGCGCCCCGTGGCGTTCGCGCCACTCGCCGAACACCCAGCCGTTGTCGAGCCGGCGCTCCTGTTCGCGCAGCAGCTCCACGTTGGCCGTCTCGCACGACGAGAGCGGGCTCCCGTCGGCGTGGCGGGAAAGGATCTCCTCGCGCATCTGCTGCAGCTGCGCCTGCGTCAGGCCGCGCAGGTCGGCCGCTTCGAGCGGCTTCTCCCGCGTGCAGGTACAGGAAACCATCGGCCCGGCCGCCAGCAGCGCACAGGCGAGAAGACAGAACAGGAAGGAAGGGCGCATCGTATCGGATATTTACTCTGCAAGTTACGAAAAATCCGCCGATTTTGTATCTTTGCGACCATTAATCCTGCGTTTCCATGAAAAAGCGAATCCTTCCGATCCTGGCCCTGACGCTGCTGGTCTCCCTCCCCGCCTACGCGGTGTTCAACGAGCGCAATTTCGCCAAGACCCTCAGCATCCTCCGCTCCGAGCTCCACCAGGAGCACGCGAAGATGGAGCATATGCAGGCGCGGCTGGGGCAGAGCAACGAGCTGCAGCACCAGCGCCTGGTGGAAATGACGAAACGGTGCAACGAGCTGGCCCTGATCCTGTATTCGCAAAACCAGGACTATACCTTCGACATGACCTACGCCCTCGAGGAGGTCAGCAAGGAATACGAAGACTACACGCGGCAGCGGATGCCGTTCGACGAGATCGTCACGCGCCTCGACCTCGAGATCGAGCGCTACGAGCACCTGTCGGAAGCGCTCCGGCGCCTGCCGCCCCTCCTCGACAAGATCGACGTCATTCCCGACAGCCTCTCCGCCGTGATGGATACCATCCTGCTGCGCGAAAGCACGCACCACCACGCCGGCTTCGATATCACCGGCCAGGACGAGGACGCCGACGAACCCTTCACCCTCGACGAGCAGGGACGCGCCGACCGCGACTCCTGCCTCACCTATGCGCTCAACCTGCTGGCGATGTACACGGAGTTCCGCGACCGGATCGTGATGGACAACGACCACTACGAAGCCACGAGCAACCGGCTCGCGGAAAGCTACGAATATGCCCGCAACCGCTACCGGCTCATCCGCAAGCGCATCTTCATCGACGGGCAGGACAACTATTTCAAGGTGCTCCGCTCGTTCCCGCGTTACGCCCGGACGGCCTTCCAGGACACGCGCCGCAAATATGGCATCGGCGACAGCAGCGCCGACGCACTCGCCCTGCGGCAGAGCGAATGGCGCGGACCGGTGATCGTCGGATTCATCGCCTTCATCCTCTTCTACATCCTGATCGCCACGCTGGTCAGCAACCTCGTGGCGCGGGTGCTCCGGAAGCGGGTCAAACGCTTCCAGAGCGAAACGTTCCGGCAGCGGAGCCCCCTCGTGACCCTGCTCAGCGGCGTGGTGATCTTCGCCGTGACGGTGATGATCGCCATCCTCTCGGTCAAGCAGAACTTCTTCCAGGTCGCCTCCGGACTGCTGCTCATCTACGCGTGGCTGCTCGCGGCCATTCTCGTCTCGCTGCTCATCCGGATTCCCGCGGCGCACATCCGGAAGGTCGCCCGGCTCTATGTCCCGGTCGCCCTGCTCGGCCTGCTGGTCATCACGTTCCGCATCATCTTCATCCCCAACCGGCTGGTCAACCTGATCTTCCCGCCGGTCATCCTGGCCTTCACCATCTGGCAGTACGTCATCTGCCGCCGGGTCCGCAATGCGAAGGAAGCCCGGGGCGACATGCTCTACAGCTGGATCACGTTCGGCGTGATGCTCGCGACGCTCGTCGTGTCGTGGGCCGGCTACGTGCTGCTGGCCGTGCAGATCTTCATCTGGTGGCTCTTCCAGCTCACGGCCATCGAGACCATCACGGCGATCTACGTGCTGCTCGACCTGTACGAAGAACGGACGATCCGGCAGCGCAGGCTGGAATACAAGAAGAACCATACCGTCATCGAACCGGACCGGAAAGATTCGTTCATCTCCGTGACCTGGCTGTTCGACTTCGTCAAGCAGGCCTGCCTGCCGATCCTGATGGTCCTCTCCATCCCGTTATGCCTGTGGATGGCTTCCGGCGTGTTCGACCTGACCGAGATCTGCAAGGAGGTTTTCTACAAACCCTTCTTCAACCTCGTCGACAAGGAAGGCAACGCCATCCTCCACCTTTCCCTCTACAAGCTCGTGCTGGTGACCGCGCTGTACTTCCTGTTCCGCTATCTGAGCTACCTGCTGAAAGCCGTCTACCGCAAGGCTCGCTACGAGAAGCTGATGGCCCGGGAAGGCAAGACGTACGTCCACGCCAACGAAATCAACTTCACGCTGGCCGACAACGTGATCGCCATCCTCGTCTGGGGCAGCTACCTCGTGATGACCATCGTGCTGCTGCGGATCCCGATGGGCGCGCTCTCCCTCGTCGCCGCCGGCCTGGCCACCGGTCTCGGCCTCGCGATGAAGGACATCCTCAACAACTTCATCTACGGCATCCAGCTGATGTCGGGCCGCCTGCGCGTGGGCGACTACATCGAATGCGACGGCATCCGCGGGAAAGTGACCTCCATCAGCTACCAGGCCACCCAGATCCAGACGGTCGAGGACACGCTCATCGCCTTCACCAACACCACGCTGTTCAACAAGAACTTCAAGAACCTGACGCGCAGCAGCGCCTACGAATACGTCAAGGTGGGCGTGGGCGTCAGCTACGGCACCGACGTGGAGAAGGTCCGCGCCCTGCTGCTGGAAGCCTCCCAGAGCCTGATGACGAAAGACAAGTACGGGCGCAACATCGTCGATCCCAAGCGCGGCATCACGGTCGCCTTCGACGGCTTCGGCGAGAGCAGCGTGGACATCGCCCTCAAGCAGTACGTGCTTGTGGAAGAGCGCTACGGATTCCTGTCGCGGGCCAGGGAATTGATCTACAATACGCTCAACGAGAACGGCATCGAGATTCCGTTCCCCCAGCGGGACATCCACATCAAATCGACAGTTCAGTAAGGACGTCGATCAGTTCGCGGTCGATCGGCTTGTCGATCTTGACCGCCTTGCTGATGGGCACATAGACGACCTGGTCGTTCTTGATGCCGACCATGATGTTACGCTGCCCCTCCTTCAGGGCTTCGACGGCCGCCACGCCGAGGCGGGAGGCAAGGATGCGGTCGTAGGCAGATGGCCGGCCGCCTCGCTGCAGGTGCCCGAGGATCGTCACCCGCACGTCGTACTGCGGATACTCGTTGCGGACGCGTTCGGCGTAGTGGAGCGCCCCGCCGGTCCCGTCCTTCTTGCTTTCCGACACCAGCACGATGGAGCTGTTCTTGCTCTTGCGGATGCCCCGCCCGATGTACTGGGCGAGCTGGTCGATGTCGGTGCGGTCTTCCGGGATGATGGCGGCTTCGGCCCCGGCAGCGATGGCGCTGTTCTGCGCCAGGAAACCGGCGTCGCGGCCCATCACTTCCACGAAGAAGATGCGGTCGTGCGAGGTGGCCGTGTCGCGGATCTTGTCGACGCAGTCCACGATGGTGTTGAGCGCCGTGTCGTAGCCGATGGTCGAGTCGGTGCCGTAGAGGTCGTTGTCGATGGTGCCGGGCAGGCCGATCACCGTGACGTCGTGTTCGCGGGCCAGCTCCTGCGCGCCGGAAAGGGATCCGTTGCCGCCGATGACCACCAGGGCGTCGATATGGTGCCGCTTGAGCGTCTCATACGCCTTTGTACGGCCTTCCGGCGTCCGGAACTCCTTGCTGCGGGCCGTCTTGAGGATCGTGCCGCCCCGCTGGATCGTATTGCTCACCGATTCGCTGGTGAACTCCTTGACTTCGCCGTTGATGAGGCCTTCGTAGCCCCGGTAGATGCCATAGACTTTCCATCCTGCGAAGATGGCGGAGCGCGTGACCGCGCGGATGGCCGCATTCATTCCGGGAGAGTCGCCCCCCGACGTAAGAACGCCGATGCACTGGATATCTTTCATCGTGCTTTATGACAATTGGACGGGTAAAGTTACGAAAATCCCAATAAATGGGGATTGCCCGGCGACAAGATTCTGCCGAACTTTGCATCAGACAATTTAAGTGTTTTGGTAATTTTGATGAGGAGACCCCGTCCGTAAGCCGGCGGGGTCACTTTTTTTTGAAAAAATTTGGTTTATTTAATAAACTTGTTTATCTTTGCGACAGATTCAAAACAGGAAACGATGAGAAAACATTGGCTTGACAATCTTCGCTGGGTGACGGTACTGCTCGTGCTGCTCTACCACGTCATCTATTTCTTCAACAACAAGGGTGTCTTCGGCGGCATCGGCGGCTGGGGCAACTACCCGCAGTACAAGCAGTATCAGGATGTCGTGATGTACATCCTGTATCCCTTCTTCATGCCGCTGCTCTTCCTGCTCGCGGGCATCAGCGCCCGGTATGCATTGGAAAAGCAATCCGGTAAGGAATGGTTAAGGGCACGCACGCGCAAGCTGCTGGTGCCCGGAACGATCGGACTTTTCGTGTTCCAGTGGATTACAGGATACTTCAACACACTTGTGGCCGGGAGGGGCGACGCACTGACAGCCACACCCGGTCCGGGCAAATACATCATGTGCGCCCTCAGCGGCACCGGCCCGCTCTGGTTCATCCAGGTGCTGTGGCTCCTGTGCCTCGTGCTGCTGCTGGTGCGCGCCCTCGACCGCAGGGACCGGTTCTACGAGGGGTGCGGGCGGCTGTTCGGCGGCAAGGCGGGCCTCGTGTGGACCCTCCTGCTCGGCATCCTGTTCTGGGTCGGGGAACAAACCCTCGTCAAGAATCCCCGCCCGGAAAGCGCGGACGGTCTCTGGAATCTGTACAAGCCTGTCTTCTATCTGATTCCTTTCCTGCTGGGTTACTTCGTGTTCGCGCACGACGCCGTGCAGGAAAAGGTGAAGAAAGCCTGGATTCCGCTTCTGGCCGGCGCCGTCGCGGCCGGAGCCGTACTGATCGGCACTACCTTCGGACAGGACAACACCTCCCCGCAGTATCTGCAATCCCCGCTCAACTGTCTCTACAGCTGGCTGATGTGCCTGGCGCTGATCGGCTGGTTCCAGGCGCGCTTCGACCGGACGGGCCGCTTCGCCGGCTATATGACACGGTCCAGCTTCGGCCTCTACATCCTCCACTATCTGGTGGTCGCCGCGGTGGGCTACACGCTGAAAAAACATACCCAGCTGCCGCCCGCAGCCATCTACCTGATCCTGGCCGTCGCCGTGTTCGCGCTTACGCCGCTGCTCTACGAAGTGCTGCGCCGCATTCCGTTCCTCCGCTGGTGCATTCTCGGCGAGAAGAAAAAAGCCGTCAAGGAAGGATAATCACTTTCAGATTTTCGCGTACCAGGCCGCCGTACCCCCCTTGCGAATCGGCAATGAGCAGGAGGGTGCGGCGGCCGTCCTGCAGCCGGGGGCCGAGGCACATCCCCTCGTAATTGGCCAGGTTGGACGCCCGTGTCGTGAATTCCACGAGCAGTTGCTTGGGAAGGACGGCGCTACCGTCGCCCGAGGGCATCACCTGATAGATCTTCGTCAGCGAGAAGGTCTCGCCGATGGCCCGCATCATTCCGGCGGGGACATACACCTCCCGTTCGAGGATGAGAAGGCTCCCGTCGTCGAGCGCCGTCATCGCGGAAATGCCGTGGACGTAGGCCCGGGTATCCGCAGCCGAGCGGAGCGGCGCGTCCATCTGGTAAAGATACTGGCGGTCCGGCCGGAAGGACTTTCCGAACCGCTGGAGCCGGTGCAGGCGGGGAACCAGCGTGTCTTTCAGGAGCGGCCGTTCCGTCGTCGTCCAGAAATGGCCGGTGACCGCATTGTAGGTGAAGGCTTCGAAGCCGGCGTTGGCGTGAATGCAGCTACGGCCCATTTCGGCGGGAACGGGGAACGATCGGCCCGTGGCATTTCCCGCCAGGTCATATTCACGGATGGACTGGTCGGTCTCCGCCGAAACATAGAGTTTCCCGTCGGCACAGGCGATGCCTTCGCAGTCCAGTCCCGACACGTCCGCCAGTTTCGTCGCCGCCGGGACTTCGGCCTGGACCGCCTCGATGGATCCGTCGGCGGGATTCAGCGCGATGTCGAAAAAGACGATGCCGCCGCCCCGGAGCTTGTCGTCCACGACGGCATAGCGGTTGCCGTCGATGCGGGTGATGCCCGAGTACTGCCCGGCAGCGATGGCCGGCGTCACGGTCGCTTTCGCCTCGACCGACGGTGCCGCCGCCGTCCGCCGCGCCGGCCCGCACCCCGCCGCCAGCAGCGATAGCAGCAACGCTGCCGCCAGCCGATATGAGTGAGCAACTCGTTTCATCATTACCACAAAAGTAGGCAAATACCGCCGTTTGCCCAAAAAATATCTGCAGGCAACGCCATCCCGTTTTCTGAATTTGTTTCGCATTCTGTTCAATTGTTTGCCGGTCTGTTCGCGGGGGTTTTTCTTTCGGCGGATTATACCTATCTTCGTAACAAGAAGAAACCGCTATGAAGAACCCGATGCCTAAACGTCTGATGACGGCGGCCCTTGCGGTCGCGGCCATCGCCTTGTCCAGCGCCTGCGGACAGAAATGGGAAGCGCAGCCGGCCGACGGCTACCAGCTCATCGTCCAAAAGGGCGGCCCCACGCTCGGCTACACCTCAGCCCCCATCCTGACCGTCCGCGGCTACGCCTTCAAGGACCTCAACCGCAACGGACAGCTCGATCCGTACGAGAACTGGCGGCGTCCCGCCCGGGAACGCGCCGTCGACCTGGCCAGCCGCCTCTCGGTCGAAGAAATCGCCGGCCTGATGCTCTACAGCAGCCACCAGGCCGTACCCACGGCCGAACTGACCGATGCCCAGCGCAAGTTCCTGGGCGAAGACAACCTGCGTGCGGTGCTGGTCACCACGGTCGGCAGCCCCGAAATCGCCGCCCGCTGGAACAACAACGTGCAGGCCTTCGTCGAGGCCCTGGGCTGCGGCATCCCCGCCAACAACAGTTCCGATCCCCGCAACGAAACGAGCGCCACGGCTGAATTCAACGCCGGCGCAGGCGGACAGATCTCCCTGTGGCCCACCCCGCTGGGACTTGCCGCCACGTTTGACCCGGAACTGGTACGCCAGTTCGGGGACATCGCTTCGAAGGAATACCGGGCGCTCGGCATCGCGACGGCGCTGAGCCCGCAGATCGACCTGGCCACCGAACCGCGGTGGAACCGCTTCAACGGCACCTTCGGCGAAGATCCCGACCTGGATACCGACCTGGCACGGGCCTACGTGGACGGCTTCCAGAGCACCGAAGGCGCCCGCGACGGCTGGGGCGCCGAAAGCGTGAACGCCATGGTCAAGCACTGGCCGTCCGGCGGACCGGAAGAGGGCGGCCGCGACGCACACTTCAACTACGGAAAATATGCCGTGTATCCCGGCGGCAACTTCCAGACGCACCTGCAGGCCTTCGTCAAAGGCGCATTCCATCTGAACGGCCGGACCCGCAGCGCCTCCGCCGTAATGCCCTACTACACCATATCGACCGGCATCGACCCGTCCGGGCAGAACGTGGGCAACAACTTCAGCCATTACATCATCAGCGACCTGCTGCGCGACCGGTACGGCTTCGACGGCGTCGTCTGCACCGACTGGAACATCACCTACGACAACGCCGGCGTCGAGACGTTCGACGGCAAGTGCTGGGGCGTGGAGACGCTTTCCGTAGCCGAGCGGCATTATGCGGTGCTGAAGGCCGGCGTGGACCAGTTCGGCGGCAACAACGACAAGGGCCCCGTGCTGGAGGCCTACCGGATGTGGTGCGCGGAATTCGGCGAGGATGCTGCCCGCGACCGCTTCGAAGCGTCGGCCGTCCGGCTGCTGATGAATGTCTTCCGCACCGGACTCTTCGAGAATCCCTACGTCGATCCGGCGGCGGCCGCCGCGCTGGTCGGCAATCCGGAATTCATGGCGGCCGGCTACGACGCCCAGCGAAAGTCGGTGGTCCTGCTGAAGAATCACGGAAGCGTGCTGCCGCAGACGCCCGGTCAGGACGGGAAGCCGAAGGTGTATGTGCCGCAGCGGCACTATCCGGCCTTTGCCGGACGTTTCGGGCTGTTCGGCGCACATCCCGACTACTGGGCGCTGCCCGTCGAAAAAGAGCTGGTGGAGAAATACTACGGCTGGGCCGAAACCCCCGCTGAAGCGGACTTTGCGCTGGTCTTCATCCAGGAACCCTACTCCGGCACCGGCTACGACGTGAAGGACCGGGAAGCCGGCGGCAACGGCTACGTGCCCATCAGCCTGCAGTATCTCCCCTACACCGCCGAATACGCCCGCGCCGAATCGCTGGCCGGCGGCGACCCGAAGGAGCCTTCCGCAAACCGTTCCTATAAAGGCAAGACCGTCACGACCGACAACGTGGACGACCTGAACAGCGTCATCGCCGCCCGCAAAGCGATGGGCGACAAGCCCGTCGTCGTGGTGATCGCCGCCACGCGGCCCTTCGTGCCCGCCGAATTCGAACCCTGCGCCGACGCCATCCTCCTGAGCCTCGGCACGCAGAACCAGGCCGTCCTCGACCTGGTGAGCGGCCTCGCCGAACCGTCCGGCCTGCTGCCGATGCAGCTGCCCGCCGATATGCGCACCGTGGAAGAACAGGCCGAAGACACGCCGCACGACCTGCGCTGCCACGTGGATGCCGATGGCAATACCTACGACTTCGCCTTCGGGCTCGACTGGAAAGGCGTCATCGACGATGCCCGTACCCGCAAATACAGCAAGAAATAATCCATCCCTTCTATGAAAAGATACCTCATCCCCGCCCTCCTGGCCCTCGCGCTGGCCGCTGCCTGCGCGAAACCCGTATCCCCCCAGGAGAAACTCTCGGCCAACGACGCCCGCATCGACGAAATCATCGCGCAGATGACCCTCGAGGAGAAGGTCGAGATGCTGCACAGTAAGACCAATATGTCCTCGGCCGGCGTGGAACGGCTGGGCATCGCCGACATCAACTACGCCGACGGTCCGTTCGGCATCCGCGAGGAAGGCCAGCCCAACGGCTTCATGAGCGCCGGCTGGACGCTCGACTCCGCCACCTACTTCCCCACCGGAAGCGCCCTGGCGGCGACCTGGAGCGAAGACCTGGCCTACAAGTACGGCACCGGCATGGGCCAGGAGGCCCGTCTCCGCGGCAAGGATGTCATCCTCGGCCCCGCCGTGAACATCCAGCGCTTGCCCGTGGGCGGCCGGACGTATGAATACCTGAGCGAAGACCCCATCCTTTCCGCCGCCCTGGCGCTGTACTACACCAAAGGCGTCCAGGACCAGGGAACGGCCGTATGCATCAAGCACTTCGCCGTGAACAACCAGGAGACCAGCCGCGGCAGCGTGGACGTGCAGATCGACGAGCGGACGCTCCGCGAGATCTATCTCAAGCCCTTCGAGCGCGCCATTGTAGAAGGCGGTGCGATGAGCGTGATGCCGGCCTACAACAAGGTGAACGGCGACTACTGCTCCGAGAACGAGCACCTGCTCAACGAGATCCTGCGCGGCGAATGGGGATTCAGGGGAATGACCGTTTCCGACTGGGGCGGCACCCACAGCACGATGGGCGCGATGCTGCACGGCCTCAACGTGCAGATGACCGGTTCCAATTATCTGGGCCAGCCCGTGATCGACTCCATCGCCGCCGGCGCCCTGACCGAGGACCTCGTGAACGAAAAGGTACGCCAGATCCTGCGCGTCCGCTTTGCTGTGGAGCCGGTGCCGGCCGACGTCGCCAACACCCGGATGACCTCGCAGCCGGAATCGCAGCGTATCGCCCGCGAAGTGGCCGAGAAATCGATCGTGCTGCTTAAGAACGACGGCATCCTGCCGGTCGGGCCGGACGTGAAGAAAATCGCCGTCATCGGCCAGAACGCCGTACTCAAGACACAGAGCGGCGGAATGGGCGCCGGCGTCAAGGCCCTCTACGAGGTGACGCCCCTCGAAGGCATCCGGGCCCGTGCCGGAGAAGGCGTCGAAGTGACCTACGCGCCGGGCTACAAGAACTATCCCGGCTTCCGCTGGGGACCCGTCCCGGCCGAGCCGGACCCGCTGGAAGCCGCCGCCATCAACGAGCCCGCCGATCCGGCGCTGCTGGCCGAGGCCGTCGCCCTGGCCCGGGAGGCCGACCTGGTACTCTTCTTCGGCGGCACCAACAAGAGCATCGAGACCGAAGGCTCCGACCGCAAGGACATCAAGCTTCCCTGCGGGCAGGAAACCCTGGTCCAGGCCCTCTACGCGGCCAATCCGAACCTGGCCACCGTGCTGGTTTCGGGCGGTCCGACCGATCTCCAGGTCCTGGAGCCGGTCTCCCCGGCCATCGTGCAGGGCTGGTGGAACGGCACCGAAGGCGGCACCGCCCTGGCGGAAGTGCTCTTCGGCGACATCGCCCCGTCGGGCAAGCTGCCGTTCACCTTCCCGGTGAAACTCGAGGACAGCCCCGCCTACGCCCTTGGGAACTTCCCGGGCAACAGTGCCGGCGGCGATCTCTTCACCCTGATGTTCCGTCCGGACGTCCTCAAGATGACCCCAGCCGAGCGCCAGGCGCTGATCGACGCCCTGCCCAAGCCCGTCTCCCAGTACACGGAACGGTTCTATGTGGGCTACCGCTGGTTCGACACGAAGGAGATCAAGCCAATGTTTGCCTTCGGCCACGGCCTCTCCTACGTCACGTTCGGCTACGACCGCCTGAAGGCTTCCGTCTCCGGCAGAAAGGTCAAAGTCACCTTCCGGCTCACGAACGAAGGCGAAATGGAGGCCGACGAAGTGGTCCAGCTCTATGTCCGCCGCATCGATTCCAGCGTGGAATGGCCCGCCAAGGAACTCAAGGCGTTCAAGCGTGTCACCCTGAAGGCCGGCGAGTGCCGGAAAGTATCCCTCGAGATTCCGTTCGAAGACCTGCGCTACTGGAACGAAGAAACGGGCGCCTGGGATCTGGAACACGGCAAGCTGCAGCTCCTGCTGGGCGCCGCTTCCGACGACATCCGCCAAACGGCTGAAGTGACGATCTAATTGAATGATACGGCTTTGTTTCGAGACCGTCTGCGCCCACGCAGCCGTGAGTGGGAGGGGCCCATCGCTTGCGATGGGAGGGATAGGCCCCGCAGGGGCCGTAGTCTCGAAACAAAGCCATGTCATTCAAAACAGACCAATATGATGAAACGATTCCTTTTGATAATGGCCGTCGCGGCGCTAGCCACCGGCTGCGCACCCAGGAATCCGGTCCTGACCGTCTCCGGGGGAAAGATCCGGGGCGTCCCCACGGAAACACCCGGCGTGACGGTCTTCAAGGGCATCCCCTATGCCGCCGCCCCCGTCGGGGAACTGCGGTGGAAAGCACCGCAGCCCGTCGTTCCCTGGGACGGCGTAAAGGTGTGCGACACCTTCGGCGCCCCCTCCTGGCAGAACGCCCATACCCCGGGCGGCTATACCCCGGAGTTCTTCTTCGACGGCGACCCGACGTTCAGCGAAGACTGTCTCTACCTGAACGTCTGGACGCCTGCCGCCGGAAAGCCGAAGGCCAAACTGCCCGTCACCCTCTGGATCCACGGAGGCGGCTACGTGGCAGGCTGGGGCTCCGAGCCGGAAATGGACGGGGAAGAATGGGCGCGGCACGGCGGCGTGCTCGTGACCTTCAACTACCGGCTCGGGCTGCTGGGCTTCCTGGCCCACCCGGCCCTTTCGGCCGAGAATCCGGAGCACGTCTCGGGCAACTACGGCATGCTCGACCAGATCGCCGCGCTCAAATGGGTGAAAGCCAACATCGCCGCCTTCGGCGGAGACCCGGACCACATCACCCTTATGGGGCAGAGCGCCGGCGCAATGAGCGTACAGACGCTTGTCACCTCCCCGCTCGCCAAAGACCTGGTCGCGGGCGCCATCATCCAGAGCGGCGGCGGCATTTCCGAACGGACGCTGCTCGGCCGTGCGACGCTGCCGGAAGCCGAAGCCGCCGGAAAGGCCCTGATGGACTGGGCCGGCTGCACGACGCCCGAACAGATGCGCGCCGCCGAACCGCAGGCGTTCCTCAATCTCGTCTGGCAATATGCGGCCGAAACCGGACAGTATCCTGCCGGCATCACCTCCCCCGTCATCGACGGGTACGCCCTGCCCGAATCTTTCGGTGAGGCCGCCCTGGGCGGGCGGATCGCCGACGTACCCTACCTCATCGGCTGCACGCTCGACGACATGACCGGCCTGGCCGGCGGCATCGACCGTTTCTGCGCCGCACGCGAAGCGACGGGAAGTCCGGCCTACGCCTACCAGTTCGCACGGCGGCTTCCCTCCGACGGCCGCCCCGACGTCCTGACGGGCGCTTTCCACTCCTCGGAACTCTGGTATATGTTCAAATCGCTCCGCTTCGGCTGGCGGCCTTTTACCGAAGGCGACTACGCCCTGGCGGAACAGATGATCACCTGCTGGACCGATTTTGCCCGGACCGGCAACCCCAACGGCGACGGACCTCAGCGCTGGACGCCCTGTACGGCCGGTAACCCGCAGTTCATGGTTTTCCGGCTCGATGAAAACGATGCGGTCGCTTCCGCGATGGGCGCACCGCTGGAACCCTGACATTATATGAAAATGAAAAGACATCTCTTCCTCACTACACTGCTGGCCTGCTGCATCCTTCTTCCGGCCTCGGCCCAATGGTTCCGGCAGCCCACCCCCAACGACACCCTCCAGTCCGTCCGCATCCTTCCGGACGGCGCCGTCCTTTTCCAGATCTACGCACCCGAAGCCAGGACCGTCGCCGTGACGGGCGACCTGCCCTGGGACAATCCCGTAAAATTCGTAAAGAATGCCGACGGCGTGTGGCAGGGCCGCTGCGAAGGCCTGTCCGACGGCTGCTTCCGCTACAGTTTCCTGGTGGACGGCGTACGCGTCCAGGATCCGAAAGCCCCGCTTTCAGCCGAACAGGCCTCCGTTTTCACGAAAGGAGAGGGCTATGTGAAAGACGTGCCGCACGGCGCCCTGGCGCAGCGCTGGTACTGGTCTTCCACGCTGGGCTGCCTGCGCCGGATGCACGTCTGGACCCCTGCCGGCTACGAGCAGTCGCGCAAGAAACTGCCGGTGCTCTACCTCATCCACGGCGGCGGTGACAACGACGCCTCCTGGCCGGGCGTAGGCGCGGCAGGCTGGATCCTCGACAACCTGCTTGCCGAGGGAAAGATCGTCCCGATGATCGTCGTGATGCCCAACGGCACCATCGAAGCGGACGACATGATGGGCGAAGTGCCCCTTTTCGGCGAAGACATGGTCCGCAGCATCATTCCTTTCGTCGAAGCGAACTACCGCGTGAAAGCCGACCAGGCCCACCGTGCCATGGCAGGCCTGTCGATGGGCGGAATGGAGACCATCGAGACGGCCTTCCTGCATCCCACGCTTTTCAGCCAGGTTTGGGTGCTGAGTTCCAGCTTCTCGCCGGGCCGGCAGAGAGAATATGTGGAACGCATCCGGCTTTCCGAGATCGCCCCCGCCCTCAACCGCAATTTCAAGGCGCTGGTCTTCACCCAGGGCGGCCCGTCCGACATCGCCTATATGAACTGCCAGGAAGCCCTCGGCTACCTGAAGGACGCCGGCGTCCGCTACGAATACAAGGAGAACGCCCAGGCGGGCCACAGCTGGATCACCTGGCGCGCCGACCTGGCCGTCCTCGCCCCCACCCTCTTCCGATAACAACCACAACCATCGTTCAATATGAAAAAAATCCTGACCCTCCTTGCAACGTGCCTGCTGGCCGCATCGGCCCTCCACGCACAGGAACTGACCAACTTCGCCTTCTGGGGCAACCAGAAACCCATCATCTCTCCTGAAATCACGCAGGACAGCGTGACCTTCCGGCTGAAAGCCGACTATGCCACCGTCGTGAAACTCAGCGGCTCGTGGATGGAAAACCCCTGGTTCGGCACCATCGACATGAAACGCGGTGAGAACTGCGTCTGGGAAGTGACCATCCCGCTCCCCAGCCCGGAAATCTACACCTACAACTTCGTGGTGGACGGCGTGGCCGTCAATGACCCGCAGAACGTGCTCGTACAGCGCGACGGCACCCGCTATCTCCCGATGCTGCTGGTCCCCGGCGAACGCACCGAGAATTACGGTGAAGCCCATCAGCACGGCACGGTGAGCCATCCCTGGTACACCAGCAAGATCCTCGGCATGGACCGCCGCCTGACGGTCTACACGCCGTACGGCTACGAGAACAATCCCAAGAAAAAGTACCCGGTGCTCTACCTGCTCCACGGCGCAGGCGGTGACGAGGAAGCCTGGATCTCGATGGGCCGCACCGCCCAGATCCTCGACAACCTCATCGAGAAGGGCCTGGCCGAGCCGATGATCGTCGTGATGCCGAACGGCAATCCCGGACAGGCGGCAGCCCGCACCCTCAACATCCCGGAGAAGGCCATCGACTGGCGCGCACCTGAAAACCGCGAACTCTATGTGAAGAGCCTCTGCACGGAGATCGTCCCGTTCATCGAGAAGAACTTCCGCGCCATCCCCAAACCGGCTTCGCGCGCCATCGCGGGCCTTTCGATGGGCGGCGGACACACCATCTCCGCCTCGATCCTCTATCCGGAGCTGTTCGACTACATCTGCCCGCTCTCCGCGGCCGGCAGCGCCACGCCCGAGCAGATCGCAGCCCTCAAGAAGGCCGGCGTGAAGCTCTACTTCCTTGCCTGCGGCAACACCGACTTCCTGTTCCAAGGCGCCGAGGAAATGCACGCCAAGCTCACCGAGCAGGGCCTGGACCACGAGTACTTCGTCTCCGACGGCGGTCATGTCTGGTCGAACTGGCGCCTGTACCTGAATACTTTCGCCCGGAAGCTGTTCAAGTAATCTGCCATCATCCGCCCGTCCACATTTTGGGGCTCCAGCGTGGACGGGGCCGCGAAAAAGTTACTCCCGTCCACATTTCAGCATGAAATCGTGGACGGGAGTCGTCTAAATAAACGGATCGAATCCGCTACTTGAAGATCAGCGGCACGAACTCGCTGAGATAGATCCGCCAGTTGCGCCAGATGTGGCCGCCGTCCGTTTCCAGATAGGTGTACGGATACTTGTTCTCGTCGAGCTTCTTGCGGAAATCGTTGTTCGCCTGGATGAGGAAATCGGTCGAACCGATGCCGATCCACAGCAGGCGCGGCTTCTTGGCGAAGTACGTGGCGAGCTTCTGGTCGAATTGCTGGTAGATCGGGCTGACGGAGTCGTCGCTCACGCCGATGGCGGCGGAGAACATGCCCGACCAGCCGAACATGTCGGGGTTGTTGAGCGAGATGTACAGCGTGTGGAAACCGCCCATCGAAAGGCCGCAGATGGCGCGGGAATCTTTCTTGGCGATGGTCCGGTAACGGCTGTCGATGAACTTCACGATCTCGGGGAACGACGTCTCGAAGGTGCCTTCCATGGTCTGGGGCAGCTGCATCGTCGGACGCGTATAGTCCGTGGAATTCTCCAGCGGAGCGGCTTCCTGCGAGATGTTGCCGTTGGTGAAGACCACGATCATCGGCCGGGCCTCGCCGCGGGCGATGAGGTTGTCGAGGATCTGCGTGGCACGGCCCTGCGTCACCCAGGCGTCTTCGTCGCCGCCGATGCCGTGGAGCACGTACAGCACGGGATACTTCGCTTTCGGGTTGTTCTCATAGCCGGCCGGCGTGTAGACGGTCAGCCGACGGTCGAAACCGGCGGTCTTCGACGGATACCACACCTTCGAAACGGTGCCGTGGGGTACGCGGTGGATGGCATACAGGTCGCTGCGTTCGCCGGCCTTCGGCACGAGCAGCACGCTGGTGAGCGAGGCGATGTCGCGGTTGACGAACACGTTGTTGTTGTCGATGACGGTATTGCCGTCGACGATGAACGTATAGGTATACATCTCAGGCGCCACGGCGAAGGGCGTGGTGTATTCCCACACGCCGCCCTGCTTCTCCGCAAGGTCGGCCACGCCGGGAGCGTCGTAGGTCATCTTGTTGCCGTTCATCTCGAACTCCAGTTTCTGGGTGGGAAGGAAATCGCCGGTGACCTGGACTTTCACGGCCTTGGGGGCACGGTAGCGGAACGTGACGGTCCCGTCCGGATTGATGACGGGAGATTCCACATTGGGACCTCCCCAGAGGGCCTGCTGTGCGAAAGCCGAGACGGCCAGCAGCAGCATGGCGAGAATGGATGTGATTTTTTTCATTGCTTAGCTATTTAAAACTTTCACCCGCCTTTTGCAAGGCTTTCGGAAGGCATTCCTGCCAGAAATTCCAGTAATGGATGCCGGGACGGGAAATCCAATCCACGGTGAGGCCCTGCGACGTCATATAGTCGGCCAGGTCCTTGGCGGCATCGTTGTCTACGGTCGTATCCTGCTCCCCCACCTCGATGGTGAACGGCGGGAACACCCGCTTGTCGGGCTGTGCGGCGACGAGCGACGTGAACCATTCCGCGGTCGCGGGGCTCATCGCATAGGCATACGTGAACGTCGAAGGGTACTTCAGCGCGTGGTAGAGCGTGCCGTAGCCGCCCATCGACAGGCCGGCCAGGGCCCGTTTGCCGTTGCACTTGTACAGCTTCTCCACCTGCGGGATCAATTCCTCGTGGAAGTAGGTCTCGAAGTCGCCCATGTAGAAGGTGGTCTGCGCATCGGGCATCACGACGACCATCGGCGTACCGCCGGCCGCCGCGTATTCGCGATAGATGTTCACGAGGCTGCCCTTTTCCGCCCAGGCGTTCTGGTCGTCGCCATAGCCGTGAAGCAGATACAGGAACGGCAGCGCGCGCTGCGGCGCGGCGCCTTCAGGCAGCCAGACCGTGTACTTCATGTCCTGCTTCATCGCCGAGCTCCGGACCGTCTGGTTCTTGAGCAGCAGCGCAGTGGGTTCCGGCTCGGGTTCCGGTTCCGGGTCGCCGCAGGCGCCGAGTGCACAGGCACTCAGCGCCAACGCGGCCAGGATGGTGAGAAAACGCTTCATCGGTTACTCGTAGACCTTGCCGATATACTGCGCATTGATGACCGAAGAGGTCAGGGTGATGGTATAGATGTCGCCCGAAACGCTGACCTTCAGGGTTCCGTCGGTAACGAAATTGCCTTTTGCGGCGCCGGCGTACATCGTGAACCAGGTGGTTCCGGAATCGCCCCACATACCGGCATAGCCGATGCCGAATTCACCTTCTCCCACGTTGCCGCCTTCCGCACAGGCCTTGTATTCGCCGGCGGCCAGTTTGCCGTCGGTGGAGTAGAATTCGAGCTTCAGGTAGTGGCCGTCGCCGCCGTAGATCTTGCCCCAGTCGCCGGAAGTCACGGTAATCCCGTCGGTGCCCAGGTCGATGCCGGCCAGGTTGATGCCGTAGGCGGTATAGTCGGCCGTTCCCAGCAGCTGGGTCAGCACCGTACCGTCGAATTCACCGCCGCCGTTGTAGGCGTCGGTAGCCGCCGTGAAATTGTAGCCCGTAGAGCCGATGAAGCCGTAGAGGCCTTCGGCGTACTTGACCACCTCGAGGGTTTCACCCGGTTCGATCAGGACGATATTGCCGTCCTGATAGTAGAGCGAACCGCCCACGCCCCAGCCGAACGCGCTCAGGTCGTAGCCGTTGCCCATCTTGTAGGGCTCGGCCGCGTACTCCATGCAGGAATAGGATCCTGCAATCTCGTCGACGCCGTCGGCGAGGATCAGGACGAACTGGCCCTTCACCTCGTCGGTCGTGCGGCCGGTGAGTTTCACGGTGTGCGACTTCACGCCGGGCACGACGGCCCAGGAGGCGTCGGTCACGTCGCCGGTCTCGATGCTGATGTTGTAGTCGGGCACAGGAAGGTCGGAAGGCGTCAGTTCCGGAATCTCGCCGGTGAACGTGGCCCAGTTCGGGTACGTCTCCTCGGATCCCCAGGTGATGACGAACTTCGTGCCTTTCTTTTCGACGGTGACGGTGCCGCTGGTGATGTGCGTGACCGATTGGCCGACCCACCAGCAGGTACCCCAGTGCATGATGCCCAGTCCCCACTCGCTCAAGTCGTACTCGTAGCCGGGTGCAAACTGGCCGGGGCCCACGTTGTCGCTGGAAGGGGCGGCGGTGTAGACGCCTTCGTGCAGGACGCCGTCGGCGCTGTACACGTCGGCCGTCAGGGCATAGCCCTCGCCCATCGGCGAACCCATCATGTCGAGGGACATGTCGTCCGTACCCACCTTGAAGGTCACCGTGCTGTTGGCATTGGCCTGTGCGACGAGCAGCTTGGTCAGGACCACCGGCTCCGGGTCGGGTTCGAAATGGAAATTGCCCGACCAGGACAGCTTGTAGGCCGCGCCGCCCGTCACGAAGAGAATGGCCTTGACCTTATAGGCTTCGCCGTCCTGCGTGACGGTGATGGTACCGGTCTCGACCTGCGTACCGTTGACGCTCGTCTTGCCGAGCACGAAGTTGCCTTTCTTGGCAGCCGCTTCCTGCGCCTCGGTATAGGCATTGGAAGTCAGGTAGTAGGAATCCCCGACGAGGGTGGCCTGGAGGGAAACGGAGCCGCCCAGGTTGAGTTCGAAGTAACGCTTTCCGTCCGCCTTGTAGGCATTGCAGCTGGCGGAAGTGAAGCTCTCGGCCACGGTCGGAGGCGTGAAGATGCCCTCGAGCGGATCGAGCACCGACGTCTGGCAGGAAACCAGCATCAGCAGCATGCAACCGATCAGAAATATATTCTTTTTCATATTCTTGACAGTTTTAGACGATTAATAGCCCGGATTCTGCTGGATGTTGGAATTCAAGCGGATCTCGGTGGCGGGATAAGGCAACTTGTCGTGCTTGCCGGCCTTGAAGCCGTGCGTCGGGTTGCCGCAACTGATATACTTCACCTGGCCGTTCACCTGGAGTTCAGGATAGATGTTGCCGTTGTCGGCCATCTTGGCGCCTTCGCCCCAACGGAGCAGGTCCTGGAAGCGGGTGCCCTCGCCGAAGAGTTCAAGCCGTTTCTCGAGCTTGATGTCTTCAAGCGTCACGCCGTTCTTGGCAGGGAGCTGGGCGCGGGTGCGCACCAGGTTGACATACTCGGCGGCCTTGCCCGCGTTGCCGGCGGCCAGATGGGCTTCCGCACCGCATAGCAGCACCTCGGCGTAGCGCATCCACAGGGTGTTTGCCATATAGACATAATCATTGCCCATACCGCGCTCTTCAGCAAGGATGCGGAGTTTCCACATAAAGTAGCCTTCTCCGATGACCGGGCTCTTCAGGGTGATTCCCAGTTCGTTGGTAATCTGGTCCAGCGTCTTGAGGGAATTGTTCAGACGGTAGCCGTTCTCGCCTTCCACCTTCACGAAATCATCGTACAGGCTCTTGGTCGGGACACGGAAACCCCAGCCCGTGTTCATGATCGGCGTGTCGGGCGGCCAGTTCATCTTGTCCATGCGCCAGTTGGTCATCAGGGCGTACATGGAGAAGTTCTGCCAGGAGTTGTTGTCGTCGTGCACGCGGTTGCTTTCGAAGAGGCTCTCGCAGTTGTGCTTCTGGGAAGCGCGGTGGATCAGGCTGAAGTCGTCCATCAGGCGGTACATGCCGGAGTTCACCACAGCGTCGAACTGGGCCGCGGCATCGGCATTCTTGCCCTGCCACAGATAGACCTTGCCGAGGAGCGCCTGGGCGAACTGCTTGGTGATGCGCCAGGTCTCGTTGTCGTTCACGTTGGATTTCTCGGCCAGCGCGCCGGAAGCGATGGCTTCCGTGAGGTCTTTTTCCATCAGGCCCCAGAGTTCCTCGTCGGTGCCGTTGGGCACGTTGTACTCCGAAGGAGCCAGTTCGTGGTCCACCAGCGGCGGGTTGCCCCACATCGTCTTGAGGTCGAAGTAGGCGAAGGCGCGGAACACCTTGGCTTCGGCGCGGGCCTGGCGGGCCACGGCGCCCTTCTCCTCATCCACGTGGCCCAGGATGACATTGGCCTTGTAGATCAGGGTATAATAGGTCGTGAACATACTCTGGACGTAGTCTTCTTCGGCATCGAAGGTGAATTCGTTCAGGTGTTCCAGGTTGTTGTTGTCACCCCGCATCGAGCCGCCGGCCCAGAAATCGTCCGTGAACATGGCCTTGCAGAGCTTCACATTGTATTCCCAGCCGCGGACCTCCAGGTACATCGCAATAGCGGCGGAAGTGATCTGGTCGTCCGTCTGGTAATAGGTATTGTAGTCCAGCACGCCGTGCTGCGGGATATCCAGCAAGTCGGAGCAGGATGTCAGGAAGAGCGTGCAGATCGCTGCGACAGCAGTCAAAAGGATATTTCTTGTTTTCATAAGGCTGTCAGGATTAGAAGGTGAGATTTACGCCGAAGACGACCTTCTTTGCGGTCGGATAACTGCCCTTGTCGACGCCGAGGCCGCTGCCGGTACCCGTGATCTCAGGATCAAAGCCCGGATACTTGGAGAAGGTGAACCAGTCGTCGAGGGAACCGTAGATGCGCAGGTTGTCCACGAAGAACTTGCGGGTGAGCTGCTGCGGGAGCGTATAGCCCAGCTGGATCTGCTTGATCTTGGCGTAGGAGCCGTCGAACACCACGCCGTCGGAGGTCAGGAACTGCTGCCAGTTGGAAGCGTTGGCCGCCGGCATCGTACCGTTGGTGTGCGTCGGGGTCCAGCGGTCTTCCGTGAGGAAGCTGAGGCGATTGGACGGATAGTCGACCACGGTGAGACAGTTGTAGATCTTGCTGCCGACCGCGCCGGTCATGAAGACGATGGCGTCGAGGCCCTTCCAGGCCGCCGTGAGGGTGAGGCCGAAGTTGGCCTTCGGAATGCCGGAGCCCAGGTTGATCTTGTCGGCCTGCGTCACGTCGCCGCTGCCGTCGATATCCTCGAACATCGCGTCGCCCGTAGCCGGGTCGATGCCGATGAAGTGATAGCCGTAGAAGTGCCAGGCCGGATAGCCTTTCTCGAAACGGGTGATGGTGCCGTAGTTACGGACACCCACGCCGTCGATACCGTCGGAAAGCGTCTCGTGGATGTAGGTCACCTCGTTCCTGAGGGTGGAGGCGTTGCCGGCGATGCTGTAGTTGAATTCGCCGATCTGGTCGCGCCACTTGAGCTCGAACTCGAGACCGGTGTTGAGCACGTTGCCCGCATTCACCGGAGAAGCGGTGACGCCCACCACGGTGGAAGGCGTGATGCCCGTCACGATGAGGTCCTTGGTCATCTTGCGGAACCAGTCGGCGCTGAACGTCAGGCGGTCGCGCAGGAAGCGCATGTCGACGCCGAAGTCGAGCTGCTCGGAGGTCTCCCACTTGAGCTCGTCGTTGCCGGAGGAGGTAGGCGCATAGCCGATGAGGTAGATAGGCGCCGTGCTGCTGATCGGATAGTCACCCGTCGAGGCGATCACGTTGGCGTAGCGGTAGCCGTAGAGGCCGGCGAGGGAACCGTTCTGGCCCCAGGAGGCGCGCAGCTTCATGTAATTGACCGTCCGCTTCAGGTTTGCGAAGAAGTCCTCTTCGGAAATCGTCCAGCTCGCGGATACGGAGGGGAAGTAACCCCAGCGCATCGGCTTCGGCAGGATGGAAAGGTCGGCCGCATCCGCACGGAAGGAAGCCTGCAGGTTGTATTTGCCCATATAGTTCCAGCCGGCACGCGCGAAGTAGGAAAGCTTGCGGGAGATGCTGGGTTCGGCGCCGGACACCGAAGGGACGGCGTTGGCGGAATGGTAGGCGAAATAGTAGAAGAGCGGGTTGTCCTGCGTCACGCCGAGGTCGTCGTCGCTGCCGCGGTAGGAGCCGCTCACCGAATAGCTGCGGCTGTTGGAATACGAGGTACCGACCATCAGGCTGACATTGTGGGGACCGAAGTTCTGGTTCCAGTTCGCGAAGTTCTCCCACTGGTAGTAGATGGAGTTGCTGCTGGAGCCCGACAGGCCGATGTAGTTCTGGTAGGCGTTCTGGTTCACGTAGTACTGCAGCGAATAGCCGTAGTTGTCGGAAGCCGAGAAGCGGTAGCCCACGCGGGAAGTGACGGTCAGGTGTTTCCAGGGCGTGAAGTTGATGGCCGTGGAACCGTTGATGTTGAAGCCCTGCGAAGCGCTGTAGTCGCGGTCGCGCATGATGCGCGGGTTGACGTTCTCCGAAGGGTTGAAATACGAGATGCCGTAGTAGTTGCCGTTCTCGTCCTGCATCAGCCGGCGGCCGGCGGCCAGGTAGTCCCGCATGAAGTCGGGCATGTTGTCCGCGGTGTAGGTCGTCGGGGTGAGCGGGTCGAGCTGCAGGGCGGCCAGCACGGCGGAGCCGTAGTCGCTGCCCTCGGAGACCGAACGGGCCTTGTAGTATTCCACCTGGTTGTTGGTCTGGACTTCCAGCCAGGGCTTGAATTTCCAGGCACCGTTGACCATGGTGGTGATGCGCTTGTACACGTCGGAATCGCCGGCGAACATACCGTTGTTGTCGAGGTAGGTCGCGGAGATGTAGAGATTGCCGCGGTCGGCGCCCGCAGAGAACGACAGGTTGTGGTGCTGCATCAGGGAATTCTCATAGGAATAGGCCAGCCAGTCGGTATTGGTCACGAAATCCCAGTTGGCGTAGAAGTCCTGGAGGGTGTAGCGGCCGTTCTCGATGAAGTACTGCATGTACTGCTCGGAGTTCATCACCTTCGGAATGTGGTTTAGGCTCTGGGAAGTCAGCTGGAACGAATAGCTGATCTTGCCGTCGCCCTGGCCCTTGCGGGTGGTGATCATGATGACGCCGTTGCCGGCCTCGGCACCGTAGATGGCGGCCGAAGCGCCGTCCTTCAGGACCTCCATCGACTCGATGTCGTTGGGGTCGATGCCGGCGATGGAATTGGTACGGCGGCCGTCGACGACATACAGCGGGTTGGAGGAGCCGTTGGATGAGATACCGCGGACCTGGATGCTCGGAGCGGCGCCCGGACGGGCGGAACTCGAGAACACCTGGACGCCGGCGGTCTTGCCCTGGAGGGCGGATTCCGGCGTGGTGATGGTACGGTTCGCGATGTCTTCCGACTTGACCTGCGAGATGGCGCCGGTGACGTCGGATTTCTTCTGTACGCCGTAACCCACGACGACCGTCTCCTCGAGCATTTCGGTGTCGGGGAGCAACTTGACGTTGAGGGTCATGGTCCTTTCAGCCACAAACGTCTGCGGCTTGAAGCCGATGTAGGAGAACTCGACGGTCGTGCCGGCCGGAACGGTGAGGGAATACATACCGTCGAGGTCGGTCGCCACGCCGTGCGTGGTCCCCTGCTGGATGACGCCGACACCCATGAGCGGTTCGCCGAAATCATCGACGACCTGTCCGGAGAGCGTCACCTGGGGCTGTGCGGCGAGCGACACTCCGAACAGGAGCGCCAGGCAGGCGACCGTCAGCCTTTTGAAAAGGGATTTTCTCATAAAAACTGATATTTAGGTTAATTGATTGATGATTCGATGTCGAGGAGCATTTTCTTCGGATACGGCTCCCAGGCCGGGATGCCTTCCGCCGTCGGGACGCCGTTCTTGGCGAAATTCGTCCAAAGGCGGCTCAGGCGGTGACCCAGTTCGACGGCATCCTGGCCACCGCCCGTGAAGGTGCGGTGCAGTGCCACGTTGTCGAACACGAAGGGAATCTCGATGCAGTGCGTGCTGCCGAAGGCCCCGTCGAGGACGGGCGACTCCCACGTGAACTGGTAGAGATAGACCGGGGCGCAGCCGGCGGCCGTGCGGTCGGCGGCCTGCTGCAGGGCCAGCGGCTGGAAGATCGGATCTTCGCGGTCGCGGGTGAATTCGTGGAAGGTGGTGCCGATGATCACGGGGATGTCTTTCGAGAGGGCCAGCGCCTCGGGTGTGGCCGGCTGGGCGGGAATCACTTCGCCGTCCACCACGGGAACCTGGCCGAACAGGATCGCATTGAGGATGTTCTCGGGGAACGCGCCGTCCTGCTTCGCTTCCTCGCGTACGGCGGCGATGGCGCCGTTGTAGGCGGCCAGCAGCTGCTCGTAGGGCACCTCGGCGATCTGGTCGATGCGCGACGGGTTGAGGTGCAGCGCTTCGACGGTCTTCGCGCCGATGCGGCGGGAATACTTGGGCTCCATCAGCTGCGTGATGGAACCGCTCTCCACGATGGCTTTTCCGAAGAGCCCCCGGGCGGAAGGCATCGCCATCAGCGTGGAGACCTTTCCACCGCCGCCCGACTGGCCGAAGATGGTGACGTTGGACGGGTCACCGCCGAAGGCGGCGATGTTGTCGCGGACCCATTCGAGCGCCTTGACGATATCGGTCATCCCCACATTGGCGCTCTGCGCATATTTGGCGCCGTAAGCGGACAGGTCGAGGAAACCGAGAACGTTGAGCCGGTGGTTGAGCGTGACCACCACCACGCCGTGGTCGCGGGCGAGATTCATCCCGTCGTAGGAGATGAGTTCCTGGCCGCTGCCGGCGCGGAAGCCACCGCCGTGGAGCCAGACCATCACCGGCCGCTTCTCGCCGCCGCGCAGGCCGCCGGTCCAGATGTTGAGCCGCAGGCAGTCCTCATCGGGGAAGCCGTCGTCCCAGTGCATCGCAAATGCCTGGTCATCGGACCACCAGCCTGCCCGCTTGTCCTGCGGACACGTGGGGCCGTAGGCCCGGCTGGGACGGACTTCCGTCCACGGATCGGGATCCACGGCCGGCAGGAAGCGCTCGGCCCTGGCATAGGGAATGCCCTTGAAGATGAAGACACCGCCGTCGACATAACCGGCCACCGGGCCGGATGCGGTCTGGACGGTCGATGCCTTGGCAGAAGTTTCCAACTCCGCCGGGGCGGCCTTCGCGGGCCGGTTCCCGGACGGGCAGCTGCAGGCGGCGGACAGCAGGGCCGCGGCAGTCAGCGCAAGTACCGGATGAAACAGTTTCATGGAATGACAGTTTTACAATTACAAATTTCCGCATTCTTCCCCGCATCGCCTTTCCCGTCAAGACAACTTCTTTCCGCTCCGTACGGCGGCCCGGTCAATTCTGTTCAAAAACATTTCAATTTGTTCAAACCCGCGCTCGTACGTTCATTTTTCCTATATTTGTAATTATGAAATGCCTGCTGCCCCTGCTGATCGTACTGACGGTCCTGCCGGCCTGCTCGTCCGCCGGCGAAACCGGCGGCGAGGTCCGACATCCGGGGAGCGTCGTCATCGCCGACGCGCTCTCGAACCAGAAAGTGAACGCCTTCACGGAAGATGCCTACGGCCACATCTGGATTGCCACGTCCCGCGGCCTCAACCAATACGACGTACACGAATACCATCAGTATTTCTGCACCGACGACACCCTCGGCCTTCCCGACAACCTGGTCAACGACGTATTCTGCGGCCGTGACGGCCGCCTGTGGGCGGCAACCCTGAACGGCGTCGCCTACCGCACGGAAACGGGCCGTTTCCACCGGGTGGACAATCCGGGCGGACCGTCCAATTTCCGCCGGGTCCTCGAGACGCCCGAGGGGCGCATCCTGCTGAACAACACACGGTCCCTTTACCTGTACGAACCCGAAGAAGACTCACTGAAGCTGGTGGTGCCCGAATACAATGCCTTCGGCATCCCCTCGGAAGCCTGGGTGGGCGACCGGCTCTACACCAACAGCGGCGGCAGACAGGTCAAGGTCTTCGACAGCCGCACCTTCTCTCTGATCGATACCATCCCGCTCCCCTTCAACGCCTACCATGTCTGCCACGCAGGGAACGGGGAACTCTGGCTGTCCGGTATGGGCAACCTGCGGATCTACGACACCCGGAGCCGTGATTGGAAACCGCTGCCAGAGGCCATCCGGGGCGAACCCCGCATCATGGGCGGAGACGTGGACATCATCTTTGCGGTGGACGACAACACGATGCTTCTCAACGTCATCGGGAAAGGCATGTTCTGCTGGCAGCGCAACATCGACCGGGTCCTTTTCCAGGACGATCCGGGCTTCCCCTATACGATTCCGACGGCCGAAATCCGGACCATCTTCCGGGACAGCCGGCAAAACCTCTGGTTCGGCACCACCGACCAGGGATACACCACCAGTTACCACTATCGCGACGGCTTCAATAACAACAAGCACCTGACCGCCGCCTTCGAGCACAAGACCGTCGTCTCGCTCTGCTGTGACGATGCGGGCCACCTCTGGATCGCCACCCTGCGCGACGGGCTCTGGCTGCGCGAACCCGGTTCGGAGCAAATCAGGCCCGTGGACGTTTCCGGCCTCGTTCCCGACACCCACATCGGCTATATCCGCTGTTCCCGCGTCTTCTGCGACGCGGAAGGCGACCTCTGGCTGCTGTTCGGCGACAAGTACCGCGTGGTACGCTGCCGCTATGAGCAGGGCCGGCTCCGTATGGTCGACAGCTTCCATTTCAACCACCCGGCGTCCATTGCCCAGGACGACCGGGGCCGCATCTGGGTCGGCGGCCACACGACGGAGCTGGCGCGCTACGACAAGGCTGCGCGCAGCGTCACAAGCATTCCCTGCACCAATCCGTCCGACTGGCCCTTCGTCTCCGAACTGATGTTTGCCGAACCCGGCCGGATGCTCGTGGCCGCCAACGGCACTTCGCTGCTGAATCTCAACACCGACACCGGACTCGTGACACCCGTCACGCTGACGGACGCCGAAACGCAAGCCTGCATCAAACGGTCCGTCTTGATTCCCAATGTGCTCTTCCGGGACAGCGGCGGCGACCTCTGGGTCGGGACCATCGCCAACGGGCTGCTCCGGCACGACTATCAGCGCGGCGTCACGGAACCGGTACCCGGCGCGCCCTGCACAGACATCTGCGCCATCCAGGAAGACCGCCAGGGCAACATCTGGGTGTCCACGATGAACGGCCTCGGCCGGTACGACCGCACCATCAACGCGTTCATCAACTACTACGGGGCCGACGGCATCGGCGGCAACCAGTTCTCCGACAGGGCCGTATGCATCCTCTCCGACGGCACTCTCATCTTCGGGGGCACCCACGGCCTGACCGTCTTCAATCCGATCGACGTTTCGCAGCGCCGCAAGGTGCCGCTGGCGTTCGAAGACCTGAAGGTCCACAACCAGCTCGTGGAACCCGGTCCCGGAGCGCCCGTCGACCGGATGCTCAGCGCCCGCCCCGACATAACCATCACCCAACAGCAGAACGGTTTCAGCATCTCGTTCGCCGCCCTCGACTACAGCGAGCACGAACGGTCCCGCTACTTCTACAAGATGGAAGGGTTCGACCGCTACTGGATCGACGCCGGCAACGGTCACGAAGCGTACTACGCCAACCTGCCGGCGGGCCGGTACCAGTTCCGGGTACGCATCACCAACAACAACCGCAGCATCGTCGAGACGGAAGACTTCCTGAATGTGCGGGTGCTCCCGCATTGGAGCCAGACCTGGTGGGCCATTACGCTCTTCGTCCTGCTGGGACTCGGCTTCCTGGCGATCCTGTGGCTGCTGTTCCGGCGCATCCACCGGGAACGCATGCAGCACGACGCCCATCTGCGGGAGGAGCGCGAGGAACGCGAGAAAGTCCGGCAGGAAAAAGAGCAGGAAAAGCGCCTCAACCAGATCCAGATGAACTATTTCTCGAACGTGGCGCACGAATTCCGCACCCCGCTCACGATGATCGCCGGCCCCGTGTCGGAACTGGCCGAATCGCCCGATGTCAAGGGCCGCGACCGCAAGCTGGTGGGCGTCATCCAGCGCAACGCCACCTGGATGCTGTCGCTGGTGGGCCAGCTGCTCGACTTCAACCGCATCGGCAACAACAAGCTGCAGCTGAAGGTGGCCAAGACCGACATCGTCGCGCCGCTCGCGGGCACGGTCGACCTGTTCCGCTTCAACGCGCACTCGAAGAAAATCGAATTGCTCGCCCACGGCCTCGAAGAGCCCCTGATCATGTGGGCCGACGTAGACAAGGTGCAGAAGATCACGATGAACCTGCTCTCCAACGCCATGAAATACACGCCTTCGGGCGGCCGCGTCACCCTGTCGTTCGACGTCCTGCCGCACGACGAGGTCGCCGCACTCTTCCCGCTCAAGGAGAAGGATACGGACAGCCAGTACGCCTGCATTTCCGTCGCGGATACGGGCATCGGCATCCCGGAAGGCGAGACCGAAAAGATCTTCGAGCGCTTCTATCGCGCCGGCGGATCGGAAAACCGCCAGGGATCGGGCATCGGGCTCTACTATGCCCGCGCCATCACAGAACTCCACCACGGCTACCTGAAAGCCTGGAACCGGGAGGAAGGCGGCGCCGTGTTCCGCTTCGTCCTGCCGGTCAGCGCTGCCTCCTACACGGAAGACGAACGCACCGAACGCCAGCCCGAGATCATGCCGCTTCCCGCCGCCTTCAGCCGGACGCCGGCCGATACGGAAACCGCCGGACAGCGGCTCATCGCCGTCGTGGACGACGACATCGACGTAGCCAATTACGTCAAGATCCTGCTCCAGCCGGCATACCGGGTGAATGTCTATTTCGACGCGGCCTCCGCCCTGGCCGGCATGGCCGAAGAGGCGCCCGACCTGCTGGTCAGCGACGTGGTGATGCCCGGAAAGAGCGGCTACGAACTCTGCGAGGCTGTCAAGAACGACCTGCAGCTCAGCCATATCCCGGTTATCCTGGTCACGGCCAAGGTGGCCGTCGAAAACCAGGTCCAGGGACTGGCCAAAGGCGCAGACGCCTACGTCACCAAGCCGTTCCAGCCGGCGTATCTGCTGGCGCTCGTCAAGTCGCTGCTCGAGAACCGCGACAAGCTGCGCCGGCAGCTGGGTTCCGCCACCACGACGGAAGACATCGAACCCGAGGCGCTCTCCCCGCGCGACGCGGCCTTCATGAAGCAGCTATACAGCCTGATGGAGAAGGAACTCGACAACACCGACCTCGACATCACGCGCATCACTGAAATGATGCGCATCTCCCGCACGAAGTTCTACTACAAGGTGAAGGGCCTCACGGGCGAGAATCCGGCCGTCTTCTTCAAGCGTTACAAGCTCAACCGCGCCGCCGACCTGCTCAAGGAAGGCAAGCACAACATGTCGGAAATCGCCTGGATGACCGGCTTCAGCACCCTATCCCACTTCTCCACCTCCTTCAAGAAGCAGTTCGGCGTCCCCCCGTCGGAGTACGTGGGGTAATCGCCTGCCTCGGGCTTCCGTCTTCCTGCGGGTTTGCCGGAATATCTGCCATTCGTCAACCCGAAATTCGGAATCCCTGCTAATGCTACACATAGTGCCTCAGACAGCGGTTGTCGGGGACTCCGAGCAAATTTGCGCCCGGAGTCCCCGATAATACGCGATATATGCTCTGAAAGAAGGCTCAGGCGGGACTCCGAATTATGGGTAAAGCGGATCATCCAAAGCGGACCATCCTGATCAGAACTTATCCTTGACTTCGTCATAAACAAGCCCCGCCAAGCCGGCTATCTGCCTGGGGGAACTGTTGAACCTGGCCCGCAGCGTTCTTGCCAGCCGCAAGCGTTGGTCAATAGACAGCGTCTTGACTGATTCCACGCCGTAGAGTTCCCTGCAGACTTCCCGCTTGTGCTGCCTCATCTCTTTCATCGGGATGGACAACCGGGAGATGTCACCGCCGCGCGCATCCACGTCATCCTCTTTTGTCTTGCAATAGAAATAGTTGAAGCTCTTACAGGTCTTGAAGATCTTCTCGACCAATTCATAAGCGACATACTCCCCCGGAAAGACAAGATTGCCGAATGTCTGGACATTATCTTCCGATGGCGTCCGGGTCTGTAAATAATCCCTTAGTCCATGGTTGCCCAGACCCAGTGAGACGATCTCCTCCATCCCCGATTCCAGCCAGCAAGGAGAACCCCACCCTCCAGGACGTCTGAAGTACAAGGGACCGCTGGACCAGGGATAGTCCCAGGCATTGTATGGAATACCCGCAGAAGGCGCATTCTTGATGGTGTAGCAGATTACTGTTTTCAGATAGGCATCCGTATCGACTACCTGGTAGTCAATCGGGACGCCTTCCATCTTGTGATTGTCCCCGTGGGTAATGGCAATATGGCGGGAGGTTCTTCTGACATAGTCGTGAATGAACCGGTTGCATTCGTCGAAGGGCCCGTGCAGGACAAAGTGAAGATGGTTGTCCATCAACGAGAAAGCCAGGATGACAATCCGATAGGATTTCAATGTCACATAAATGCGGTTCATGCCGCTGATAAAGTCGGCATCATCATAAAAAATGACATCTACGGCTTTGCCGTCCGTGGAAAAATGCCAGCAATTCCTGACAGGGATAAGCTGACCTTTAACAAAAGGAATGTTGAGCCCCAGATCGAAAAAGATCTGCCTGAGCAGTTTATCATCTATCTTCATCATCAACGCTCGCGCCGCTAGTGGCTGCTCGACGTCAAAGATAGGACATTTTTCGTTTTCTTCTCAACCCGAAAATCGGAGTCCCCGATGATGTACTGCACATTGCATCAGACGGCGATAATCGGGGACTTCGAACCGATTTGGTCCCGGAGTCCCCAACGAAATGCGTAATACGCGCTGCCAGGCCGATTGAGTGGGATTCCGAATTATGGGTTGGAGGCGCTACTGCCTTCCGTCTTCCTGATGGAGCCAGGCAAGGGCGTCTTCGAGGGGATGGTCGGTCTGTATGTCGGGGGCGATGGGGTCATTGCAGAATTCCTCGCCGGTCCGGGCGAGCGTACTGCTTGTCGTCAGGGCGAGCTGCGATCCGTCGGGCATCGGATACAGCTGGTTGCCGGAGGTATAGCCGGCGGTCGGCGCGCCGAAGACGCGGGTCCGCTCCTGGCCGCGGAAACAGAGCATCACCATCTCTGCTGCGCTGGCCGTCAGGCTGTCGACCAGCAGGGCGACGGGACAGACGATGGATGGACGGGCGTCAAGGCCGACCGATTTCGGAAGGTAGCTTCTGGGAATGGGACTGGTCAATTTCCGGGTCCTGAACTTCAAGACCACACCGTCCGTCAGGAGCGGGTGCACGGAAGCGCCCATCGGGTACATGTTGCCGCCCGTGTTCCCCCGCAGGTCGATGACCGCGCCCGGAAGGGACGCCGGCAACGTATCCAGCACGCAGCGGGCATAGCGCTGCATTTCTTTCTGTTCCTGCGCGATGAACGGGGGAAGAACGATGACGGCGATCCCGTCGTCCAGAACCTTGACACGCGGGGAAACGGTCTGATCGGTTTCCGCAGACGCCTGCTGGCTCTCCTGTGTCCAGAGGAAAGAATGCTTGCCGCCGGCGACCTTGATCGCCTTGCGGGTCACTTCATGCGCTTCCTCCATCGAAGCCGGTTCCGCCGCAAGGGCCTCACTGCGCGCCTCGTCCCACACAGGGCCTTCCGCAAAAAGCGCATGCCTGTCCATCAGTCTGACCGCCTTGCGGACATAATCCCTTTCAGCGGACTGCGTACAAGCCGCTGCAAACAGCATCACGACAGATGCGAATACAATCATCTTTTTCATACAGCAAAGATGCGGATTTATTATTACATTTGTATCCCGTTATGAATACAAAATACATTTTCATTACGGGTGGCGTCGCATCTTCGCTGGGGAAGGGAATCATTGCTTCCTCTTTGGCCAAACTCCTGAAAGCAAGGGGCCTTCGTGTAACGATCCAAAAATTCGACCCCTACATCAACATCGATCCCGGAACCCTGAATCCCTACGAGCACGGAGAGTGCTATGTCACGGAGGACGGGGCGGAAACCGACCTCGACCTCGGGCATTACGAACGGTTCCTGGGCGTGCATACCTCAAAGGCCAACAACGTCACCACGGGGAAAATCTACCATACCGTCATCACCAAGGAACGCGAAGGCGCCTATCTGGGCAAGACGGTCCAGATCGTACCGCACATCACCGACGAAATCAAGCGCCGGATGCTGCTGCTGGGCCGCACCGGCGACTACGACGTCATCCTCACCGAGATCGGCGGAACGGTCGGCGACATGGAGTCACAGCCCTTCATCGAGGCAGTCCGCCAGCTGCAATGGGAACTGCCCGAAGAGGACTGCATGTCCATCCACCTGACCTTGATCCCCTACCTCAGCGCGGCGAAGGAACTCAAGACCAAGCCGACCCAGCATTCCGTGCAGATGCTGCAGCAGAGCGGGGTCAAGCCCGACGTGATCGTTTGCCGGACGGAGCATCCCCTGACACCGGAACTCCGCCGCAAGATCGCGCTGTTCTGCAACGTCAAGCCCGGCCATGTGATCCAGAGCATCGATGCCTGGAGCATCTACCAGGTCCCGCTCAACATGCACGAGGAGCATCTCGACGAGCTGGCCGTACGCAAGCTCCAGATCGATAATTATACACAGCCGGAACTGGAACGCTGGAAAGAATTCCTCGACCGCCTCCAGCATCCGGAACATGCCGTGGAGATCGTGCTCGTAGGCAAGTACGTCGAACTGCAGGACGCCTACAAATCCATTCAGGAAGCCTTCGTCCATGCAGGCGCCGCCCATTCCTGCAAGGTGAACGTCCGCACCGTCCAAAGCGAAACGATCACGGAAAAGAACGTAGAAGGTATCTTGAAGGGCGCCGACGGCATCCTGGTCGCGCCGGGATTCGGCGAGCGCGGGCTGGAAGGAAAGGTCTGCGCCATCCGCTACGCCCGCGAGAACGGCATTCCGTTCCTGGGCATCTGCCTGGGGATGCAGATGTGCGTCGTGGAATTCGCCCGGAACATATTGGGCTGGACAGATGCCGCTTCGGTCGAAGTGGACCCCGCTTCCCCGCATCCGGTCATCTGTCTGATGGAAGACCAGAAGGCCACGACCATCAAGGGCGGGACGATGCGGCTCGGTGCCTACGCCTGCCGGCTGGAGGCCGGATCCCGCATCGCCGGCCTGTACGGAAAGACCGACATCTCGGAACGGCACCGGCACCGCTACGAGTTCAATTCCGCGTATCTGGAAGATTTTCAGGCGGCCGGACTGAAGGCCGTCGGCCACAACCCCGACACCGGCCTCGTGGAAGCCGTGGAACTCCCCGGCCATCCCTTCTTCATCGGTGTGCAGTTCCATCCCGAATACAAAAGCACCCCGGAAAATCCGCACCCGCTTTTCACCGGTCTGGTCGAGGCCGCCATGGAACGGCAGAAAACGAAATCGTCCTGCTCGCATTGAACAGGACGACTTCGTAAATAGAGCCAGACAAACTATTTCACCGTTATCTCCTTGACGGGTTCGGCGGGGAGCAGGACGCGGTGGACGGGCCAGCTCTCCGGTTTCGCCAGCCTGAAGACGGCGGTGGAGCGGATGTCCGCGGAAGACGCGGCGAAATGCACCGTATAGATACCGGCGGCGGTCTCCCACGCGGAAGTCTCCTCATTGAACGATGCAAGCGTGTACGGATCGATGGTCACCTCCAGCGTCTCGGATGCGCCGGGCTTGAGGTTCTTCGTCTTGGCGAAGCCCTTGAGTTCGAAAGCCGGCTTCACGAGGCCGCCGTCCGGCGCCGTCACGTAGACCTGGACGCTTTCCTTGCCGGCCACGGAACCCGTGTTCTTCACGGTGATGGATGCGGTCACGGTACCGTCCTTGGCCACTTTCACGACCGGTTTCGAATAGTTGAACGTCGTATAGCTCAGACCGTAGCCGAACGGATAGGAAACCGGCTTGCCGGCCGTGGCGAAATAGCGGTAGCCCACCCAGATGCCCTCGGCGTAGTCGGTGTAGTCGATATCCTTCACCATCCGCCTGCGTGCGTTGCCGCCGCCGAGCAGCGCCATTAGGTCGATGGAATTGCCGCCCTTGTAGTTGTGCGGGAAATTGAACGACGAAGGGATGTCGAAATAGCTGACCGGGAAGGTCATCGGGAGCTTGCCCGAGGGATTGGCCGCACCGCAGAGCACGTCGGCCACGGCGAGACCGCCCTCCTGCCCCGGCGTCCACGCCAGCAGGACGGCGTCGGGAATGTGCTTCCAGGAAGCCGTCTCGATGACGCCACCGATGTTGAGCACCACCACCAGCTTCTTGCCGGCGGCGTGATATACGTCGGCAAGCGTCTGCATCAGTTCGCGTTCCTGGCCCGTCAGGGTCCAGTCACCGTCGGCGGCCTTGCGGTCGTCGCCCTCACCCGCGTTGCGGGTGATGGTCAGCACGGCGACGTCCGTCACCGGCTGTTTCTTCTCGATGAAGGAACGGGAGATTTCCATTTCAGGCACCACGGGATCGCCCAGGAGGATGCCCAGGCCGTTGTCCGGGGTATTGTTGCGCAGCTGCGTCTTGGTGAAGGTGATGTACTGCTCATACCAGGACTGGATGTCGGCGTCCACCGCGAGCTTGTTGGCCTTGAATCCCTCGGCGACATTGCGGACGTAAGCCTTGTTCACGTTGCCGGAGCCCGTACCGCCCGCGATGAAATCGTAGGAGCCGGTGCCGTAGAGGGCGACGGTCTTCACGTCCTTGAGCGGCAGCGCGCCGTTGTTCTCCAGAAGGACCAGGCCTTCGGCCGTCGCTTCGTGGACGAGCTTCGCGTGTGCTTTCAAGTCGGGTTTGTTGGAGAATTTGTAGCCCTTGAAGCGCGGGGTGCGGACGATGTATTCGAGCATGCGGCGGACATTGGCGTCGAGCTGCTCCTGCGAGATGCTGCCGTCCTTCACGCCGGCGACGATGCGCTCGATCTCGTTCTCCATGCCGGGTTCCATCAGGTCGTTGCCGGCATTGACGGCGGCCACGGTGCCTTCCTTGTTGCCCCAGTCGGTCATCACGATGCCGCCGAAGCCCCACTCGTCGCGCAGGACGGTGGTCAGCAGGTCGCGGCTCTGCTGGGTAAAGGAGCCGTTCACGCGGTTGTACGAAGACATGACTGTCCAGGGATCGGCTTCGCGGACCGCGATCTCAAATCCTTTGAGATAGAGTTCGCGAAGGGCGCGCACGTTGATGCGGGAATCGTTCTGCTGGCGGTTCACTTCCTGGCTGTTGGCGGCGAAATGCTTGATGCTCACGCCCACGCCGTTGCGCTGGATGCCGCGCACATAGGCGGCGGACATTTTGCCGGAGAGCAGCGGGTCTTCGGAGAAGTACTCGAAATTACGGCCGCAGAGCGGATTGCGGTGCAGGTTCTGGCCCGGCGCCAGCAGCACGTCCACGCCGTACTCCTTCACTTCGTTGCCCATCGCGCCGGTGAGTTCCTCCACCAGCGCGGTGTTCCAGGTCGAGGCAAGGACGGTTCCCACCGGGAAGCCGGTGCAGTAGAAGGTCTTGTCGGTCCCGGGGCGGGTCGGATTGATGCGCAGGCCGGCAGGGCCGTCGGCCAGTACCGTGACCGGGATGCCGAGCCGTTCGACCGGGCGGGTGGTTCCGGCGGCGCCGGAGACCAGCGTCTCGCTCGATGCGGTCATGGAGCCGGCGGTCATCGAACCCCAGCCGCCGCCCACGAGCAGGGCGGCTTTCTCCTCGAGCGTCATCGCCTTGACGATGTCGTCGATGTTGTCGGGACGCAGCTTCGGCTGCGCGAACAGTGAAAGCGTGCAGGACACGACAGTCATAAGCAAGCAGATTTTCTTCATGGTATAGCGATTATGATTGTTTTCCATTTACAAACTTAAGGAGAAATACGACGTGTTCCAAACAGTTTTTCGCACACCCGGCTGAATTGAACAACCGACGAAAACATTTGAACAAACAGAAAGAGCGCCAGCGATAATTGCGTAATTTTGCTGTATGGAATCAGACGATGACATCCGGGGCGCGCTCCGGGAACGGATCCTGCTGCTCGACGGGGCGACGGGCACGATGCTCCTGCCGTACAGCGGCGGCGACAGCGTCGACCGCCTCAACGAGACGGCGCCCGACATCGTCGCCGGACTGCACCGTGCCTACCTCGCCGCCGGTGCGGACATCATCAAGACCAACACGTTCAACGGCCTTTCGCGCGAAACGGCCCGCACAGGCGCCCGGATCGCCCGGGAGGCGGCACGCGCTGCCCGCCGGAGCCGTCCGGTCTGGGTTGCCGGTTCCATCGGACCCGCCGTCCCCGACCCCGAGGGGCAGATCGCAGGACTTGTCGAAGGCGGCGCCGACCTGCTGCTCGTCGAAACCTGCTGCGACATCCGCCGCACGGAGCATATCCTGGCCGCTGCCCGATGCATTGCGCCCGACATTCCCGTCATCGTTTCCGTCACCCCGCTGGACCCGACGGGGCGCACCTTGTCAGGCCTGCTGCCGGAAGCCTTCCGCTCCGCCGCCCGGACCGGTTCGCTGCTCGCGTTCGGACTGAACTGCTTCCCCGCGACCGAAGACTACCGGCCGCTCGTACGACGGACCGCCCTTTCAGGCGACGCTCCATTCTGCTGCTGCCCGAACGCCGGCCTGCCCGACGCCGCGGGCCGCCACCCCGTCACGCCGGAGCAGTTTGCATCCTTTTTCGAAACCGTTTGGGAAGAAAGGCCCGCCGGCATCGCCGGCGGCTGCTGCGGCACGACGCCCGCCCACGTCGCCGCCCTGAACGCCAGCCTGTCGGCACGGGAGGCTTACTTCAGGAAAACGAAGAAGACGGCCAGTACGAGGCAGACGAAGGCCGCAAGGTGATTCCACTGGAGCGGCTGGCCCTTGAAGACGAACAGCACGATGAGCGAAAAGACCGTCAGGGAGATGACCTCCTGGATGACCTTGAGCTGCATCAGGTTGAACGGACCGCCGTTGCCGGTGAACCCGATGCGGTTGGCCGGCACCGTGAGGCAGTATTCAAAGAAGGCGATGCCCCACGAGAAAAGGATGACGCAGATGAGCGGCCACCCCGTGGAGACCTTCATCTCCTGCAGTTTGAGGTGTCCGTACCAGGCGAATGTCATAAAGATGTTGGAACAGACCAGCATCAGGACGGTCCAGAGTGCTTGCATGGCTATTTCTGTGTTTCGGGGCGCAAAGATAGCAACGGGACGACAAGATTGGCACAGAAATTGGTATTTTTTCTCTTGTTCAACCAAACCCTTATCTTTTACATAAATGGAAAAACTCAACAAACCCGCCATCCTGGTCGTCGACATGCTCAACGACTTTGTCACCGGCGTGATCGGCTGTGACCGCGCCAGAGCCATCGTCCCTGCAACCGCCCGTCTGCTCGACGCAGCCCGCTCCGCAGGAGTTCCGGTCATCTACTGCAACGACGCACACCGTCCCGGCATCGACCGCGAACTGAAGATCTGGGGTGACCACGCCATCGTCGGCACGCCCGGCGCCGAGGTGATTCCCGAACTCAAACCCTGTGAAAAGGATTACGTCGTTCCCAAGCGCCGTTACAGCGGCTTCTTCCAGACCGACCTCGACATCCTGCTCAAGGAACTCGGCGTCCAGACCGTCATCATAACCGGCCTTCACACGCATATGTGCTGCCGCCACACTTCCGCAGACGCCTACTTCCTCGGCTACGACGTGGTCGTCGCCAAGGAAGCGACCAACTCCTTCACGGAAGAGGATTACCTGGGCGGCCTCGCCTATCTGAAGACCTGCTACGGCGCCGACGCCTACACCAACGACGAACTGATCGCAGCATTCTGATACACCAATGAATACTCGGACGGATCCGGCAGACCGTCCGAAAAACGGGGGCGTCCTTCGCAGAAGGATGCCCTTTTTTTTCTTGCAGATAATTCCACGCTTTTGCTTATCTTTGCGACTTAGCAACGACACCCGATGGAACAGATCAAGCACGAATGCGGCATCGCCATGATCCGGCTCCGCAAGCCGCTTCAATACTACAAGGAAAAATACGGTACGGAACGCTATGCGCTGAACAAACTCTACCTGATGATGGAGAAGCAGCACAACCGCGGCCAGGAGGGCGCCGGCATCGCCAGCGTCAAGATCATCACCGACCCGGGCCACGAGTACATGTTCCGTGAGAAGGCCCTCGGAAAAGACGCCATCACCAACGTGTTCGCCGAAGTGCACCGGCAGATCGAGGAGACCGAACCCGGCGAGCAGCGGCCCTTCATCGGAGAGCTTTATATGGGGCACCTCCGCTACTCCACCACGGGCAAGAGCGGCATGAAATACGTGCATCCGTTCCTCCGCCGGAACAACTGGAAGGCCAAGAACCTTTGCATCTGCGGCAACTTCAACATGACCAACATCGACGAGGTGTTCCAGATGCTGGCCGACCAGGGCCAGTATCCGCGCATCATGTCCGACGCCTACATCATGCTCGAGCTGATGGGGCACCGGCTCGACCGCGAAGTGGAACGCAACTATGTCGAAGCCAAGAAACTGGAACTGGAAGGACGTGATATCACCCGATACATCGACGCCCACCTCGACATCGCCAACGTGCTGCGCACCACGATGCCGCACTTCGACGGCGGCTACGTCATCTGCGGCGTGACCGGCAGCGGGGAGCTCTTCTCGATGCGCGACCCGAACGGCATCCGTCCCGCCTTCTGGTACGCCGACGACGAGATCATCGCCATCGCGAGCGAACGCCCCGTCATCCAGACCACCTTCGCCGTCGAATACGGGCAGGTACGTGAAATCCAGCCCGGGCAGGCGCTGATCGTCAACGGACGCGGCGAACTGTCGCTCAAGCAGATCATTCCGGCCAAGCGGCTGGCGGCCTGCAGTTTCGAGCGCATCTACTTCAGCCGCGGCAACGACCGCGACATCCACCGGGAGCGCAAGCAGCTCGGGTTCCAGCTCCGCGACAACATCCTCAAGGCGATCGACCACGACATCGAGCACACGGTCTTCTCCTACATCCCCAATACGGCAGAAGTGGCCTACTACGGGATGGTGGAGGGCATCCGCAGCCTGTATCCCGGCGTCCGGGCCGACAAGATCGTCTCGAAAGACATCAAGCTCCGCACGTTCATCACCGAAGGCACCGCCCGCAACGACCTGGCCGGCCACGTGTACGACATCACCTACGGCACCCTCACGCCCTACGTGGACAACCTCGTGGTAATCGACGACAGCATCGTCCGCGGCACCACGCTGCGCGAGAGCATCATCCGCATCCTCGACCGGCTCCACCCGCGCAAGATCGTCATCGCGAGCTCCAGCCCGCAGGTGCGTTATCCCGACTGCTACGGCATCGACATGTCGCACATGAAGGAATTCATCGCGTTCCACGCGGCGGTGGCCCTGCTCAAGGAACGGGGGATGACCAGCCTCATCGACGTGGTCTACGAGCAGTGCAAGCAGCAGGAAAACCTGCCCGCATCCGGATGCATGAACTATGTGCGCCGCATCTACGACACCTTCACCGACGAGCAGGTCAGCCGCAAGATCGTCGAGCTCTTGCGTCCCGACGACATCGGGGCCGAGGTGGAGATCGTCTACCAGTCGCTCGAAGGGCTCCACAACGCGTGCCCCAACCATCCCGGCGACTGGTACTTCAGCGGCAACTATCCCACGCCGGGCGGCTACAAGATGCTCAACGGCGCATACATCGACTTCTACGAAAACGAATACAAGAAACAGCAATGAAAGCCATCACCCACACTGATTTCCACTTCCCGGGACAGACCGCGAAATATGTCGGAAAGGTCCGGGACGTCTATTTCATCGGCGGAGAATACATCCTGCTGGTCGCCACCGACCGCATTTCCGCCTTCGACGTCGTCCTGCCCAAGGGCATTCCCTGCAAGGGGCAGGTGCTCAACCAGATCGCTTCGGGATTCCTCGACAAGACCGCCGACATCGTGCCGAACTGGAAGATCGCGGAAGTCGACCCGATGGCCACCGTCGGCCTGCTGTGCGAACCGTTCAAGGTGGAGATGGTGATCCGCGGCTACCTGGCCGGCCACGCCTGGCGCGAATACTGCGCCGGCAAGCGCACGCTCTGCGGCGAGCCGCTGCCCGAAGGCCTGAAGGAAAACCAGCGTCTCCCCCATCCCATCATCACGCCGACCACCAAGGCGAGCGAAGGCCACGACGAGGACATCAGCCGCGACGAGATCATCGCGTCGGGCCTGGTCTCGGCGGAAGACTACGCGCAGCTGGAGCAATACACCCTGGCGCTCTTCGAACGGGGCCAGGAACTGGCGGCCGAACGCGGCCTCATCCTGATGGACACCAAGTACGAATTCGGCAAGAAGGACGGGAAGATCTACCTGATGGACGAAATCCATACGCCCGACTCCTCCCGCTACATCTACGCCGACGGCTACGAGGAGCGCCTCGCCCGCGGGGAGCGGCAGAAGCAGCTTTCCAAGGAATTCGTCCGCGAATGGCTGATGGCCTCCGGCTTCCAGGGGAAGGAAGGCCAGCAGGTGCCGCCGATGACCGACGAGGTCGTAGCCGGCATCACCGACCGCTACATCGAACTGTACGAACATATCACGGGCACGCCGTTCCGCCGGGACGAGACGGAAGACATCACCGGCCGGATCGAACGCAACGTCAACGCCTTCCTGGCCGGCGTACGCTGACACGCGTCAGCTGGGCAGGTTGTTCTTCTTGTTCTTGAAGAGCTCGTACATCGCACTGAAGTCCGTCTCGCGCGGACTTCTTTCTTTTTCCTTCTCCGCTTCGGGCGTTTCCGAGCCGTCACCCGACATCAGGTAGTCGAACATCGCCTGGTAAACCTCCAGCAGGCTGACGGCGGTCTCCAGGTAGCCGATCAGCGTGGCCTTCGACAGCGGATAGGTCGAAATAAAGGGATTGTCCAGTTTCTCGAGCCGCTCACTCAACCGTTTCCCCTCCTCCGCATAGTCGGGCTGCAGCCGCTTGTAGACGGCCCGCCGCTCGTCCACGTCGTCCGGGGCGCGGCCGGCCTTCTCGTCTTCGTCGAGCACCCACAGGAAATCTTCGAGGTCTTCGCCGGCATAGGCCAGGCATTCCGAAAGGACTGGCACGATGTCGCGGAACGTATCGCCCGGCACATCGACCACAAGCCGCGTGTCGCGGTGGTCTTCGGGGAACGCATCGCCCCGTCCCGTGTCCAGGAAGCGCTTCCGGAAATTATAGTAACGCATCAGGTGCTCCTTGTCCTCCTTCGTCATCTCGTCGTCCCGCAGCATCTCCAGCAGCGGGGTCACGGCATAGGAGCGGCCGGGCGAAGATTCTTCGCTGACAAGCAGCTTCTCCAGCAGCTCCCGCACTTTTTTCGGTATGGCCATGTCCGTAGAGTTTGCGGGCAAAAATAGAAAAAGAAGGAGAATTATTGAATTAAATCACGAAATATTTTTATCTTTGCAGTCCTGTTTTGGAGAGATGCTCGAGTGGCTTAAGAGGCACGCCTGGAAAGCGTGTATACGCCAAAAGCGTATCTCGGGTTCGAATCCCGATCTCTCCGCCAGCCAGCCGTCCCGCAAAGTTTTTCAGATTGCGGGACGGTTTTATTTAAAAAAGCGTTATATTTGTCGTGTCAACCATTTCAAAAACAAAACGGATAATGAAAAAGTTATTTTTTGCATTGGTACTCGCGGGCGGCCTGATCGCGCTGTCGAGCTGCTCCAAGGAGTGCGACTGCGCTGCCAAATGGCAGGGTGAGACCGTCTATGAGACGAACATCTCGCTGGGTGACGGCGAAAAGTGCTCTGACTACAACAAGTACGTCAACGTCGCCGGCATCTCGGCCGAACTGAAATGCACGCCCGTGCTCTTCTAGACTTGAAGATTCCCGACTATGTCAAATTTGTATTCCGGGCGCTGCTCGGAATACTTTTTTTATTTTCGGCCACGGCCAAGCTCATCGGGATCGACGCCTTCGAACTCTATCTGTTCGGCTTCGGCTGGTTCTCCCTCGGCACCGCCTACCTGCTGGCCCGGCTGGTCATCGCCGCCGAGTATGCGCTCGGCCTGCTGCTGATCGCCAATTTCTATCCCAAGCTGGCCTTCTGGAGCAGTTTCGCCCTGCTGGCCGGCTTCACCGTCTTCCTGTATGCACTGGTCCTGCAGGGCAACCGGGACAACTGCAACTGCTTCGGCGAACTGGTCCGCCTGAATCCCGTCCAGTCGATCTGGAAGAACCTCGGCATGCTGGCGCTCCTGCTCCTGAGCTGGGGTGTTCCAGCCTTCCGCATCCGGCTCCGTCCGCTCTGGCTCGCGCTGGCCGTCGCCGTGCCGCTGGCCACTGTCCTGATCGTCTCGCCGCCCGACAACTGGCGCTATGATTCCTACACCCGGCACGAGCTGGTCAACGAACCGGCCTTCCGGGAAGCCGTCGAAGCAGGAATCCTTCCCTCTTCAATTATGGAAGGCGACCGCGTGGTTTGCTTCTACAGCCTCAAGTGCAACTTCTGCAAGCTGTCGGCCCGCAAACTGGCCACCCTGCGTACCCGCGGGGAATTCTCCGCTGCGCCCGTGACCTTCATCATCGGCCGCGGCGAAAACCCCGATCCCGATCCCTTCCTGTCGGAAACCGGATTCTATCCCGACGAAATCCAGTTCATCGAACCGGCCGACTTCCTGCGCATCACCAACGGCGCGTTCCCCGTCATCCTCGTCCTGCACGAGGGGGACATCGTGGAAAAATACAACTACCGTAGCTTGCACTGACCCGTCAAAGCGTTCCCGCTTTTTGACTTTTTGTATTTTTGACGTATCTTTGTAGGATATATCGAAAACTGCAGAAACACCGTGATCACGAAAGAGCAGGCAGACGCCTTCGGCGCGATTGAAACGCCCTTCTATTTCTACGACCTGGATCTCCTGCGCGAGACGCTGGACCGCTACGCGGCCCTGATTGCCAGGTACGGCTACAACGCGCACTATGCCCTGAAAGCCAATGCGGACGACCGGATCCTCGAAATCATCAGGGACCACGGCCTGGGGGCCGACTGCGTGAGCGGCAACGAGGTGAAGCTCGCCGTCAAGTCGGGCTTCGACCCGAAGAAGATCGTGTATGCCGGCGTCGGCAAGTCGGACAAGGAAATCCGGACGGCGCTCAGGGCCGGCATCTTCTGCTTCAACTGCGAGAGCGTTCCGGAAATCCGGATCATCAACGACCTGGCCGCCGGGATGGGCCGCACGGCGCAGATCTCGATCCGCGTGAACCCCGACATCGACGCACACACCCACAGATACATCAGCACGGGCCTTAAGGAGAACAAGTTCGGCATCAGCCCCTGGGCCTTCCAGGACGTCGCCGACCTGCTGGCACAGTGCAGGAACGTCTCCTTCATCGGCCTGCACGTCCACGTAGGCTCGCAGATCACGGAAATGCCGGTCTTCGCCCTCACCTGCCGGCGCATCGAGGAGCTGCAGCAGTGGTTCATCGACCACGGCATCCCCGTCCGGAACCTCAACCTCGGCGGCGGACTCGGCGTGAACTACCAGGACCCCGCCGGAGAACCCGTCGCCCGGTTCGAAGACTATTTCGACACCATCCACCGCAACCTCGTCGTCCGGCCGGGCCAGCAGGTCCATTTCGAGCCGGGCCGCGCACTCGTGGCCCAGTGCGGCCACCTCATCTCCCGGGTGCTCTACGTAAAAGCGGGACGGGAAAAGAAGTTCGCCATCCTCGACGCGGGGATGAACGACCTCGTGCGGCCGGCGCTGTACCAGGCCTACCACGCCATCGAGAACCTCAGTTCCTCGAAGCGGAAGCTGCGCTACGACGTCGTGGGGCCGGTGTGCGAATCGAGCGACTGCTGGGGGAAGAACCGCCTGCTGGCCGCCTGCACGCGCGGCGACCTGGTCGCCATCCATTCGGCCGGCGCCTACGGCCAGGTGATGGCGATGCGCTACAACCAGCGCGACCTGGCGAAAGCCGTATATTCAGATGATTTGAAGAAGTAAGCACCATGTTTGAGAATCTAACCGACAGACTGGAGAAATCGTTCCGGCTCATCAAGGGCCAGGGCAGGATCACGGAGGTCAACATCTCCGAAACCATGAAGGACGTGCGGAAAGCGCTCCTCGACGCCGACGTAAGCTATAAGATCGCCAAGGCTTTCTGCGACGAAGTCAAGCAGAAGGCCATCGGCCAGGACGTGCTCAAGGCCGTCCGCCCCGAGCAGATGATGGTCAAGATCGTCCACGACGAGCTGGCCGAACTGATGGGCAGCGAAGCCTCCGAGATCAACATAAAGGGCAACCCCGGCATCGTGCTGGTGGCCGGCCTCAACGGTTCCGGCAAGACCACGTTCTGCGGCAAGCTGGCCCTCAACCTGAAGAGCAAGCGCGGCATGAAGGTGCTGGTGGCGGCCTGCGACACGTTCCGCCCCGCCGCCATCGAGCAGTTGAAGACGCTTTGCGGGCAGATCCAGGTGGACTGCTACAGCGAGGACGGCGTGAAGGACCCGATCCAGATCGCCCAGAACGCCATCCGGAAGGCGAAGGCGGAAAGCTACGCCGTGGTGGTGATCGATACCGCCGGCCGTCTGGCCGTGGACCAGGCGCTGATGGACGAGATCTCCGCCCTCCACCAGGCCGTAAAACCCACGGAGACCCTGTTCGTGGTCGACGCGATGACCGGCCAGGACGCCGTGGAGACGGCCAAGGCCTTCAACGACCGCCTCGACTTCGACGGCGTGGTCCTGACCAAGATGGACGGCGACACCCGCGGCGGTGCGGCCCTTTCCATCAAGGCGGTGGTGGGCAAGCCCATCAAGTTCGTCTCGTCGGGCGAAAAGATGGAAGCCCTCGACATCTTCTATCCGAAGCGCGTCGCCGACCGCATCCTCGGCATGGGCGACGTGGTCACCCTCGTGGAAAAGGCGCAGGAGCAGTTCGACGAGGAGGAGGCCCGCCGGCTCCACAAGAAGATCGCACACGACCAGTTCACGCTCCAGGACTTCTACGACCAGATCCAGCAGATCAAGAAGATGGGCAACATCAAGGATCTCGCCTCAATGATCCCGGGCGTGGGCAAGGCGCTCCGCGACGTGGACATCGACAACAGTTCGTTCAAGCAGACCGAGGCCATCATCCTCTCGATGACGCCCTACGAGAAGGAGAATCCGACCTATATCAACGGCAGCCGCCGCAAACGCATCGCCGCCGGCAGCGGCACCACGCTGGCCGACGTCAACCGGCTGCTGAAACAGTTTGAAGGCACCCGCAAGGTGATGAAGAACATGACCGCCACCAATCCGATGGCGGCCCGGCTGATGAAGCGGAAGAAACGCAGATAACCGCACCTATGGCTGGCCTCCGACGATATTTCCTGAGTGAAACGCCGTTGCGCGAACGGCTGGAAGATACGTTCCGGTCGTTTCCGGGGCGCGTCGTCTCCCTCGTGGGACAGGCGCCGCTGAGCGGCTCCGTCGTGGCGGAATGGGATTTCGAGAGTCCCGCTTCCTGGCGCTGGGACACGGGCCTGGTATCGGACGACCTTTCGCTCGACGCTTGCGGACAGACGGAGCGCATCTTCGCACTGTACGAGGCCCGGCTCGCCGATGCCGGCCTGCGGATCGCCGACCATTGTGTCCGCACCTGGATCTACGTGCGCGATATCGACAATAACTATGCGGGGATGGTGGAAGGGCGCAACCGCAGTTTCCAGCGGCTGGGCCTGACGCGCGACACCCATTTCATCGCCAGCACCGGCATCGCCGGAACGCACCGCGACCCGCAGGTCCTGGTCGTGATGGACGCGCTGGCCATTCCCGACATCGATCCGGCGTCCCTGCACTACCTTCAGGCGCCCGGCCGGATGAATGCAGCCTTCGACTACGGTGTGGCCTTCGAACGGGGCGTCGGCTTCGACTACGAGGGGCTCCGCTATACGTTCGTCAGCGGAACGGCCAGCATCGACGACCGGGGCGAAGTGCTTCACACCGGCGATGCAGCGCGCCAGACGATGCGCATCCTGGAGAACATCCGGGCCCTGCTGGCAGACGACTGGGCGGATATGGGCCAGATCGGCTCGGCGCTTGTCTATCTGCGCAATCCGGAAGATACCGCTGCGGTGCGCACGGTGCTCGACCGGGAACTCCCCTGCCTCGACTATCTGCTGCTGCACGCACCGGTCTGCCGGCCCGACTGGCTGGTCGAGATCGAATGCGTAGCCGTCAGAAAGGCATAATCGACTCGTTCCGATACGGATAGGTGCGGCGAAGGGCCTCGAAGGAGGCCGGATCGCGGCGGAGCGCCGCGTCGTCGTGCCGGATGTCGTAGGGTTCCTGCGGCAGCGTGACGCCTTCCACACGGAATGCCTGCAGCGGCGCGATGCCGAAAGTTCCGCCGACGGAGCGGACCACCGCCTCCGTCCCCCGGATCTTTCCCTGTACGGAATACCCCGCGATGTGCGGCGTGGCGATGTCGACGGCGGCCAGCAACGCACGGTTGATGTCCGGTTCGTTCTTCCAGACATCGAGGACGATGCGGCCCAGGCCCGGACGGGCGGCGAGAAGGGCGTCCTCGTCCACCACCTCGCCCCGGGAGGCGTTGATGAAGGCCGCCCCGGGACGCATCGCGGCAAAGAAGGCCGCGTCGGCGAAATCCCGGTTTTCCGGCCAGAGGGGGATGTGCAGCGTCACCACATCGGCGGCCGCGAGCAGTTCCGGAAGGGGCGTGAACCCGTCCGGCCCCTCGGCCACTTCGCGCGGCGGGTCGCTCAGCAACACCTGCATCCCGGCCCGGCGGCCGACTTCCGCCACCAGCGAGCCGACGTGCCCCACGCCGACGACGCCCAGCGTCGCGCCGGGACGGTCGAGCGCGCACGTGCGGAGCGCCACGGCGACGAATTGTGCGACGGCGGCCGCATTGCAGCCGGGCGCGCTGGCCACGGCGATGCCCTTTCCGGCGCAGTAAGGCAGGTCGATATGGTCGGTGCCGATGGTCGCCGTGGCAACCAGCCGCACGGAAGAGCCTTCGAGCAGGGCGGCGTCGCAGCGCGTCCGCGTCCGGATGACCAGCGCGACGGCGTCGCGCACGTCGGCCGGGCCGATGGACCGTCCGGCCAGATACCGGACGTCGAACCACGGTTCAAAGACGCCCGCCAGGAACGGAATGTCGCGGTCGGCGACCAGGACTGCCTTGGCCATCTACGTAAGTTTCAATTGTTTGACATACGCGTCCCCCAGCCGGGCGTTGAGCCGTTCGCGGATCGCTTCCGCCTGCGTCTGCAGGTGCGACCGGACCACGGACGAACGGATCCGGCAAGTCAGGACACCGTCACGGAACGAATGGTGCGAGGTATAGGTCCCCAGCAGGACAGATCCGACGGCCAGCTGGTCCCACGCCGCGAAAATGCGCGTCTGCAGCAGGCCCTCCTCCAGATGGGATTCCTGTACGTACCGGGCGAGCACCTCGCCGATCGTGCGTGTGGCTTCGCGCTTCATTCCGCCGAGATTTTTCCGGATTCCACGAAAAAGTTCCGGCAGGGTGCGTCCATGGTGCGGGCCACCTTGTCAAGCCGGACCTTGTTGCTGTCGGTCAGGAAGATCTGGCCGAAATCGAGCGTCGAGACCAGGGCGAGCAGGTCTTCCACCCGCTGCATGTCGAGCTTGTCGAACACGTCGTCGAGCAGCAGGATGGGCGTCTGTCCGTAGATCTCCCTGACGAACCGGAACTGGGCGAGCTTCATCGCCAGCAGGAAGCTCTTCTGCTGGCCCTGGGAGCCGCAGCGCCGCAGCGGATGGCCGTCGAGCCGGAACAGCAGGTCGTCGCGCTGGATGCCGGCCGTCGTGTAGCGCAGCACCCGTTCCTTCTCCGCTTCCCGGGCGAACAGCGCTTCCGGCGTCGTGTCGTCGAGGTCCGACCGGTAGGCCAGGTCCACGGATTCGCGTCCCTGCGAAAGGGCGCTGTAGAATTCCCGGACCATCGGCCGGAGCCGGTCGCACAGTTCCCGGCGGGCGCGGTGCACGTACGCCGCGTGCGGCGACATCCGCTCCGAGAAGGTGTCCAGCAGCTCCGGAATAGCCTGGTCCTCCTTCAGCAGCCGGTTGCGCTGCAGCAGCAGCTGGTTGTACGCCTGGATGTGCTGCAGGTAGGCCCGGTCGGTCTGCGACAGGATGAAATTGAGGTATTTGCGCCGGTCTTCCCCGGCGTCGTTGATCAGCCCCGCATCGAGGGGCGAGACCATCACGACCGGCAGCAGCCCGATGTGCTCCGAGAAGCGGGCATAGGCCTTGGCGCCCCGGCGGAACGTCTTCTCCCCGCCCCGGCGGACCGAGGCCGAGACCTTCTCTTCCGTGCCGCCGTCCATCTGGTAGATGCCGCACAGCGTCGTTTCCTCCGCGCCGAAGGCATACACATACTGGTCGGAAGACGAGAAATAGCTCTTCGTCATCGACAGGTAGTAGACGGCGTCCAGCAGGTTCGTCTTCCCCGCCCCGTTGCTGCCGTAGATGCAGTTCACCTTGGGGGAGAACACCAGGTCCGCTTCCGCGATGTTCTTGAAATCGTGCAGGATGACTCTGTTTAAAAACATGTTAAAATCTTCTGCCACAAATGTACGAAATAATCTTGGGGATTCCCATTTTTGTTGTAAATTTGCAGATTGCGTCAAAAACGCAAAAACGCCCTCAGAAGCCATTCCGAGCGGGGTTTAACCGAAAAATAAAAAACGAAAAAATACAACAAAAAATGGCAAAGAACAATCAAAAGGAGACTCAGCAGGAACAGGTCGCCACGACCGTTTCCGGTGTTGAGGAATTTTTCAGCAAGTATCAAAAACTGATCGAATGGGTGCTCATCGCCCTGATCCTGGTCATCTTCGGCATTTTCGCCATCAACCGGTGGGTGGTCGCGCCCGCAAAGGCCGAAGCGCAGGGCCAGCTGTTCCACGCCGAGCAGCTCTTCCGCAGCGGCAACTTCGAAACGGCGCTGAACGGTGACGGCAACGTCCTCGGCTTCAACGACATCATCAACAACTACGGCCGGAAGGCAGGCAAGGGCGTCTATCTCTATGCGGGCCTTTGCAACCTCCAGCTCGGCAACAACGAAGAGGCCGTCGCGCTCCTGAAGCGCTACAGCGTCAAGGACAAGATCATGCAGGGCCGCGCCTACTGCGCGATCGGCGACGCGTATTCCAACATGAAGGACTACGCCTCGGCACTCTCCTACTACAAGAAGGCGGCCGCCCTGGAAGACAACGCCTATGCCGCCGGCTACCTCCTGAAGGCCGCCCTCGTCTCCGAGGAAACGGGCGACCTGGCCGGCGCCCTCAAGCTCTACAAGGAGATCGAGACCAAGTATCCCCAGACGCTGGAAGGCTACGACGTCCAGAAATATATTTCCCGCATCGAAAACCAGCAGTAAACCACCATGGGAAGAGCCTTTGAATTCCGCAAGGAAAGGAAGTTCAAGCGTTGGGGCCATATGGCCAAGACGTTTACCAAGATCGGCAAGGAAATCACCATCGCCGTCAAGAACGGCGGACCCGACGTGACGGGCAACCCGCGCCTGAGAGCCCTGCTCCAGACCGCCCGCAGCGAGAACATGCCGAAGGAGAACATCGAGCGTGCCATCAAGAAGGCCACCGACAAGGACCAGGCCGACTACAAGGAAGTCGTGTACGAGGGTTACGGCCCGCACGGCGTGGCCATCCTCGTCGAGACGGCGACCGACAACACCAACCGCACGGTGGCCAACATCCGCAGCTACTTCAACAAGTTCGGCGGCAACCTCGGCACCTCGGGCAGCGTCTCGTTCATGTTCGACCACAAGTGCGTGTTCAAGATCAAGAACGCGCCGGAGATCGACGTCGAAGAGCTCGAGCTTGAACTCATCGACTTCGGCGCCGACGAAGTGTTCGTCGACGAATTCGAGAACAAGGACGGCGAGACCGAGGAAGTCATCACCATCTACGGCGAATACACAGCATTCAACAGTATCCAGAAATACATTGAAGACAAGGGGTACGAACTCGTCTCCGCCGGCTTCGACCGTTTCCCGAACGGCGAGATGAAACACCTCGCCGCCGAGGAGCGCGCCGAACTCGACAAGCTGCTCGAGAAACTCGAGGAGGACGACGACGTGCAGAACGTCTTCCACAACCTGGCAGAAGAATAATCCAAAAATCCCATATCATGAATCTTACACACATCGAACACCTGGGCATCGCCGTCAAGAGCCTTGAAGAGGCGATTCCTTACTATGAGAATGTACTCGGACTGAAGTGCTACGCCATCGAAGAGGTCGCCGACCAGAAAGTGAAGACCGCGTTCTTCAAGATCGGCCAGACGAAACTCGAACTGCTCGAGCCCACCAGCCCGGAAAGCACCATCGCCGGTTTCATCGAGAAGCGCGGCGAAGGCATCCACCACCTCGCATTCGCTACCGACGATGTGGCTGCCTGCCTCTCAGAAGCCGAAGAGAAAGGCGTCCGCCTGATCGACAAGGCTCCGCGCAAAGGCGCCGAGAAGATGATGATCGCCTTCGTCCACCCGAAGTCCACCAAGGGCGTCCTCACGGAATTCTGCATGAAGGGCGAAGAGTAAAACACCGTTTTTTTAAAATCTTTAGCACTTACTATAATGAGTCAGCAACTCGAAAAAGTAAAAGAGCTTATCGAACTGAGAGAGAAAGCTCGTATGGGCGGCGGCCAGAAAGGCATCGACAGCCAGCACGCAAAAGGTAAATACACGGCTCGCGAGCGCATCAACATGCTCCTCGACGAGGGTAGCTTCGAAGAATTCGACATGTTCATGACCCATCGCTGCACCAACTTCGGCATGGAGAAGAAAACCTACCTCGGCGACGGCGTGGTGACCGGTTACGGCACGATCGCCGGCCGGCTGGTCTATGTCTTCGCACAGGACTTCACCGTGATCGGCGGCTCGCTCTCCGAGACACTGGCCCAGAAGATCTGCAAGGTGATGGACATGGCCATGAAGAACGGGGCCCCGTGCATCGGCCTGAACGACTCGGGCGGTGCCCGTATCCAGGAAGGCGTGAACGCCCTGGCCGGCTACTCCGAAATCTTCGAGCGCAACATCCTCGCCTCGGGCGTCGTGCCGCAGATCTCCGCGATCCTCGGCCCCTGCGCCGGCGGTGCCGTCTATTCCCCTGCCCTGACCGACTTCATCATCATGTCGGAAGGTACTTCCTATATGTTCCTCACCGGTCCGGCCGTCGTCAAGCAGGTGCTCGGCGAGAACGTTACGCAGGAAGAACTCGGCGGCGCAGCCGTCCACGCTTCCAAGAGCGGCGTGGCCCAGTTCAAGGCCGCGACCGAGGAAGAGGCCATCGCCACCATCCGCGACCTGCTGAGCTATCTCCCGCAGAACAATATGGAGGAACCGCCGTACGTGCCGACCGAAGACCCGATCGACCGCAAGGAGGACTCCCTCAACGAAATCATCCCCGACAGCCCGAATGCACCGTACGACATGTACGAAGTGATTGGCGCCATCGTCGACGACGGCAAGTTCCTCGAGGTCCACAAGGACTATGCGAAGAACCTCATCGTGGGATTCGGCCGCTTCGGCGGAACGGCCGTCGGCATCGTGGCCAACCAGCCCAAATACCTCGCCGGCGTGCTCGACATCAACTCTTCCCGCAAGGGTGCGCGCTTCGTGCGCTTCTGCGACGCCTTCAACATCCCCGTCGTGACGCTCGTCGACGTGCCGGGCTTCCTCCCGGGCACGCAGCAGGAATACGGCGGCATCATCGTCCACGGCGCGAAGCTCCTTTACGCCTACGGCGAAGCCACCATCCCCAAGGTGACCGTGACGCTCCGCAAGTCGTACGGCGGCAGCCACATCGTGATGAGCTGCAAGCAGCTCCGGGGTGACATCAACTACGCCTGGCCGACCGCCAACATCGCCGTGATGGGTGCCGAGGGCGCCGTGGCCGTGCTCTATGCCAAGGAAATCAAGGCCGAAGAGGATCCCGAGAAGAAGAAGGAGATCGCCGAAGCCAAGAAGAAGGAGTACAACGACCTCTTCTGCAACCCGTACAATGCCGCGAAGTACGGTTACATCGACGATGTGATCGAGCCGCGCAACACCCGCTTCCGCATTATCCGCGCCCTAGAGCAGCTTTCCACCAAGAAGCTGTCGAACCCCGCCAAGAAACACGACAACCTGCCTCTCTAACCCAACGACGCTATGAAACATCTCAAACTGTTTTTGGCGGCCGTCTGCTTGGCGCTGTGCTTCACGGCAGGGGCGCAGAGCCAGGATGCGATGCGTCTGAACGAATACCTGGTGGTCAATACCGACGACTTCCAGGACGACTTCGGACAGCAGAACGCCTGGATCGAGCTCTTCAACTCCTCCTACGGCACGGTGGACATCGCAGGATGCTTCCTCTCCGACGATCCCGCCAACCTGAAGAAATATGCCATCCCCGGCGGTGACATCCAGACCAAGATCAAACCCCGCCAGCACGTCCTTTTCTGGGCGGACAACCAGCCGTACCGCGGCACGTTCCACGTGTCTTTCGACCTTTCGGACGCCGATGAAATCATCTTCACGAAAGGTGACGGCAAGACCATCATCGACCGTATCAAGGTGCGCCACGACCTGCCGGAGAATGTTTCCTTCGGCCGCGCGATGGACGGCATCGGATCCGTAGACGGTGCAGGTGAAGGCTGGGCCGTTATGGAACGCACTTCCCCGAGCACCAACAACACCCTCGTCGACAAGGCTGCCAAGCCCGACCGTATGAAGGCGCTGGATCCCTATGGCTGGATCCTGGCCCTGACGGCGATGTCGGTGGTGTTCCTGGCGCTGATCCTCCTCTACTTCATCTTCAAGGCCATCGGCAACGCCAACATCCGCGCGGGCAAGAAGCGCGCGGCGGCCGTTGCCGGCACCGACGTGAAGGAATCGCAGTATGGTGAAATCCCCGGCGAAGTCTATGCGGCCATTGCCACGGCCATGCATCTGTACTTGCAGGACGATGAAGGCCACGACGAGGAGAGTTTCGTCGTGACGCTCCACCACACGGACCGCACCTACTCGCCGTGGAGCTCGAAGATCTACACGCTCCGCGAGACACCTGTCGTCAACAAAAGAAGATAACCGCCTAACCCAGAAAAGAAAATGAAAGAGTATAAAATCAAGATCAACGGTAACAACTACAACATTACCATCGACGATGTTGAGGGCAACGCCGCCAAGGTGGAAGTTAACGGAACCCCGTACAACGTCGAATTCGAGAAACCCATCTCGAAACCCAAGACCATCAGCGTGGTCAACAAGCCCGCCACCGCTCCGGCCGCAGGTCCCGCCCCGGCCAGCAAACCGGCTGCGGCTGCCGCTCCCGCTGCCGCCGGCGGTGCCACCGTCAATTCCCCGCTCCCGGGCGTCGTGCTCGAACTGAAGGTGAAGGACGGCGACAAGGTCACCAAGGGCCAGGTCATCATGGTGCTCGAAGCCATGAAGATGGAGAACGCCATCGAGGCTCCCTGCGAAGGTGTCATCACGCTCAAGGCCCAGAAGGGCGACTCCGTCCTTGAAGGCGCTACGTTAGCAATCATCGCATAACACACGCCGTATGGGACATATCATTGAAAACCTGAGACAATTCTGGCAGTTCACCGGGTTCGCGAACTTCGAGTGGGGCTACCTCATCATGATCGCGATCGGATGCCTGTTCATCTTTCTCGCCATCAAGTATGAGTGGGAGCCGATGCTGCTGGTTCCGATCGGATTCGGTATCCTGATCGGCAACATCCCCCTCTTCGCCGGCCTGAATGTCGGCGTGTATGAGGAGGGGTCCGTGCTCAACATCCTGTACCAGGGCGTGCAGCGGGGCTTCTATCCGCCGCTGATCTTCCTGGGCATCGGGGCGATGACCGACTTCTCCTCCCTGATCGCCAATCCGAAGCTGCTGCTGATCGGCGCCGCCGCCCAGTTCGGCATCTTCGGCGCCTACGCCATTTCGCTGGCCCTCGGATTCGATGCCGCCCAGGCCGGTGCCATCGGCATCATCGGCGGTGCGGACGGCCCGACGGCCATTTTCCTGTCGTCCCGTCTGGCTCCGACCCTGATGGGCGCCATCGCGGTCTCCGCCTACTCTTACATGGCCCTTGTCCCGGTGATCCAGCCGCCGATCATGCGCCTGCTCACCACCAAGAAGGAGCGCCTGATCCGGATGAAGCCGCCGCGTCCGGTTTCCCCGACCGAGAAGAAGCTCTTCCCGATCATCGGCTTCCTCCTCACGGCCTTCATCGTGCCGTCGGGCATTCCGCTGCTCGGCATGCTCTTCTTCGGCAACCTGCTGAAAGAAAGCGGCGTGACGAAGCGTCTGGCCAACACGGCCAGCGGCCCGCTGGTGGACATCGTGACGATCCTCATCGGCGTGACGGTGGGTGCCTCGACACAGGCCAGCCAGTTCCTCCGCTGGGAATCCGTGAAGATCTTCATCATCGGCGCCCTGTCGTTCGTGATCGCCACCTTCGCCGGCGTGCTCTTCGTGAAGTTCTTCAACCTCTTCCTCAAGGAAGGCAACAAGATCAACCCGCTCATCGGCAACTCCGGCGTATCGGCCGTTCCCGACGCCGCCCGCGTTTCGAACAACGTCGGCCTCGAGTACGATCCGAAGAACTACCTGCTGATGCACGCCATGGGCCCGAACGTGGCCGGCGTCATCGGCTCCGCCGTCGCGGCAGGTATGCTGCTCGGATTCTTAGGTTAACGGGGCGCTGCCCCGAACCCCGCGCCTCCCGGCCTTAGTACTTTGCTAATGCTGGGAGGTGTTGGTTAATCTAACTTTGTATTATTCATCGATTATTATGAAATTTCTTCGTCCTTTCTTCTTTCTTGCCGCCATTTTGGTGTTTTCCTTTTCATCCTGTGGGACGCAGCAGAAATTGGCGTCTGGCGAGGGACGTTCCTCCAGGCCCGACGATCCAAGCGGGTTCGTCATGCTGACCGACGTGGTGCCCGACGTCATCCTGGAGATCCGCTATTTCAGTACCTTCAATTTCGTGGGCACGCGCGTGGACGGCTATGAGGAACCCGTCGCCCTGATCACCCGCGAAGCCGCCGCCGCGCTCAAGGGCGTCAGCGACGAGATGATGGCGCGCGGCTACCGGCTCAAGATCTGGGATACCTACCGGCCGCAGATGGCCGTGGACCACTTCTGCCGCTGGGGCGAGAATGTGGCCGACACCCTCACCAAACGCTGGTTCTATCCGTATCTCGACAAGGATGTCGTCTTCGAGGAAGGCTACATCGCCCGCCGCAGCGGACATTCCCGCGGCTCGGTCGTCGACTTGACGCTCGTCGACATGAAGACAGGCCGCGACGTCGACATGGGCTACGGCTTCGACTGGTTCGGCATCGAATCGCATCCCGACTACACCGAGGGTCTCACGCCGGAACAGGTCGCCAACCGCATGCTCCTCCGCGACGTCATGGTCCGCCACGGCTTCAAGCCTATCTCCGAAGAGTGGTGGCACTTCATCCTCGACAATGAGCCCTACCCCGACACCTATTTCACTTTCCCTGTCCGTACCCTCAAACCGGAACGATAGCCGCCCGCCATGCCGAAGACCGCCCAGCGAGCCCTGAAGCAGGACGTCAAGTTCGTCCGGATGACGACCCAGCCCGTCGGCAGGCTCGTCACCGCGATGGCCGTCCCCTCCATCGTGAGCATGCTCGTATCCGGCATCTACAACCTGGCCGACACCTTCTTCATCGGGCAGATCAACACCCAGTCGGTCGCCGCGCTGGGCATCGTGTTCTCCTATATGGTGCTCATCCAGTCGGTCGCCATCTTCTTCGGGCAGGGATCGGGCAACTACATCTCACGGGCCCTGGGGCGCCGGGAGATCGGCGACGCCGAGGAAATGGCGGCCGTCGGACTGATTTCCTCCGTGCTGACGGGCGCCGTCCTGGCCGCGCTGAGCTTCGCGTTCATGCGTCCGATCCTCGCCCTGCTGGGTTCGACGCCGACCATCCTTCCCTACGCCTGCGACTATTTCAGCTTCATCCTGCTCGGCGCGCCCTTCATCATGGGCACCTTCACGCTCAACAACCAGATGCGCCATCAGGGCAACGCCCTGCTCTCGATGATCGGCATCGTATCGGGCGCCGTCCTCAACATCATCCTCGACCCGGTCTTCATCTTCGCGCTCGACCTGGGCATCCGGGGTGCCGGCATGGCGACCGCCATCTCGCAGTTCATCGGTTTCGGCATCATGCTTGGCATGACGGGAAGGCACGGAACGCTGCCGCTGCGGCTGTCGCATTTCAAGCCGACCTGGCGCCGTTACCACGACATATCGGCAGGCGGTCTCCCGTCACTGGCCCGCCAGGGGCTGATGAGTGTCTCCGCCATCTGCCTCAACCAGATGGCCTCGATCTATGGTGATGCGGCCATCGCCGGATTCTCCGTGGTCAGCCGCATCATGATGCTTGCCTGCGCCGCGATGATCGGCTACGGTCAGGGCTTTCAGCCCGTTTGCGGTTTCAACTACGGGGCCGGACTCTTCGACCGGGTCCGCAAGGCTTTCTGGCACAGCTGTCTCGTGGCGACCCTCTACTGCACCGTGCTGGCGGTGCTGGGCTGGGTGTTCGCGGATCCGCTGGTCGCGCTCTTCCGCGCCGACGACCCGGAAGTGATCCGCATCGGCAGCGAAGTGCTCCGCTACCAGTGCCTGAGTTTCCCGCTGGTGGGATTCATCACGCTGGCCAACATGTATTTGCAGAACATCCGGAAGACACTCCCCGCCATCGTGATGGCATCCGCCCGGCAGGGGATCTTCTTCCTCCCCGCCCTCTTTGCCGGACACGCCCTCTGGGGCTTCACCGGCGTGGAAATCGCCCAGGCGCTGGCCGACGCGGGCGCTTTCCTCTTCGCCGTTCCCATGGTCCTCCATGCCCTGCACCAGATGGGCCGCGTGCCTGCCGCGAGATAATATTAGTTCCGTCTCGCTGAAATCCCTTACAGAGCACTCTGTGAGGGATTTTTCAGGCCTTCTATCATGTGCGTGGAGATTCACGGCTGTTGGTAGCGATTTAAGGGAGAGCCCTTAGCCCTGAAGTCTGGTCTTTTCAACTTTTCACATTGATAATAAGCTACGAAAAGCGCTATATTTGTATTATGGCAGCATTGAATTTCAATAAAGTAATCAAGGCAGCGATGAAACTGCCGGTTGTGACTGTCGACAGAGAACCATTCCTTCGAAAAGAACTCGCCCCGTATCTGGATCGAGAGACCATTGACAAAGTAATCTTGAAAGGGCCTAAGGGACTGGTGGACAAGAAAATCATCGACCAGATCGCCAACGGCTGCATCCGCTATCAGACGACGGCTGTCTGTTCGGTATCGGCCTTGGCCGGGCTTCCCGGCGGCTGGGCGATGGCCGGAACCATTCCGGCGGATGTCGCCCAGTTCTACGGCAACGCCATCGCGCTGGTCGAAAAGATGCTCTACTTGTACGGCTGGCCGGACATGCGGGATGAAAGCGGCGAGATCAACGACCAGACCGCTCGCCTGATGATTCTATGGATAGGCGTCATGATGGGCGCGCAGGGCGCACAGGCAGCGGTCCGCTCGCTGCTCGACGTGATCAGGATTCAAGTGGAAAAACATCTTCTGGAAGCAGCGCTCAACCGGGCCTGGATCTATAGCATGGTCCAGCAAGTCTGCAAATGGATCGGCGTCAAGCTGACCGAAGACGGATTCGCAAAAGCCATCGGCAAGGTAATCCCTCTTGCCGGCGCGCCCATATCTGCCGGCATCACCTACTTCACCTTCAAGCCGATGTGCCGCAAACTCAAGAAAGAGCTGGATTTCCAGTGGGAGAACTGATTATTATTGGCAAAGACTGTTTTTCTTCGTAATTTTGTTGGATATTCTTCGAAAGAAATAAATTGAGATACCTATGCAAGACAAGTTACAGGAATTGACGGACCGGCTGTACAACGAGGGCCTGTCGAAAGGAAGGCAGGAAGCCGAGCAACTGCTGGCCAGGGCGCGCAAGGAAGCGCAGGCAATCGTGGCCGGCGCCCGCGATGAGGCGGAAGCCATCCGCACGGCCGCCGAGAAAGACGCTGCCGATACCCGCACGATGGTGGAAGGCGACCTGAAAATGGCCGCCACACAGGCCATCGCCGCCCTCAGGCAGCAGGTGGAATCGATGGTGGTCACCCAGGCCGTCGCCAAACCCGTCGGCGCCGCGCTCTCGGACGGCAAGTTCGTGCAGAGCCTCATCGCCACGGTCGTCAAGGCCTTCGACGCCGCCAACCCCGACGGCAAGGACCTGGAGGTCCTCCTCCCCGCTTCCGCGCAGAACGAACTGGAACAGGCCTTCACCAACGAAGCCGTCAAGACGCTGTCGTCCGGCCTTGAAGTCAAGAATGTAAAAGGCCTTGCCAACGGATTCAAGATCGGTCCCAAGGACGGCGGCTTCCGGCTGAGCTTTACGGCCGACGACTTCACCGGACTGATCGGCGCATACCTCCGTCCCGCCACCAAAAAGATCCTGTTCGGCGAATAATGGCTGGCTACCCCTACATCATCGCCAGCTTTCCCGACCTGCTGCTCGATTTCGAACGGCACCCGCTCGATCCCGGCGCCGTCGTTGCCGACGTGAAGGGACTGCTTCCCGAAAAAGACCGGAAACTCGTCGACTGGCTGGAATTCGGACTTGACGGCAGCAACCTGAACGCCCACTTCTACCGGGGCATCCGACAGACCCGCTGCCGGTTCCTGACCGAATGGTTCGACTTCGACCGCAGGTTCCGGCTCGCCAAGGTGGCGTACCTGGAAGGGACGCCGTTCGAAGAGGAATTTCCGGAAAGCGACAAGGCGGCCATCCTCTTCCGGATCGACGACCTGCTGGAACGGGAAAAACTGCTTGACCGGCTGGCCTGGGACAAGGCCGCTGAACTTGTGGACTTCGACATCCTGACGATCGACACGGTGCTGTCGCTGCTGGTCCGGCTCCACATCGCCGCACGCTGGAACCGGCTCGATCCGGAAACCGGGGCGCGGCTCTTCAAGCAGCTCGTGAACGAAGTCAGGGGCACTTTCCAAGGAATCAACCCAGAACAATTATAACAGAAAGATAATGGAGAAAACAACAGGTATCGTTACCGGCATCATCGCCAACCTGGTGACCGTCCGATTCGAAGGCGACGTGGCGCAGAATGAGATCTGCCACATCGACCTGGGCGGCACGAAAATGATGGCCGAGGTCATCAAGGTGTCGGGCAAGAACGCGTTCGTGCAGGTGTACGAGAGCACCCGCGGCCTGCGGCAGGGCGACCGGGTCGAATTCGACGGCCATATGCTCGAAGTCCAGCTCGGTCCGGGCCTCCTGTCCAGCAGCTACGACGGCCTGCAGAACAACCTTGCCACGATGGAAGGCGTGTTCCTCAAGCGCGGTGAATACACCGCGCCGCTGGACCACGACAAGGTCTGGCACTTCACCCCGATCGCGGCGCCGGGCGACACCGTCTATGCCGCAGACTGGCTGGGCGAAGTGAAGGAAGGATGGCTGCCGCACAAGATCATGGTCCCGTTCGCCTTCAAGGATACCTATACCGTCAAGTCCGTCGCCCCGGAAGGCGACTACCGGATCGACGATACGATGGCCGTGCTGACCGATTCCCAGGGAATCGAGCACAAGGTCACGATGGTGCAGAAATGGCCCGTCAAGGTGGCCGTGGGCGGTTACGTCGAAAAGCCCCGTCCGTATCGCATCATGGAGACCGGCGTCCGCTGCATGGATACGCTCAACCCGATCGCCGAGGGCGGCACCGGCTTCATCCCGGGCCCGTTCGGCTGCGGCAAGACCGTGCTGCAGCACGCCATCGCCAAGCAGGGCGACGCCGAAGTGATCGTGATGGCCGCCTGCGGCGAACGCGCCAACGAGGTGGTGGAGATCTTCGCCGAATTCCCGGAACTGATCGACCCGCATACCGGCCGGCACCTGATGGAACGCACTACCATCATCTGCAACACGTCCAATATGCCGGTCGCCGCGCGCGAAGCCTCGGTCTATACCGCGATGACCATCTGCGAGTATTACCGTGCGATGGGCATGAAGGCACTCCTGCTGGCCGACTCGACCTCCCGCTGGGCCCAGGCCCTGCGCGAGATGTCGAACCGTATGGAGGAACTCCCGGGCGCCGATGCGTTCCCGGTGGACCTCTCTGCCATCATCTCGAATTTCTACGCCCGCGCCGGCATCGTGAAGCTGCGCAACGGGCAGACCGGCGCCGTGACCTTCATCGGCACCGTATCCCCGGCCGGCGGCAACCTGAAAGAGCCCGTGACCGAATCGACGAAGAAAGCCGCGCGCTGCTTCTACTCGCTGGCCCAGGCCCGCGCCGACAAGAAACGATACCCCGCCGTCGACCCGATCGACTCCTATTCCAAGTATCTCGAGTATCCCGAAGTGGTGGAATACCTCAAGGAGCGCGTGGGCAAGGACTGGGTCGAGAAGGTGAACCGCGCCAAGAACCTGATCCGCCGCGGCAAGGAGATCGCCGAACAGATCAACATCCTCGGCGACGACGGCGTGCCCATCAGCTACCACGAGCAGTTCTGGAAGAGCGAACTCATCGACTTCGTGATCCTGCAGCAGGACGCGTTCGACCCGATCGATTCCCTTTGTCCGATGGAACGCCAGGAGTATATGCTCTCGCTCGTCCTCAGGATCTGCGACATTCCGTTCGAATTCGACGACTACGAGCAGTGCGCCGCCAAATACAAGGAGATCATCAATGTGCTCCGCCAGATGAACTATTCCGAATTCAAGAGCGAAGCCTTCAACGGCTACCTTGAACAGCTTAACACCCTTTTGTCCCATGAGCAGTAAAGCATTCCAGAGAACCTATACGCGGCTTGAAGCCATCACCAAGGCGACGGTGACGCTTCACGCCCAGGGCATCAGCAACGACGAGCTCGCCACCGTGGCCGGCCGCCTGGCCCAGGTCGTGAAGATCAAGGGCGACCTGATCACCCTGCAGGTGTTTGCCGGAACCGAAGGCATTCCGACCAACGCGGAAGTACTGTTCTTCGGCGAGCCGCCCACGCTCGAGGTGAGCGAGGAACTGTCCGGCCGCTTCTTCAATGCTTATGGCGACCCCATCGACGGCGGTCCGCGGGTGGAAGGCGAGCGCCGGCAGATCGGCGGCCCGTCCGTCAACCCCTACAAGCGCAAGCAGCCGTCACAGCTCATCCCGACCGGCATCGCCGGCATCGACCTGAACAACACGCTGGTCTCCGGCCAGAAGATCCCGTTCTTCGCCGACCCGGACCAGCCCTACAACCAGGTAATGGCACAGGTAGCGCTCCGCGCCGACGTGGATAAGATCATCCTGGGCGGCATGGGTCTCTCGAACGACGACTACCTTTATTTCCGGCACGAGTTCGAAAGCGCCGGCGCCCTGTCCAAGATCATCAGCTTCGTCAACACCACCGACCAGCCGCCTGTGGAACGCCTGCTGATTCCCGACATGGCCCTGACGGCCGCCGAATACTTCGCCGTGGACAAGAACGAAAAGGTGCTCGTCCTGCTGACCGACATGACGCTCTACGCCGATGCGCTCTCCATCGTGAGCAACCGCATGGACCAGATTCCGTCGAAGGACTCGATGCCGGGATCGCTCTATTCCGACCTGGCCAAGATCTACGAGAAGGCCGTGCAGCTGCCGACTGGCGGCTCGATCACCATCATCGCCGTGACCACGCTCAACGACGGCGACATCACCCACGCCATTCCCGACAACACCGGCTACATCACTGAAGGACAGCTCTACCTGCGCGCCGACACGGACACCGGCAAGGTTATCATCGACCCCTTCCGCTCCCTCTCCCGCCTCAAGCAGCTCGTGCAGGGCAAGCAGACCCGCGAAGACCATTCCCAGGTGATGAACGCCTCTGTCCGCCTGTATGCCGACGCCCAGAACGCCAAGACGAAACTGGAGAACGGCTTCGACCTGAGCGACTACGACCGGCGATGCCTGGAATACGCCAAGGACTACGCCACCGACATCCTTTCCATCGACGTGAACATCGGCCTGACGGAAATGCTCGACACGGCCTGGCGGCTTTTCGCGAAGTATTTCAGCAAGGCCGAGACCGGCATCAAGCAGGCCCTGATCGACAAGTACTGGCCGGCAGCATGACGTATGGCGATCAAGTTCCAATATAACAAGACATCCCTGACCAACCTCGGCAAGCAGCTGAAGGTCCGCCAGCGGGCGCTTCCGACCCTCAAGAACAAGGAGTCGGCGCTCCGCGTGAGCGTGATCGCGGCCAAGGCCGAATCGGAACGCCTGGCGAACGAACTGGAGTCCGCCCTGAAGGCTTACGACTATATGGCCGGGCTCTGGACCGAATTCGAGCCCGGGCTGATCGCCGTGAAAGACGTGGAACTCGCCACCGTGAAAGTGGCGGGCGTCCGCACCCCGGAACTCAGGAACGTCATCTTCGAGGTGAAACCGTTCGACACGTTCGCCCGCCCGATGTGGTACGGCGAAGGCGTGGCGATCCTCGAAAGGCTCGCCCGGCTCGGCATCGAAAGCGAAGTGTTCACCGAGAAGAGCCGGATCCTGGAATTCCAGCGGAAGAAGACGACCCAGAAGGTAAACCTCTACGAAAAAGTGCAGATTCCCGGCTACCAGGAGGCCATCCGGAAGATCAAGCGTTTCATGGAAGACGAGGAGAACCTTTCCAAGGCGTCCCAGAAGATCGTGAAGAACCGCCATCAGGAAGAAGAGGAGGAAGAGGCATGATCACGAAAATGACCAAATACACGTTCCTGCTCCTGAGCAGCGACACGGAGGCCTTCCTCCGTGAAATCCAGGAGTTGGGCGTGCTCGACATCACCCGTTCCCGCAAGCCGGTCGACGCCGTTTCGGCGCAGCTTTTCCGGGAAGCCGAAGACCTCCGCCGCCAGATCGCGACCATCGAGGCGTGCGACTTCGCCAAGGATGCACAGCACGCGGACCTGACGGCCCGGCTGGCCGCCACGCGCGACGCATATACGGAGAAAAAACACTGGGGCGACCTCGATCCCGTCAAGGTGAACGCCTTGCAGGAAGCGGGCTGCCGGCTCCACTACCATATCGTCCCCATAAAGAAGTACAACCCGCTCTGGGAACAGATCTATGTCCTCGAAGAGATCGGGCGCGACGAGAAATACGTCCGTTTCGTCCGGGTGGACAGCGCGGCGGAAGGGGCCGATCCCTTCCCCGTTCCCGAAACAATCGTGACGGAAGAAGCGTTGCAGACGCTCTCCGACCGGATCGAAGCGCTGCAGCAGGCAGTCATCGACCGGGAGGCGGAGATGGAATACCGCAAACAGGACATCCCCCTGCTGGAAAAGGCCTACGGCGAGAAAGCGCGGGAACTCCAGCGGTATCTCGCGCGGGAAGGCGCGGAACGGGTTGCCGACGAAAGCATCACCGTGATGACGGGTTTCGCCCCGACCGAAGATGACGCCCGCCTGAAGGCCGGACTCGACCGGAAAGCCATCTACTACCTCAGCGAACCGGCCAAGGCGACGGACAACCCGCCCATCCGGCTCAAGAACAACTGGTTCGCCCGCAATTTCGAGACCCTGACCGGAATGTACGGCATGCCGGTCTACGACGAATTCGACCCGACGCCGATCCTGGCGCCGTTCTTCCTGCTCTTCTGGGCGTTCTGCATGGGCGACGCCGGATACGGCCTGATCCTCATCGCGCTGGGCATCCTGCTCCACAAGACGGATTTCAACCTGCTCGGGCTGAAGAAGCACTGGCGCCTGGTCACGACGCTGGGCGTGGGAACCTTCGTCATCGGCCTGTTCCTGGGCACGTTCTTCAGCGTCAACCTGAAAGAAGTATCCTGGATTCCCGCAGGGCTGCGGCGGCTGATGCTCGTCGGAAAGGTGGAAGCCGGCGGTACCTCCTACGACATCGCGATGGTGGCCGCACTGGCCATCGGCATCATCCACATCTGTCTCGCCCTGGTCATCAAGGCCCTCGGCACGACGAAGCGGGCCGGCTTCAAGGAAGCCGTCTCCTACTGGGGCTGGGTCGTCCTGATCGTCGGCGGGCTCATCGTCGCCGGGCTGGCCCTGACCAACGTGCTCGATGCCGCCGCCACGAAGATCGCCGTGATTGCCGTAGGCGTGCTGTCCGTCCTCGGCATCTTCATTTTCAACAAGCCGGGACGCAATCCGCTCGTGAACATCGGCGCCGGCCTCTGGGATTCCTACCAGACCGTTACTGGCATATTCGGCGACGTGCTGAGCTACATCCGCCTTTACGCGCTGGGCCTTGCCGGCGGCATGCTGGGTGCAGCTTTCAACACCCTGGCTTCCATGGTGCTGGGCAGCCACCCGACCTGGCAATGGTTCTTCTTCCTGCTGATCGTCCTGATCGGCCACGCCCTGAATTTCGCGATGTGCTGTCTGGGTGCCTTCGTCCACCCGCTCCGTCTGACTTTCGTGGAGTATTTCAAGAACAGCGGATACGAAGGGACGGGACAGGAATACAAGCCGCTGAACAATGAGAATCAATAGAAAACAATAATATTTAAAAATCAGTCACACTATGTTAACAGTTATCCTCGGTTATGTCGGTCTTGCCCTGATGCTCGGTCTTGCCGGCATCGGATCCTGCATCGGAACCACGATCGCCGGTAATGCGGCGGAAGGCGCGCTGAAAAAGAATCCGGAAAAATCTTCGAGCTATATGATCCTGTCCGCCCTGCCTTCTACGCAGGGGCTTTATGGCTTTGTCGCGTTCCTGCTCTGGCCGAAAGGCATGGAAGCGATGACGGACAAGGGATTCCTCTTTTTCGCGGTCGGCATCGCAGTCGGTGTGGTCTGCCTCTTCTCGGCCATCCGGCAGGGACAGGTCTGCGCCAACGGTATCATCGGCATCAGCCAGGGCCACAACGTCCAGGCCAACACGATGATCTACGCCGCACTCCCGGAGTTCTACGCCATCCTTTCGCTCATCGCGTCGCTGATGATCCTCTAGTTCATCCGGTCTCAGTCCCCAAGTGTTATGCGACGACTTTTCCTAACCTTGCTGCTTGCGCTGTCGGTGACGGCGGGGTACGCTTGTACCAATCTGATCGTCACCAAGGGCGCGTCGGCCGACGGCTCCGTGATGGTGACCTACGCCGCTGATTCCTACACGCGATACGGCACGCTCGTACACTATCCGGCCGGCCGGCACAAGGCCGGCGAGATGCGCCGCATCCTGCAGTGGGGACAGGACCACTATCTGGGCGAGATCCCGGAGGCGCCCTACACCTGCAACGTGATCGGCAACATGAACGAGCACCAGCTCGTCATCGGCGAGACCACGTGGGGCGGCCGGCCGGAACTGCGCGACCCGCAGGGAATCGTGGACTACGGCTCGCTGGAATACATCTGTCTGCAGCGCTGCACCAAAGCCCGCGAAGCCATCGAACTGTTCGTCAAGCTGGCCAATGAGTACGGCTACGCCTCGTCCGGCGAATCGCTGAGCTTCGCCGATCCCGAAGAAGCCTGGATCCTGGAGGTCATCGCGAAGAAACCCGACGTGGTGGACGGCGTGAACCGCAACAAGGGCGTCGTCTGGGTGGCGGTCCGCATTCCCGACGGATACATCTCCGCCCACGCCAACTGCGCCCGTATCACCACGTTCCCGAAAGACGATCCGGACAACTGCCTCTATGCGCCGGATGTCATCTCCCACGCCCGCGAGATCGGCATCTACGCAGGTTCCGACGAGGATTTCAGCTTCGCCGACACTTACTGTCCCCTCTCCTTCTCGCTGATGCGCAACTGCGAATGCCGGGTGTGGAGCTTCTTCCACCGCTGGGGCGACCTCGATATGGATGCGTATCTCGACTTCGTGATGGGCGACAATCCGAAGAACCGGATGCCGCTCTACGTCAAGCCCAAGGGAAAGCTGTCGATGCTTGATCTGGCTGCGATGATGCGCGACCATTATGAGGGCACGCCCTTCGACATGACGACCGACATCGGTGCCGGCAGCAACGAAACGCCCTACCGCTGGAAGCAGAACGACTGGACGGTCGACGGGGTGAAGTATTCAAACGCCCGTCCCATCTGCACGCAGCAGACCGGCTTCTGGTTCGTGGCGCAGTGCCGCGGCTGGCTGCCCGACGCGATCGGCGGCGTGTTCTGGTTTGCGGTGGACGATGCCGGCACTTCGGCGCTGACGCCCGTCTATTCATCTTCACGCGCCGTCTCGGAGCACTATGCGCTGGGAAACGGCTCAATGGTCGCGTATTCCCCGACCTCGATGTTCTGGCTCAACAACCGCATCGCGCAGTTCGCCTATCTGCGCTACAATCCCGTTGGCCTGGAGGTCCAGGAACGGATTGCGGCGCACGAACGGGAAATGGTGGAAAGGGTGGCGCAGTGTGATGCGAAGGCCCTGGCCCTCAAGTCGGAGAAGAAACGGCTGAAACTGCTGACGGACTTCTCCGTCCGCGAAGCCGATGCCCTCTTCGATGAATGGAGCCGTCTTGACCAGTACCTGCTGGTCAAGTATATGGACGGGACCGTAAAGTGGCAGAACGAGGACGGCTCGTTCAAGACCAACGGCAGCACCGACTACATTCCCGTCTCGCCCGACTGGCCCGGCTACTCCGTAAAATTCAAGCGCGCCATCGTGGGAGACAACGGCGACCTCCTGAAAGTACGATAAGAATGGGCCACGTATAAGGCCTGAAACGTGGCCGAGGGAGCTCCAAAACGGCAGTGGGCCACCGTTTACAGCGATTCGGTGGCCCACTCCTATTTGCGGCACTTGCCGCCGCCTTTGAGAGCCCGACGCAAAGGTGCCGTATAAACGCATCACGCAAACACACAAAAAAAAGAGCCGTAAGGTATAACCCTACGGCTCTCAAAGGTGGCGGCAACCTACTCTCCCACTTGGTGTAGCAGTACCAT
>CAMZGD010000005.1 GCA_947306365.1 uncultured Bacteroidales bacterium
GCGGAAAGTACAAGCGGATCCGCTACCGCGGCATCGTGTGCGACCGCTGCGGCGTGGAGGTGACGGAGAAGAAGGTGCGCCGGGAGCGGATGGGCCACATCAGCCTGACGGTTCCCGTCGCCCACATCTGGTATTTCCGCTCGACGCCGAACAAGATCGGCTACCTGCTCGGCATCCCGTCCAAGAAGCTGGAAGCGATCATCTACTACGAGAAGTACGTGGTGATGCGCGCCGGCGCCGCCAGGGATATCAAGGAGCACAGCGTGAACGACCTGGACCTGCTCACCGAAGAAGAGTACCTCGACATCCTCGACCGGCTGCCGAAGGGCAACCAGGAGCTGCCCGACGACGATCCGCAGAAGTTCGTCGCCGGCATGGGCGCGGAAGCGATCTATGAGATGCTCAAGAACGTGAACCTCGACACCCTCTCCTACGAACTGCGCCACAAGAGCGAGGCCGAGACGTCGCAGCAGCGGAAGGCGGAAGCCCTCAAGCGCCTGAGCGTCATCGAGGCCTTCCGGGAATCGAAGGAAATCAACCATCCGGAATGGATGGTGATGAAGGTGATCCCGGTGATTCCGCCGGATCTCCGCCCGCTCGTTCCCCTCGACGGCGGCCGTTTCGCCACGAGCGACGTGAACGACCTCTACCGCCGCGTCATCATCCGCAACAACCGCCTCAAGCGGCTCATCGAGATCAAGGCGCCGGAGGTGATCCTCCGCAACGAGAAGCGCATGCTGCAGGAGGCCGTCGACTCGCTGTTCGACAACTCCCGCAAGTCCAACGCCGTGAAGAGCGAAGCCAACCGTACGCTCAAATCGTTGTCCGACAGCCTGAAGGGCAAGCAGGGACGCTTCCGCCAGAACCTCCTCGGCAAGCGCGTGGACTACTCCGCCCGTTCCGTGATCGTGGTGGGTCCTGAACTCTCGATGCACGAGTGCGGCCTGCCGAAGTACATGGCGGCCGAGCTCTACAAGCCGTTCATCATCCGCAAGCTCATCGAGCGCGGCATCGTCAAGACGGTGAAGTCCGCCAAGAAGATCGTGGACCGCAAGGATCCGGTGATCTGGGACATCCTCGAGAACGTGATGAAGGGACACCCGGTGCTCCTCAACCGTGCACCGACCTTGCACCGCCTCGGCATCCAGGCCTTCCAGCCCCGCATGATCGAGGGCAAGGCCATCCAGCTTCACCCGCTCGCCTGTACGGCCTTCAACGCCGACTTCGACGGTGACCAGATGGCCGTCCACCTCCCGCTGGGCAACGCCGCCATCCTGGAGGCCCAGCTGCTGATGCTCGGCAGCCACAACATCCTCCATCCGGCCAACGGCGCGCCGATCACGGTGCCGTCGCAGGACATGGTCCTCGGCCTGTACTACATCACCAAGGAGCGTGAGGGTGCCAAGGGCCAGGGCATGAAGTTCTACGGACCCGAAGAGGCGATCATCGCCAAGAACGAGGGCCGCGTGGAGTGGCAGACCAAGTGCGAGGTGCGCATCCCGGTCGACAAGACCGACCTGTCCAAGGGCTACAAGATGCAGCCGACCACCGTGGGCCGCATCCTGTTCAACCAGCTGGTTCCGGACGAAGTGCCGTACATCAACACCCTGCTGAAGAAGAAGTCGCTCCGCGACATCATCGGCGTGGTGCTGAAGTATACGACCATCGCCCGCACGGCGCAGTTCCTCGACGACATCAAGAACCTCGGTTACCGGATGGCCTTCGAGGGCGGCCTGTCGTTCAACCTCGGCGATGTCATCATTCCCGACGAGAAAGCCGAACTGGTCGAAGACGGCTACCAGCAGATTGCCCAGTGGCAGTCGAGCTACGACATGGGCTTGATTACCAACAACGAACGCTACAACCACGTCATCGATATCTGGACCACCGTCAACACGCAGCTGACGGGCATCGTGGAGCAGCGCATCAAGGAAGACAAGCAGGGCTTCAACCCGGTCTACATGATGCTGGACTCCGGCGCCCGCGGTTCGAAGGAGCAGATCCGACAGCTCTGCGGCATGCGCGGCCTGATGGCCAAGCCGCAGAAGTCCGGTTCCACCGGTGCCGACATCATCGAGAACCCGATTCTGGCCAACTTCAAGGAAGGCCTGAGCGTGCTCGAGTACTTCATCTCCACGCACGGTGCCCGTAAGGGTCTGGCCGATACCGCCCTCAAGACGGCTGACGCCGGTTACCTGACCCGCCGTCTGGTGGACGTGTCCCACGACGTGATCATCAACGAGGAAGACTGCGGCACGCTCCGCGGCCTGGTGGCCACCGCCATCAAGAACAAGGATACCGTGGTCGAAAGCCTCGGCGAACGCATCCTCGGCCGCACCTCGGTGCATGACATCTACAACCCGCTCACCGGCGAGAAGATCCTTTCCGCCGGCGACCAGATCACCGAAGACCTGGCCGAGCTCATCGAGAGCCTCCCGATCGAGCAGGTCGAGATCCGTTCGGTGCTCACGTGCGAGTCGAAGAAGGGCGTCTGCGCGAAGTGCTACGGACGCAACCTGGCGACCGGACGGATGGTCGAGAAGGGCGAGGTGGTCGGCGTGATCGCCGCCCAGTCGATCGGCGAGCCGGGTACCCAGCTGACCCTGCGTACCTTCCACGTCGGCGGTACCGCCTCCAACGTGGCTTCGGAAAGCGAGATCGTCTCCAAGTACGAAGGCCGCCTCGAGTTCGAGGAACTCCGCACCATCACCAAGCAGGACGACAAGGGCGAGCACACCATCGTGGTGAGCCGTGCGACCGAAATGCGCATCGTGCACCCGGTCACCGACATCACGCTCGGCCAGTACAACATCCCGTACGGTTCGGAACTCTTCAAGAAGGACGGCGAGTCCGTGGTCCCGGGCGACCGCATCTGCAACTGGGATGCCTACAACGCCCTGACCATCACGGAAACCGCCGGACGGGCCGTCTACGACAACATGATCGAAGGCGTGACCTACCGCGACGAAGCCGCCGACGAGTTCTCGCAGCACCGTGAGAAGGTGATCATCGAAGCGCGCGACAAGTCGAAGAACCCGACCATCCGCATCCTGAGCGAAGCGGGCGTGGAGCTCAAGCAGTACAACCTGCCGGTGGGCGCCCACGTGATGGTCGAGGACGGCCAGCCGATCAAGGTCGGCGACATCATCGTGAAGATTCCGAGGGCCATCGGCAAGTCGGGCGACATCACGGGCGGTCTGCCGCGCGTGACCGAGCTCTTCGAAGCCCGCAACCCGTCGAACCCGGCCGTCGTGTCGGAAATCAACGGCGAAGTGGTGATGGGCAAGAACCGCCGCGGTAACCGGGAGATCATCATCCGTTCGCGCAGCGGCGAGGAGAAACGCTACCTCGTTCCGCTGTCCAAGCAGATCCTCGTGCAGGAGAACGACTACGTCCGCGCCGGTATGGCGTTGTCGGACGGCGCCGTCTCCCCTACCGACATCCTCAACATCCTCGGTCCGATCAAGGTACAGGAGTACATTGTCAACGAGATCCAGGAAGTGTACCGGATGCAGGGCGTGAAGATCAACGACAAGCACTTCGAAGTGATTGTCCGCCAGATGATGCGCAAGGTAGAGATCGTCGACCCGGGCGACACCCGCTTCCTGCCCGAGCAGCTCGTGGACAAGCTCGAGTTCCTCGAGGAGAACGACACCATCTTCGATAAGAAGGTGGTGACCGACGCCGGTGACTCCGAGAATCTCCACCCCGGCCAGATCGTGACGGTGCGCCAGCTTCGTGACGAGAACTCGCTGCTGAAACGTTCCGACAAGCGGACGGTCGAAGCGCGCGACGCGATCCCCGCCACCTCCAACCAGGTGCTCCAGGGCATCACGCGGGCCGCACTCCGCACCAACAGCTTCATGTCGGCCGCTTCCTTCCAGGAAACCACGAAGGTGCTCTCCGACGCCGCCATCCGCGGCAAGGTCGATACCCTCGAGGGCCTGAAGGAGAACGTGATCTGCGGACACCTGATTCCGGCAGGCACGGGACAGCGCGAATTCGACAACCTGATCGTCGCCTCGATGGACGACTACCAGAAACTGGCCGCAGCGCGGAAGAAACAATAGTACCGCTATGGCAATCATCCGGGAACTCAGGGGCTTTACCCCGAAGATCGGAAAGAATTGCTTCATCGCAGAGAATGCTGTAATCATCGGCGACGTAACCATCGGCGATGATTGCAGCATTTGGTATGGAGTGGTTCTGCGCGGCGACGTCAACACCATCAAGATCGGCAACCGCGTCAACATCCAGGACAATGCGAGCGTCCACACGCTCTACCAGCGCAGCGTAACCGAAATCGGCGACGACGTGTCGGTCGGCCACAACGCCGTGGTCCACGGCGCCAAGGTCGGCAACAACGTGCTGGTGGGGATGGGCGCCATCCTGATGGACAACGCCGAGATCGCCGACGGCAGCATCATCGCGGCTGGCGCCGTCGTGCTGACGGGCGAGAAGCTGGAGCCCGGCGTCTATGCCGGCGTTCCCGCCAGAAAGGTGAAGGACGGATCGGAGGCCGTCACGGCCGCCGCCCACAAGAATGCCCAGGGCTATATGATGTATAAAGACTGGTATGAGTAACAGCTTCCATTTCTCGGGGATATGTCTCAAGAAACGTCTCGCTACGCTCGACCCCTCCCAAAGCCAAGGCTTTGGGCCCCTCCCTCTTACAATGCCGAGGGTGGCATGGTTTCTTGAGACATATCCCCGAGAAATACCAGCGAATCTTATAGCTCTGATAATTTAAGGAGGACCGAAAGGTCTTCGGCTGACGAGCAGAATTCGGTTGCGCCTTTCCGTTGGGAAGGCGCCTCTTTTTTACCCAGCAGACGCATTGCCTGGCGGGCGACGGCCGGGGCGGGATTGACCACCGTGACGGAAGGACCGGCCAGGCGTTCGATGACGGGCTGAAGGAACGGATAGTGGGTGCAGCCCAGCACGATATGGTCGGCGCCGGCTTCGAGCATCGGGTCGATGCAGCGATGGACCAGCGCTTCGACCTCGGGGCCGTCCAGCACGCCTTTTTCCACTGTTTCGACCAGCCCCTCGCCCACGTGCTCGATGACCTTCACCTTGCCGGAGAAACGCGCCAGCGTGTTCAGATAGAGACGACCCTTGAAGGTTCCGGCCGTGGCCAGCACGCCGACTACGCCGCTGCGGCTATGCAGGATGGCGGGCTTGATGGCGGGTTCCATCCCGACGAACGGGACGGTGTAGTGCGCGCGCAGATAGGAGATGGCGGCCGCCGTGGCTGTATTGCAGGCGACCACGATGAGGCTGCAGCCTTTTTCCAGGAAGAAATCGGTGACGGCGCAGGCCCGTTCCACGATGAAGGCCGGGTCCTTCGGCCCGTAGGGACAGTAAGCCGCGTCCGAGAAATAGACGTAATCCTCGTCAGGCATCAGCCTGACCAGTTCCTTCCATACCGAAAGGCCGCCCACGCCCGAATCATAGACCCCGATCATCGACGGTAAAGTTAGCAAAAAAAGGAGACGGCAGCAACTGCCGTCTCCCCTTTTTCAATATGCAGGAACGGTTACAGCGCCGGAGGCGTGCACTGCTCGTCGGTCAGGACACCCTTGCGGTTGTCCTTGACATCCCACCAGACGCGACTGCTGACATCGTCCTTTCCGCCGGAAAGATCCTGGATCGCGATCACATAGTTGTCGTAGTTGTAGGCCACGTCCGTGTCGGTGTTGTAGCCCAGACGGTACGGATAATGATCATTGCCGGAATCGATGGCACCCGGGCCAACCGGCAGGTACGGAATGTCGAGACGGCGCCAGTCGGACCAGGCCTCGATGCCGTCAGCCATGTAAGTGGCGATCCAGCGCTGGATGGCAATCTGCTCAAGAGCGGCCTGACCGTTTCCGCCAACGTACGCGACGGCTTCATTGGCAAGATAGGTGTCAACATCCGTTGCACCCCACTGATCGAACGAAGCCCGGATACCCGCCTCATAAAGGCTCTTTGCATCGGCGGTAATCCAGCCACGCCAAGCGGCCTCGGCCTCGGTAAGCAATACGCGTGCGGCCGGAATGATCGGCACCGTTGCCTGCATGCCCAGCAGGCTGTTATTGATGCAGCAGCAGCAGCCATTCCAGTCGGCCACGGCATTATTGTTGATGAGTCCGAACGGAATGCCGTAGAAGGAGTCGTAACTGTCGCGCGGGAACTTCGCCTCATCCCGGGTACCCTTGTACCCCTGGATATCGAAGTACTTAAACATTCGGTTGTCCTGCAATGCCTTCATCTGCTCCACGATAAACATGTTCGGAACGGCGTTGAAGCCGGCTCCCGAGTAGTCGGGAGATACCCAGCAATACAGGCGGTTCCAATACTTGTCATCGTACGTGTAGCGGAAGTCGTCGTCCGGCGTGGTCATGCCTCCGTCTGCATAAGCTGCCGCAAAGCGGGACTTGCCGGTAGCAGGATCCACATCGCAGAGCTTAATGGCAAGCAACATGCGGATCGAAGCGTTGAGTTTCTTCCACTTGCTGATGTCTCCATTGAAGACGATATCGCTGGACGAAAGCGGGCTGCTGGTGTCGAATTGACGGTAGGCTTCCGTCAGGATAGCATCGAGCTGCGTATACACTTCTTTCTGCGTGTCATATTTCGGCTTCCAGAGGTCTTCACTGGCACCCTTGAAAGCCTCGGAGAGGACGATCGGCCCCATGATGTCGGTCAGCGACATATAAAAGTAAGCCGAAAGGGTCTTCGCCACGGCAATCTGGTTGGCGGTGCTGCCGAAGGAAGCCACGTTCACCAAGTCCTTCTGCTCCGGATCCTCATTCATCTCGATGATCATATTGAGGTTCTTCAAGGCAAATAGGTAAATGACATTGCCCCTGGTATACTGGGCCGTCGTGGCAAGCGGTCCGTACTGGTTGTTTTTCGATTCGGAGAGGTAGCCGGCCCATTCCTGTTGGAACGGATCATAGCCGTTGGTGGCGTCACCGAGAGAGAAATACGGAATATAGCGGCAGGCAAACGTGAAAAGGTAGCCTGTGAAAGCCGTAGAAGGTGCGTTGGGGCTCTTGTTGATGTCTCCGAAATCTACGCAACCGGTGAGGAGAACAAAGGCCGCAAGGGTCGAAACGAGAATGCTTTTAATAGTTTTCATGTTTGTTCCTCCCAGATAATTAGAATGTTAAATTAATCGTAGCACCAAAGGTCCTGGTAGACATGGCCTGGCCGCCTTCGAGGTAGAAGGACTCCGTACCGACGACCTCGGAAGGGTCCACGTTGGGGACGGCAGAATAGATCAGCCAAGGGTTGTTGGCAACGAAAGCGATGCTGGCACGGCTCAGGCCGATGCCGAGGCCGTTGACGAATTTCTTCGGCAATTCATAGCGGAGAGAAACTTCGCGGAGTTTGACATAGGTACGGTCGTACACCCAGGAGTCGCAGTCATAATAGGCTTTGTAGTGATAGTAGTAGTAGGAGTCAACGTAACCGGACATCGGATTGCCATCCTGGTCGACACCTTCCATATAGACACCACCGCCACAGGCGACCGGCTCGCGCTCGTTTACGCCACGGGGATTGATCTTCGCAGTGGATGCGAGGATACCGGAACCGGCACCCCACATATTGGTCCAGGAAACCATCGAGCCGCCGATCATGTAGTCAAGGGAAGCATGGAGCGAGAGGCCCTTGTAGCGGAAATCGGTATTGAAACCGCCGATAAACTTCGGCTGCACATTGCCTACGACTTCTTCACGGTTGAGATCATAGACCGGACGGACGTCACCCCAGGCCTTGCTGCCGGCCTGAAGGATCGGCGTACCGTCTTCCGTCTTGGCCCAGCGGGCCGCAGATGAAATCACACCGATCGGCTGGCCCTTGATGGCCTTGTTATACCACGCATAGTAGAATTGCGCCCAGGTGATAGTGTATTCGTCCTGATCCGGCGTCAATTCAACCAGTGTATTGACGTTACGGGCGATGTTGGCGCTCAGGTTCCACTCGAAGTCGCGTGTACGGACAGGCGTACCACCGAGCATCACCTCGACGCCCTGGTTGCGCACCATACCGGCGTTCATCGTACGGAAGGAGTAACCCGACTGAGGGAGTGTGTTCGCATTAATGATGGAGTTCTTGGTATCCTTTCGATAGAGGTTGACATCTCCGAACAGACGGTTGCCGAACAACTTGAATTCGGTACCGACCTCGTATGATGTGGAGATGGTCGGCTTGATGTTCGGGTTGACCTGCGTATTGGGTTCGAACATCGCGGTCTGACCGTTGACCTTGTCAGTGCTTACCGTATAAGTCGGATAGATATTGTAGGCATTGAGCGTCGAACCCACCTGGGCCACCGAACTGCGGAGTTTCCAGAAGTTGAGCCAGGGGGCGTCGATCAGTTTGCTCAGCATAATGGAGAGTGAGCCGCCGCCGTAGAGATAGCCGTTGTTTTTCGGATTCAGACGGGAGTCGATATCGTAACGGATGGAACCGTCAAGGTAGATGAGGTCGTCCCAGCCTATGGTGGCCGTTCCGAAGAGCGAGCGGGTCTTGAAATGCTCTTCACCATTGGTCACGGAAGCGACATCCGAAGAAGCGGCCAGATTGTAAAAGCCCTCGATGGCCAGACCGCCGCTGGTTTCGCCGTTCAGCTCGTAGTAATCGTAGCTGCGGGCTTCAGCAAAGGCGGCAGCCTCTACGGTCAGGCGGTTGTCGGCAAACTGGTCGTGCCAAGTGAGATATGCCTGTGCCGTGAAATCGTTCGACTGATTCTGGCTGGTGCTGAAGTAAGGATCGAAATTCAAGGCGCCGAAACCATACTTGGCCTCATAGCGGAGGCTGGTAATATAGTCGTTCACACGGACACCCAATCGGATGTTTCCGGGCAGCGAAGCATACACGTCACTGGCAAAGACATGGTAGTTACGCGTGGTGTAGCGGTTAAAATTGTCGAGCGTGGCATACGGGTTGTCGTGGTAGTTCGGACGAAGGTCATCCGTACCGATGATGTTCCAGGTACGCCACGATCCATCGGGACGGAGATAATCCTTATAATAGGAGATGTCCACATTGGTCTGCCCCCACTGGGTGAAGTCGCACAAGACGTTACCCGATGCGGAGTAGCCCTCTGCGGCACCGTTCTCATTGCGGTGGTAACGGTAACGATAGCTCATGTCTGCGGTCAGCCATTTGGCTGGTTTGAAGGTCGTGGCAATCGACAGGGAACGACGGATGGCTTTCGAATTGAACATCACACCCTGACGGTCCACATTGGTGAACGCCACGCGGGTGCTCAGGTCTTTTATCGAGTTGGAGAAGGAGATGTTGGTCGTATTCGACCAGGCAGGACGGGCCATGTCACCGAGGTTCAGGCGATAGCTCCAGGGTTCGGCCTTGCCGTACCACGGCGAGGACGGATCCCAGGAGATGGCAGGACGGACCATCGTCTTGTCGTCGAAACGGGGACCCCAGTTCTCATCGTCGCCGTAGTCCATGGCAAAGGTGCCGTCGCCCAGGTCGTATCCGCCCCAGTCGTCGCCGAACAGGAAAGCGGCGGAGGTATAATCATAGGCATCTGCACCATAAGTAGCAGCAGCCGAAGTCAGGCCGGCCGCCATGGAACCGCCTCCGTACAGTTTGTTGAGATCCATGTGGTTGTAGTACATCTCAACAGATGTCGTGTGGGAGAAGTCGATGACACTGCGACCTTCCTGGGCCTTCTTGGTCGTGACAATCACAGCGCCGTTGGCGCCGCGGGAGCCGTACAGGGCCGTAGCCGCAGGACCTTTCAACACATTGATACTCTCGATGTCGTCCATATTGATGGCGCGGGCATCGACGATGGTTCCGTCAGCTACGTAGATCGGCTGGGAACCGGCCGCGTTGGTGTAGGAAGTCGTACCGCGGAGCACGATGGAACCTTCATTGAAGGTGGAACCGCCGGCGCTCCAGATCTGGGCGCCTGCGATCTTTCCGGCCAGCGAATTGCCGAGGTCGGAGCTGTGGGTCGCGGTGATCTGCTCCTGATTCAGCGTCTGGGCGGAGTAACCGATGGCTTTCTGCTTGCGGGTCAGGCCCTGGGCGGTCACAACCACCTGTTCCAGCTGCTCGACGTCATCTTCGAGCTTGATGTCTACCACTCCGTTGCCTACCGGCACGACGGCGGTCTTCATTCCGACGAACGTCACGGTCAACGTTGCATCGGGGCGGACGTTCGAGAGCACGAAATCGCCATCGACACCCGTAGACGTACCGTTTGTCGTTCCGGTTACGACCACATAGGCGCCGGTGACAGGATCACCGAACGCATCACTTACAGTGCCTTTTACCGTGATGGTCTGGCCGAAAAGGGCCGTCGTCATCGCCAGCAGGAGGCACGTAACGATTAATTTAGTCCGTTTCATAAAGTTAGTTATTAGGTTAATGATAGTGTAAGTGTTTATTGTTCAACCATTTAACTTTAAAACACCCCATGAAGGGCAGCGCTGCTGTCTGCTTTGCCCTTTTATAGGTAGCCAAAACGGGCAAAAAGTTAAAAAAGGGGGGCGATTGCGTCAGTGTCAGAAAAAAAACCTATATTTGTAAGTTATTACATAACATTGAAAGAATTTGTAAAAATTATTTATATATTTGTACCGATAATCACCTGCTCCGCTTACAGATTTGAAAAACATCAACCATTTAATTTTAACTTAATAACCAACTTCCATGAAAAAAATCAGTTTAGTTTTCACAATGCTTCTGATGGCTTTCTCGCTTTTTGCGCAGAACATCACTGTCAGGGGTACTGTGACTGATGCGAACACGGGAGAAACGATCCCGTTCGCCACGGTTATCCTGAAGGGAACGATGGCTGGTACTTCCACGGACGTGGACGGCAACTATCAGATGAACGTCCCGGCCAACGGTGTGCTCGTCTTCAGTTTCGTCGGCTACGAGAACCTCGAAGTGGCCGTTGAAGGGAAAGCCGTGGTCAACGCCGCGCTCGCTCCTAGCCAGGAGTTCCTGGAGGAGACCATCGTCGTGGCCTATGGTACTTCGACGAAGAGTGCATTCACCGGCTCTGCCGCCATGGTGAAGAGCGAGACCATCGAGAAGAAGATCACCACCAACGTGACCAGCGCCCTGGCCGGTACGACCGCAGGTGTCCAGGTGATCACCTCTTCCGGTGACCCGACCGGCGGAACGCCGACTCTCCGTATCCGCGGTATCGGCTCCATGAATGCCAGTTCGGCTCCGCTTTACGTTGTCGATGGCGTCCCCTATGATGCGAGCCAGATCAAGAACATTAACTCGAGCGACGTCGAATCGATGACCGTCCTGAAAGACGCTTCCGCATCGGCCATCTACGGTGCCCGCGGCGCCAACGGCGTCGTCCTGATCACCACGAAGAAAGGTAGCGGCGATGCCAAGATCAAGTTCGACGCCCGCTTCGGCTCCAACAGCCGACTGATCCCGAACTACGACGTGATCACTGATCCGGGGCAGTACTACGAACTCTTCTACCAGCGGCTGTACAACCGTTATCTGTATTCCGGCCACTCGGCTGCTGAAAGCTACGCCTATGCCGACCGCGTGATCTTCAACTCCAACGAAGGTCTCGGTTACCAGGTCTATACCGTTCCGCAGGGCGAAAAGCTCATCGGCACCAACTTCAAGCTCAACCCGAACGCCAAGCTCGGCTACAGCGACGGTGAATATTACTACACGCCGGATGACTGGTATAACGAAGTGTATCACAATTCGTTCCGCCAGGAATACAATATGTCCGTCAGCGGTTCCGGCGAACGCTTCCACTACTACGCCAGCGGCGGTTATGTGGACGACGGCGGTATCATCAACAACTCCGGTTACAAACGCTACACGGGCCGTATCAACGCCGACTACCAGGTGAAACGCTGGTTCAAGCTCACCTCCTCGATGAGTTTCACCCACTCCGACTCCCAGAGTAAGGGCAACGAGTCCTGGGGTTCCTCGGGCAACGTATTCTACACGGTCAACAACATGGCCCCGATCTATCCGCTGTACGTGCGCAACGCCGACGGAACGATCAAAACCGAAAACGGCCGTATCGTGTACGACTCCAACAACACGAACTTCGTCCGCGCCGCCCACGTGGGCAACGCCGTCCGCGACAACGAGTACGACAAGACCCGTTGGTATTCCGATATGGTTATCGCTAACGCCGGCGCCGTCTTTACGCCCGTCCGCGGCCTGAGCCTCACCGCAAACCTTGGCGTGACGGCCAACAATACGCGTACCAACTACCTCGGTTCGATCTGGGGCGGCGGTGCTGGTAACGACGGTTATGCTCAAGTCAACCACAGCCGCACATTCGCCATCAACCAGCAGTATCTGGCCGAATACAAGACTGACTTCGGCGGCAGCCTGCACAACATCGACATCCTTGCCGGTTACGAGCAGTACAATAATAAGAGTCAAGGCCTCTGGGCTTACAACACCAAGCTGTTCAACCCGCTGGTCGCTGAAATCGACAATGCCGACGGCAAGTCCGACCTGTCGGCCGGTTCCTCCACGAACTATTATATGACCGAAGGTTTCCTTTCCCGCTTCCAGTATGACTATGCCGGAAAGTACTTCTTCAGCGGCTCTTTCCGTCGTGACGCTTCTTCCCGTTTTGCACCCGGTCACCAGTGGGGCAACTTCTGGAGCTTGGGCGGCGCCTGGCTCATCAGCCAGGAGGAATTCCTGCGCAACGCCGGCTGGATCGACATGCTGAAACTTAAGGTCAGCTACGGCCAGCAGGGCAACGATGGCCTTGCAAACGATTATGCCTGGTCCGACCAGTACGAGCATTCCTACAACGAAACGACCGGTGAGTATTCCATCGCCCTCGCTTACAAAGGCAATGAATCGCTGACCTGGGAGACGTCCAAGTCCTTCAACGCCGGTTTTGACTTCGAATTCTTCCACGGCTACCTCAACGGAACCGTCGATGTCTTCGCCCGCAAGACCGAAGACCTGCTCTATTCCAAGAACGTGCCGCTTTCCGCCGGTAACCCGACGGGTGTCGTTCCCGTGAACGTGGGCGACATCATGAACCGCGGCGTCGAGGTCACCCTCGGCGGAGACATCATCCGCACCAAGAACGTGGCCTGGAGCTGGGACATCAACGCTACGCACTACAAGAACATAATCCTTTCGCTCGATGACAGCGTTTCCGAGAAAGGTATCCGCGGCGCCAACCGGATCATCGAGGTGGGCGGTTCCCTCTTCGATGCCTTCCTGTACAAGTACGCGGGTGTCGACGAACAGGGCCGGGGCCTCTACTGGCAGCACATCGAAGAGAAGGATGCCGACGGCAACGTCGTTTCCGAAAAAGACGTAACTACGACGGTCTTCTCCGACGCTACGCAGTACAGAATCGGCTCGATCCTTCCGAAACTGAATGGCGGCTTCGGCACCTCGTTCAGCGCCTACGGCTTCGACCTTACCGCCCAGTGCGCCTTCCAGCTCGGCGGCCGTTTCTACGACGGTTCCTACCAGCAGCTGATGTGGACGCAGGACCAGAAGGGTTCCGCCTGGCACAAGGACGCCCTCAAGGCCTGGACGCCGGAGAACACCAACACCGACGTGCCGCGCAACGATGGTGACACCCAGGTTGCCCAGAGCGCGCTCGACCGCTTCCTGATTTCTTCCGACTACCTGAGCATCAACAACGTTACGCTCGGGTACACCTTCCCCGCCAAGTTGACCAACAAGATCGCCGTCAGCGCCCTCCGCCTCTATGTGTCGGGTGAGAACCTGGCCGTCTTTACCGCCCGCAAGGGTATGGATCCCCGTACGAGCTTCGGTATCGGCGGCATGACCTCCGATTCGGGGATCACATCCAGCCGTTACGCGCCTGTCCGCACGATCACCGGTGGTATCTCGCTTACGTTCTAACCTCTAAATGAAGAAAACAATGAAACGTATCTTTATACTGTCTTTTATCCTGGCCGGTTTTGCGCTCTCCGCTTGTTCTGACATCGAAAGCGTCGCTCCCGAGAGTGCCCGCCTGATCTCCACGCAGGTTCAGGAGACCTATGCAAATGCGCCGGACCGTGCCAAAGCACCGTTCGCCGGTATGTTCACCGACATCGGCATGCCCTGCAAGCTGGCTAACAACCCGGATGACTGGGAATTCCTGCTGATCCTCTTCTGCAACGACATGGAAGGCGCCGACGCGCTGATTCCCGACAGCGGCTACAACTGGTTCAGCGTCTGCGGCGAACTCTCGTCCCGCAGCGCCAACTACCGCAATCCTCGTCTCCGCTACTCGGCCCCGTACAACATGATCGGTTCGGTCAACACGTTCCTCAACGGCTTCGGCGAGGACGCCAATCCCGACCAGATCAACATGATGGCGCAGGCCCGCGTTCTCCGTGCCTGGTCTTACCTGCTCCTGGCCCAGAATTACCAGTTCAATTATCAGATTGCCGGCGACAAGCCCTGCGTGCCGATCGTGACGCAGGAACCCGTCGACTACACCAACAACCCGCGTGCAACGGTCAAGGAGGTCTACGACCTGATCCTTGAAGACCTCAACTACGCAGTCGAGCACCTCGAAGGCTCCACCCGTGCTTCCAAGATGTATATCGACGGCAACGTGGCCCACGGTATGCGCGCCCGCGTCTACCTCGACATGGGTGAATGGCAGAAAGCCTACGACGACGCCGTGAAGGCCGCCCAGGGTTACACCCCGGCCACCCTTGCGGAAGTTTCGAAGCCTGCCTTCTACGACCTCAGCGAGCACAACTGGATCTGGGGTTACGATATGACCCCCGCCCTGACCCAGTCCGGCGGCAACTCGATGTACGCCAACCCGTCTTCCTGGCTCCGTTCGTTCTCGGGCTACAGCTATTCCGCTGCCTGCCAGGTCTATACCTGCATCAACACGATGCTCTGGAACCAGATTCCCGCTTCCGATATCCGCAAGCAATGGTGGGTTGACGAGAACCTTGAATCGTCGCTGCTCGACGGCCTCAAGTGGCCCGGCTTCGACGACGTGGCCAACGCCAACGACGGCGGCGACACCAAGCTCCCGTACATCCCCTACACCAACGTCAAGTTCGGCTGCATCACCGTCGGTACGCAGACCAACGATGAGGACATGGTGCTGATGCGCGTCGAGGAAATGATTCTGATCCAGGCTGAATGCCAGGCCCACCTCGGCAACAATTCGCAGGCCATCCAGATCCTCGAGAACTTCGTGAAGAACAACCGCAACCCGCAGTACTCCGCTACCGCTACCAGCCGCAACCTTCTCGACGAGATCTGGTTCCAGCGCCGTGTCGAACTCTGGGGCGAGGGCTTCTTCGTGCCTGACATGCACCGTCTCAACAAGCCGCTGGTCCGTTTCCACGACAACGAAAACAGCACCAACATGCCGGCAGCCTTCCGCTTCAACCTGCCCGCCGACGATCCGTGGTTGCTGATGCGCTTCGTCAACGGCGAGCTCAACACCAACTTTGCCATCGTTGACAACACGGGCGGTCACCAGCCTGTCACCGACGAGAATCCTTCCCTCCGTGACGGTGTCACCGACTAATCAATTTAACACAAACAGATTATGAAAAGTTTAAGATATATTCTTATTGCTTCAGTGGCACTGTTTGCACTGGCGGCTTGCGCCCAGGAAGAGGACCCGTACAAGCCCGGCGATCCGACCAACAGCAATGGCCACAATGTTTACTTTTCTGCGGAGAATCCCGGTTCTCTCGTACTGGGTCTGGCCGACAACTCTTTCACTGTAAAGATTGAGCGTGAAAATGCCAACGGTGCGATTTCTGTCCCGTTGAAGGCTTATTCCGCCAGCAATGTCTTTGCCGTTCCTTCCTCCGTGGATTTCGCGGCGGGTGAAACCTCCAAGGAAATCACCGTCCAGTTCAACGGTGCCGAACCGTTCGTGAACTATTCCCTCCAGATCTCCGTTCCTCAAGAATTCACCTATCAGTACAAGGACCAGAATGTCTATCCTGCCTACGCCGTCACGGTGCTTCAGGAGGACTTCAAGGTGATTCACACCGGTACCTACTTTGAGGACTTCTGGACCGGAGATACCTGGAGCCAGGATCTCGAGTATTCCGAGCTCTCCGACACCTATCGCTTCTCCGACTTATGGGCTCCTGGCTACGGCTTTAAATTCAAGTGGGACGGCCAGAGCGAGGAAGTCGTGGTCAACAACGGCAACAAGTTTGAATCCGGTATCGTTTCCGACACCTATGGCATGATTTCCGCAGAAGACCAGGGCAGCTACTACGATGACGGTGAGAATGCCATCCACTTCGTGTTCAAGTGGACGGTATCTGCCGGTTCGTTCGGCAATTACGAAAACGTGTTCTACTTCTAGTAAACCACCATCTTTGAATGAAGGCCGGTGCCCGAATGGGCGCCGGCCTTTTTCTTGCATATTTCAGAAAATATTGCGTATTTTTGTCAAAACTGGTGTATTTTCGAAAAATCGCAGAACAATGAAGAGGCTACTCCTGATCCTACTGCTCCTGCTTCTGCCCGGCGTTTCTTTCGCGGAGAGGGTTTCGCTCGAGAAGGCCATGCGCATAGCCGCCAATTTCTGTTCCGGCAGCATTGCCACGAAAGCGGCACCTTCGCTTCAATTTGTCGCAGGGGGTGACGAATATTTCGTGTTCCAGCGCAGTGATGGCGGTTTCGTAATCATTTCGGGCGACGATGCAGCCGTTCCCGTCCTCGGCTATTCCACTACCGGAAAGTTCAAGGCAGACGGACTCCCCGCCAACTGCAAGGCTTGGCTCGAGGGCTATAAAGCGCAGATTCAGTACCTGCGGAACAACGGAGCCGGCAGGAGTACCAAAGCCAAGGCCTTATGGGACGAGCTGCTGGTTTCCACAAAGGCTGGAGAAGGCGGCTATGAATCCCAGCTGCTGCTCACGACAGCAAACTGGAGCCAGGGAGATCCGTACAACCTCTTCTGTCCGGTCATCGACAGTACCCGTTGCCTCACCGGATGCGTAGCTACGGCCGCATCCATCGTCGCCAGGTATTATAATTATCCGAAACACTGTTCCGGAACGATTCCGGGATACAGCTTTGTGTACAAGGACAAGCATTATTCGGTTCCCGATCACGACCTCCCTTCCGACGGCTATGACTGGGACTATATGCCCATGACACCCAGCGCCATCACGACCGACAGGGAAAAAACGGCCATCGCGGAGCTTATGTATGACATGGGCACCATCGCCAAGGCCATGTACGGCCTGGATGCCACTGGCGCCTATACCTACATCCTGCACAACGGCATGATCAACTACCTGGGCTTCGACAGCCAGGCACAGTACCTTTTCCGGCGCGACTACGCCGATTCGGTATGGGTCGACATGCTCAAGCGGGACCTCAATGAAACCGGTCCCATCCTGTATGCCGGCAGTTCCGAGGAGGAGGGGCACCAGTTCGTGCTTGCCGGCTACGACGCCAAGGACAATTTCTATATCAACTGGGGCTGGGGTGGATCCATGAACGGCTATTTCGCCATCGACGCTTTCGTGATGGGCGGCCAAAGCAGCTACATCTACAACCAGGACGCCATCCTCGGCATGAAGCCTGCCGGCTATGACCCGCAGGAAGGTGACCTGGACGAAATAACCACCCTGGATTTCGATCCGGCAACCCGCACGGTTACCGTCGAGACCTTCCGCGATGCATCCTATACCTTCACGGATTCATCCGGAAAGGCGGTTACGAAAGGCGTCTCGAAGGAAGGCCGCAAAATTATCATCAAGTCGGAGAACTACAAGGCCGACACGTACGTACTGACGCTTTCCAGGGGCGTCCAGACGAAAGTTGTTGAACTGATTCTCGGGAGGTAACGTCATGAAAAACAGATTCATTGTCCTGGCCCTTGCCGCCAACCTGCTCTGCCTGGCTTCTTCCTGCGCGCCGGAACCGATGGTCTCGCTCAGCAAATCTTCCTTCACCGGCTCGAGCGACGCGGCCGAATTCTCACTGGATGTCACGACCACCTACGACTGGGTGTCTTCCTCCTCGGCCGGATGGGTCAGGCTGTCCCCCGCATCAGGCCCCAAAGGCATTACGCCGGTAACCGTCAAAGTGGACGCCAACAATACGTTCGACGACCGCAACGCGACGGTCACTTTTTCCAGCGAAGGCGTGACCTCCGTGCTGACGGTTTCCCAAAGCCAGAAAAACTCGCTGGTCGTCTCCAAGAGCAACTACCACCTTTCCTTCGAATCCGATACGATCGATGTGCAGCTCATGGCGAACGTCGATTATTCCTATTCCGTCCCTGACACAGCCACCTGGGTGAGAGCCATCTCCACCAAAGGCCTGAAAGAATCCCACGTGCTGTTCCAGATTGACGAGAACACGGGGTTCAGCATCCGTGAAACCGCCATTACCTTCACCGATAAGTCGAAAGGCCTCAGCACCGCCGTCAAGATACAGCAGGACCCGATGATCCATTTCGAGATGTCCGTCGACTCCCTGGTCCTTGCCTACGACGAGACGGCCTTTGTCCTCAACGTCACGACCAACGGCGCGTTCCAATGGAACACTTCCGGCTGCACCTGGCTCGACTGTTCCGACGAACCGTCGTTCACGCCCGGCGAAATGAAGGAATACGCGCTGCACTTCACGGCAGAAAGCAATCTGCTGCACGAACCGCGGGAATACACCATCCCCTTCGTGGATGCCAACAAAGTCAAGTACAAACTCTATGTCCGTCAGGAAGCCGCACCTTACATCCTGGTAACCGTAGCTTCAGGCAGAACCGTAACGGCGCCCGTCGTCAAGGAAACCTCGGACGATGCCGTCATCGACTGGGGGGACGGCCTTCGCGAGGCTTATGCGCTTGGCCTGACCCACACCTACGCCGACGAGGGTCCGCACACCATTACCATCACTAGCGCACAAGCTTCCAGAGTCAATCTGGGCAGCCTGCGCGGTATCGATCGTATGGATTTCCGGTTGTTCTAAAACCACCTTCACAATTGTGCCTTTTGGCGCTTAAGCGAGTCAATATATCCCTTTGAAAACATTGGCGCCCACGCCACAGGGGGAGGGGCCCACGAAGTGGGAGGGTGGTTTTCAAAGGGATATGTTGCGAGTAAAAATGCGCCAAAGGCAGCAAAAAAATGAGGGTTGGCCGTATTGGCCAACCCTCATTAATCAAATACAGGGGGGAATTAGATAATGCCCTGCTCGAGCATGGCGGTGGCGACCTTCATGAAGCCGGCGATGTTGGCGCCCTTCACGTAGTCGATCGTGCCGTCCGGCTGGGTGCCGTACTTCACGCAAGCCTCGTGGATCGAGTCCATGATGAAGTGCAGCTTCTCATCGACTTCCTTGCCGCTCCAGCTGATGTGCGAAGCGTTCTGCGTCATCTCGAGACCCGAGGTGGCCACGCCGCCGGCGTTGACAGCCTTACCAGGAGCGAAGAGGATGCCGTTGTGCTGGAAGAAGTGGATGGCGCCCGGCTGGCAGCCCATGTTGGAGACCTCGCAGCAGCACCAGGTGCCGTTGGCCTTCAGTTCCTTCGCGTCGTCTTCGGAAAGCTCGTTCTGGAAAGCGCAAGGAAGGGCGATGTCGCACTTCACGCTCCAGGCCTTCTTGCCGGCCGTGAATTTGGCCTTGCCCGGGAACTTGGTAGCCATGTCTTCCACCTTGTTGCGGTTGGAAGCACGCATCTCGAGCATATAGTCGATCATTTCCGGAGTGATGCCGTCGGGAATCTCGCAGACACCGTCCGGGCCGGAGATGGCGACCACCTTCGCACCGAGTTCGCGCGCCTTGGTAGCAGCGCCCCAGGCCACGTTGCCGAAGCCGGAGAGAGCCACCGTGCAGCCCTTGATGTCCTTTCCCGCCTTGTGCAGCAGGTTCTGGGTGAAATAGAGGGCACCGAAACCGGTCGCTTCCGGACGGAGGATCGAGCCGCCCCAGGTAGCACCCTTGCCGGTGAGCACACCCGTGTTGTACTCGCGGGCGAGCTTCTTGTACATGCCATACAGATAACCGATCTCGCGGCCGCCGACACCGACGTCACCTGCAGGGACATCCTGGTCCGGGCCGATGCACTGCCACAGTTCGGTCATGAAGGCCTGGCAGAAACGCATGATCTCGTCGTTGCTCTTGCCGACCGGGTCGAAATCGGAACCACCCTTGGCACCGCCCATCGGGAGCGTGGTGAGGGCGTTCTTGAAGGTCTGCTCGAAACCCAGGAACTTCAGCATCGAAGGCGTAACGGCCTTGTGGAAGCGGAGACCGCCCTTGTAGGGGCCGATCGCGCTGTTGAACTGGATACGATATCCGAGGTTGGTCTGTACCTTGCCGGCATCGTCCACCCACGTCACGCGGAAGGTGAAAATCCGGTCGGGCTCGACCATCCGCTCGACAATCTGCGCTTTCTCGAATTCGGGATGCTGGTTGTACACTTCCTCGATGGAGTCGAGGACCTCGCGGACAGCCTGGAGATACTCGCTCTCACCGGGGTGCTTCCGCTCGAGGTTAGCCATAATTTCAGCTACTTTCATGATGGAAATTGATTATTTAAGTAAGATTTGTTGAACGTAAAGTTGGTTGTTTTCTATTCTACGGTCCAGGTTGCGCCGCTGTAGAGCAGCTCGTCCATGCAGGTGATCCGGGAAGCCTCCTTGACCTGGGTGAGCTGGTCGCGGACGCGGTCGTCGTAGGTCGGCTCGTTGACCTGGCGGATGACACCCAGCGCCACCGGGAAGTCCGGATACTTCATATTGATGAGCTGGTTCTGGATGGCGGGATCCTCGGCATGCGCGTCGTGGACGAGCAGCTTGTCGACGGTGATGCCGTTCTCGCCGATCTTCACGACCTTGAGCTTTCCGTGATCAAGGATCAGGCCCTTGTCCTTTTCCTTGCCGAACACCATCGGTTCGCCGTGGTGCAGGATGATGGTCCGGTCGGCGCGGTACTCGCGGTCGGCGATCGTGCTGTGGGCGCCGTCGTTGAAGATCACGCAGTTGGTGAGCATCTCGCAGACGGAGCAGCCGTCGTGGGCCGCCGCAGCGATGAAGATCTCCTGGTTCAGGGCCAGCTCGCTGTCGAGGCTGCGGGCGAAGAAAGTGCCGCGCGCACCCAGGACGAGCGAACCCGGCGTGAACGGATTCTCGACGGTTCCGTAGGGCGAGGTCTTGGTGATCTGCCCCAGCTTGGAGGTCGGGGAATACTGTCCCTTCGTCAGGCCGTAGATCTGGTTGTTGAACAGGATGATGTTGATGTCGATGTTGCGCCGGATGGCGTGGATGAAGTGGTTGCCGCCGATGGCCAGCGCGTCGCCGTCGCCGCAGGCCTGCCAGACGGAAAGGTCGGGGTTGGCGACCTTCACGCCCGTGGAGATGGCCGTGGCGCGGCCGTGGATGCTGTGGAACCCGAAGGTGTCCATATAGTACGGAAGACGCGACGAACAGCCGATGCCCGAGATGAACACCAGGCGTTCCTTGCTGTATCCGCGCGCGTCGCACACCTGCGGAAGGGCGCGGTGGATGGCCGCCAGGACAGCGTGGTCACCGCAACCGGGGCACCAGCGTACCTCCTGGTTGCTCTTGAAATCTTGTGCAGTATATTTCATGGTGATGTCCTCCCTTTAAAGAATGGCGTTGACGGCGTCCACGATCTCCTTCACGATGAACGGCTGACCCTGGACCTTGTTGTATTGCAGATAGCTAAACTGCGGCAGCTTCGCACGCAGGTAGTCGGCGAACTGGCCGCTGTTGAGCTCGCACACGACGATTTTCTTGTAGCGGGCGAAAATGTCGGCCGTGTTCTTCGGCAGCGGGTTGATGAAGTCGAAGTGGCAGAGGGACACGCTCCTGCCTTCATCCTGCAGCTCGTGCAGCGCGGTGTAGAGGTGGCCGAAGGTACCGCCCCACCCCACGATCAGCACCTCTGCCTCTTCGGGACCGATGACCTGCTGCTCGGGGAGATAGTTGGCCAGACGGGCGACCTTCTCGGCCCGCTCTGCGACCATCTTCTCGTGGTTCTCCGGGTCGGAGGAGATGACACCGGCGGTGTTCTTCTCCAGACCGCCCACACGGTGCTCCAGACCGGCCTTGCCGGGGAACGCCCACTTGCGGGCAAACGACTCGGGATCGCGTTCGAACGGCTTGAAGGCGCCTTCGCAACGGTCGATCACGGGCGGCTTGATGGCCGGATAGTCCTTCATCGAAGGAATCTTCCACGGCTCGCTGCCGTTGCCCAGGAAACCCTCGGTAAGGAGGATCACCGGCATCATATGCTCCATCGCGTACTTGCCTGCATAGAAGGCGGCGTCGAAGCAGTGGCTCGGCGAATGGGCGGCGATCACCGCGATCGGGCACTCGCCGTTGCGGCCGTAAAGGGCCTGCGCCAGGTCGGTCTGCTCGGTCTTGGTCGGGATGCCCGTCGAAGGGCCGCTGCGCTGCACGTCGACCAGCACAAGCGGAAGCTCGGTGATCATCGCCAGGCCCAGCGCCTCGCTCTTGAGCGAGAGACCCGGACCGGACGTCGTCGTGACGGCGAAGTTGCCCGCATAGGCGGCGCCGATGGCGGTGCAGATGCCCGCAATCTCGTCTTCCGCCTGCAGCGTCTTGACACCCAGGTTCTTGTGGATGGCCAGCTCCTCGAGGATAGCCGTAGCCGGGGTGATCGGGTAGGAACCGCAGAACAGCGGACGGCCGCTCTTCTCGGAAGCCGCGATCAGGCCCCAGGCCGTAGCCTGGTTGCCGCTGATGTTGCGGTACACGCCTTTCTCCTGCTTGGCCGGCTTCACCGTATAGGTGTTGGCGATGGCCTGGATGTTGGCCGCATAGTTGAAACCGTCGAAGAGCACCTTCTTGTTGGGCTCGATGAGCGCCGGTTTCTTCTTGAACTTCTTCTCAAGGTACGCGTAGGTGTACTCCAGCGGGCGGTTGAACATGTAGAAGCACATGCCGAGCGTGAACATGTTCTTGCAGCGCACGATGGCCTTCTGGTCCATGCCGCTGTCCTTCAGGCTTTCCTTGGTCAGCGTCGTGATCGGTGAATAGATGATATTCCGGTCCTCGATCCGCAGTTCCGTGATCGGGTCCAGCGTAGCATAACCGGCCCGCTTGATGAGGGCCTCATCGAACGTGTCCGTGTCGATGATGACGGTTGCAGTCGGTTTCGCCCACTTGGCGTTGGCGCGCAGGGCAGCGGGGTTCATCGCGACCAGCACATCGCAAAAATCTCCGGGCGTGTTGACTTCGCCGGCCCCGATATGGACCTGGAAGCCGGAAACGCCGGAGACAGTGCCGTGCGGTGCACGGATTTCCGCGGGATAATCCGGGAACGTGGATATCTCGTTGCCGTACAAGGCCGAGGCGTCAGCGAACAGGGTTCCTGTCAGCTGCATTCCATCGCCCGAATCTCCGCAAAACCTGATTACAACATCTTTGGTGTCGATAACTTTATGTTGCATAGGTCACACAGTTAGGTATAGGTATAGGGATTTGGTTGTCGTTATTCAGCAGATTGCTGCGCAAACTGCGTCGGGGCCACTTTCTCAGCCGGGATGCCCAGTTCCTTCTTGGCGAGCGGGAGCAGGTCGACGCTCACGCTGTCATCGAAATAGATGAGCGAACCGGCCGACAGGTCGAAGACATACACCAGGCTGTTGGCCTTGGCGATCTTCGTGATGGCGTTCTGCGCCTTCTCGATCACGGGCTGCATCAGCACCTGCTGCATCTGCGCCATCTCCTGCTGTGCATTCTGCTGGAACTGCTGGATGCGCTGTCCCAGTTCGGTAAGCTCGCGTTCCTTGGTTTCGACGACCACAGGGGCCCATTCGTTGCGCTTGCGCTGATATTCGTTCAACTTGTTGTTGTACTCGGTTCCCATTCCCTCAAGCGTCTCCTCGAGATCGTTCTGGTAAGCCTGCAACTTCACGACGGCAGAATCACGCTCGCTCATCAGGTTGATCAGTTCGTTCGTGTTGATGTGTCCGCATTTCAGGTTCTGGGCCTGGGAAAGGACACCGAAGGAGAGTACGCAAAATGCAAGAAGGAAAATCTTTTTCATTGCTTGAACAGATTATTAGAGGTAGATTAGTTTTGATTTTCAAGATAGTTGACGAGCACCTGGTCGGTGAGGTCGAGCGCCTTGTTCTTGTAGACGACGCCCTGCAGGGCCGCCACGTCGATGACCATGTCGTAGCCGCCCGTACGCGCGACGTTCTCGATGGCCTTCTCAACCGCCTTGCGGATCGGCGAGAGCAATTCCTCGGCTTTCTTGGCCATGATGCCGTCCTCGCCGAAGTAGATCTTCTGCTTTTCCTGGGCGACACGCTCCTTCGAGATGATCTCGTTCTCCGCATTCTGCCGCTGGGACATGCTCATCGAAGACTTGGACGCCTGATACTCCTGGTAGAGCGTCTCGATCTTGCCGAATTCGGCCTCGATGGAGGCCTTGTACTTGTCAGACAGTACCTCGAGCTGGTTCTGGGCCGTTACGTAAGCCGGAATCCGCTTCAGGATGTCCTCGGTATTGATGTAGCCGATCTTCTGCGCACTGACCGGACCGATGCCGGCCAGGAGAGCTACGAGCGCGATGACGATTTTTTTCATAATGATTTCGAAATTAGAATTGTTGACCGATCAGGAAATGGAAATGACTCTTGTCGCTGCCGGACGCCGTATCGAAGCCGTAGCCCCAGTCGATGCCGAGCAGGCCGACCACGGGCAGGAACACCCGCAGGCCGACGCCGGCCGAACGCTTGATCTGGAACGGATTGAAACGCTTGATGTCCGACCAGCTGTTGCCGCCTTCGAGGAAGGCCAGCGCGAAGATGGTGGAACTCGGCTGCATGATGAGCGGATAGCGGAGTTCGACCGTAAACTTGTCGTACACGTTGCCGGCGTAGGCGCCGTTGATGTACGGCGTAAGGGAGTAGTTCTCGTAGCCGCGCAGGCCGATCACCTCGTTGCCGTAGGTGTTGTAGCCCGACATGCCGTCGCCGCCCACGATGAAGCCTTCGAACGGGGAATAGCCCCAGTTCTTGTTGTAGTAGCCCAGGTAGCCGAACTGCGCGCGCGTCATCAGCACGAGGTCGCCGATGAGGCGGGAATAGACCGAACCCTTGAAGGTCCACTTATGATACTCGATCCAGCGGTAGCGGTCCTGGACCGACTGGGCGTTGTAGTCAATGCTGCGCCAGTCCTTCTTCATCCGCGACCAGGGCGGCGTGAGCTGGAGGCCGAAACTGAAGTCGGAACCGGTGCGCGGATAGATGGACTGGTCGGTGGAGTTGCGCGACAGGGTGGCGGACCAGCTGATGTTGTGCGAACGTCCGGTCGAGTAGATGAAGTAGTAGTTCCAGTCCTGCAGGTTGTACGACTGCCAGTTGAGGGAGTTGTAGAGCACGAAGTAGTTGTCGGGCCACTTGAGCCGCGTGCCCAGGCCGACGGCGGCGCCGTAGATCTCCATGAACTGGTCGTCGTTGAGCACCTGGTAGTAATAGGTGGAATACGAATTGGTCTGGCGGGTGAAGTAGGCCGATATGTTGAGGGATGTCGGCTTCTTGCCGGTCAGCCACGGTTCCACGAAGTTGGCGGTGAACGCCGTGTAGTAGGAGCCGTTGGTCTGGAAGCGGATGGAAAGCGTCTGCGCATCGCCGAGCGGCACCGGCCGCCAGGCCGCCTTGTTCAGGAAGTTGGACGTCGAGAAATTGTTGAAGCTCACGCCCACGGTGCCCACGAACATCCGGTTGCCCCAGCCGCCGGAAAGCTCCAGCTGGCTGTTGGCCTTCTCCTGGACGTTGTAGGTGATGTCCACCGTATTGTTGATGGAATTCGGGATCAGGTTGTAGCCCTTGCCCATCTCCACGGCATACTCCGGGTCGAAATGGCCCATCGACGAGATCTCGCGGACGGAACGTTCGAAATCGGTCTGGCGGTACAGGTAGCCCGGGCGCGTGAACACGGCCCGGCGCACCACCTTCTCGTTGGTGATGGTGTTGCCGTTGATGATGATGTTGTTGAAGGTCGCGGGCTTTCCTTCCACCATCCGCATCTCCACGTCGACGGAGTCGCCGTCGATGGTCAGCTCGACCGGCGTGACGTTGAAGAAAAGGAAGCCGTTGTCACGGTAGAGCTTGGAGATCGACACGTCCCCTTCCTTCTCGCCGGAATAGAGGCGCTTCTCCATCGTCACGACGTCGTACACGTCACCCTTGTTGATGCGGAGCACGCTGTTGAGCGCGTCTTCGCTGTATTCGGAATTGCCGGTCCACGTGATGTTCCGGAAATAATACTTCTGTCCCTTGTCGATTACGAAATGGATGCCCAGCTTCCCGTCCTCGGGGCGGCGGTATAGCGAGTCGCTGACGATCTTGGCGTCGCGGTAGCCCGCCTCGTTGAAGACCTCGAGCAGCTTCTCCTTGTCGCCGGCATATTCCTTTTCCTGGAATTTCTTCGACGAGAAGAAATTGTACCACTTGGCGTCCTTGGTCTTCTTCATCGACTTGTCGAGCTTGAACTTCGAAATCTCGTCGTTGCCCTCGTAGGTGATCTCCTTCACCTTGAGCTTCTTGCCCTTGTTCACGGCGAAGGTCACGCGGACGGCGTTGCGGATCACCGAGTCGGCCGCGACTTCCACGTCCACGGCGACGTCGGCGAATCCCTTTTCCTTGAAATAGTCCTTGATGTTCTTGACCGAAGAGGCCTTGACATATTCGGAGAGCTGGCCGCCCCGCCGGAGGTTGAGCCGGTCCTTGAGGTCGTCACGCTCGCTGTTCTTCACGCCGCGGTAGTTCCAGGCGATGACACGGGGGCGCTCCTGGATGTCCAGACGGAACCAGGCCGTATCGCGGCCCGCGCTGAGGGAATCGACGTAGAAACCGATGGAAGAGGCGGCGCCCTGCATCCAGATCCGCTTGACGGCGGCAGAAACGTCGTCGCCCGGAACGGTCACCGAGTCGCCGGGACGGATGCCCAACACCGACAGGAGCTGGCTCTCGCCCAGATACTTGATGCCCGACACACGGATTCCGCCGACCACATAGGTATGCGGACTGTTGTAATCCACTTCCGGCGGGTTGACGGGTTCCTGGGCCGCGGCCGTAAGCACGGACAGGGTCAGGAACGCCAGAAAGGCGCCGGTCAGGGCTAAGCGATTTCGTTTCATCAATTCCTTTCCGAACAGACTTACAAAGTTATACAATTTTTCGACTTATTCTACCTTTCCGTATCTTCTTTCCCGTCGATTGTAACTTTGAACGGCCAGTTCGAGATCGGTTTTGCGAAAATCAGGCCAAAGTACGGGGGTATAGTAAAACTCAGAATAGGCGCATTGCCAGAGCATGAAATTGCTGATGCGCTGCTCGCCGCTGGTCCGGATCAGCAGGTCGGGATCCGGAATGCCGGCCGTCGCCAGGTAGTTCCCGAAACCCGGCTCGTCGAGCGGCAGCTGCGTCCCCGCCGCGAGGCAGTCGGCCGCATACCGCCGCGTCGCCTGCAGGATGTCCCATTTTCCGCTGTAGCTGAGCATGACCAGCAGGGTCAGGCCGCTACCGGCAGCGGTTTCTTCTTCAAGCTTATGGATGGCGGCCAGGAGCGATTCCGACAGGTGCGCCGTATTGCCGATGACCCGGAAACGGACATGGTTCCTGAGCAGCGTATCCCGTTCATTGAGCATGCTCTTGAACAGGAGTTCCATGAGGCCTTTCACTTCGTCGGCCGGACGGTCCCAGTTCTCCTCCGAAAAGGCGAAAAGTGACAGGTAGCGCACGCCGATTTCGGCGCAATACTCCGTGCTCGCCCGGACGCTGTCCACGCCGGCGTTGTGGCCGAACAGCCGTTTCTCACCCTTGTTCCTCGCCCAACGGCCGTTGCCGTCCATGATGATGGCGATATGCTGCGGTACTTCCATTGTCTTGCGTCAGATTGCGTTGCGGCGGTCTTCGCCCCAGAAAAGCTTGGCCCGGAGCGCGCCGATGAAATTGTTGTCGGAAAGCGATACGTAGCGAAGGCCGAAACGGCCGCGTCGCAGACTCACCGCCGTCCTGTCGGGAATCACGCAGGGACGGTTGTCGAACGAGAGGACGGCCCCCGCGCCGCGGGCGTCGAAACGCATCTCGATGTCAGCGTCCATCGGCACCACGAGCGGCCGCACGTTGAGGTTGTGCGGGGCGATCGGGGTGATGACCATCACCTCCGACGACGGCATCACGACGGGTCCGCCGACGCTCAGGTTGTAGGCAGTGCTGCCCGTAGGCGTGGCGACCACCAGCCCGTCGGCCCAGTACGTCGGAAGTTCCCGGCCGTCGATGCGGACGCTGATCGAGAGCATCCCGGCCCCGCTCCGCTGCAACGACACCTCGTTGAGGGCAAACGGATAGAAATCATCCGGAAGCGCGGCACAGGCCACGCGCAGCAGGCTGCGTTCCTCCACCGAATAGCGGCCGGCCACCAGGTCGTCGATCCAGCGGTCGTCATCGGCACGGGCCGTGGCCAGGAAGCCCAGCCGCCCGAAGTTCACGCCCGCGACGGGAATGCCGCGGTCGCGGATGAAAGTCAGCGACTGCAGGAAGGTGCCGTCGCCGCCGAGCGACAGGAACAGGTCCGTATCGGAAGGAAGGTTTTGCCAGGAGGTAAAATCCTCGCCGTAACAGGCCAGGATGGCACCCTTTTCGCGCAACCTTTCTTTCAGGGCTTCGATTCCCGCGATCCGGTCGCGATTGTACAAAGCAATTTTCATAATTGAAGCCAAAATTATTAATTTTGTATGTCATGACCAAATTAAGTGTAAACATCAACAAGATTGCCACGCTGCGGAATGCACGCGGCGGCAACGTCCCCGACGTATGCAGGGCTGCCGTCGACTGCCAGCATTTCGGAGCGCAGGGCATCACCGTCCATCCCCGGCCCGACGAACGGCACATCCGCTATGCGGACGTATACGCTCTCAAGCCTTTGATTACCACCGAATTCAACATAGAGGGGAACCCCATCGAACGTTTCCGCGACCTGGTGCTCGCGATCCATCCCGCCCAGGTGACGCTCGTACCCGACGCCGACAACGTGCTCACGTCGAACGCCGGCTGGGACACGAAGCGGAACCTCCCCTTCCTCAAGGACATCTGCCGCACGTTCAAGCAGGAAGGCATCCGCGTGTCGATCTTCATCGACCCCGTGGTCGAAATGATCCGCTACGCCGCCGAGACCGGCTGCGACCGCGTGGAACTCTACACGGAAGCCTATGCCGCGGGCTACGCCGCAAACCGGGAGCAGGCCGTCGCCCCCTACTATGAAGCCGCCTGCGAGGCCGTCCGGCTCGGACTCGGCCTCAACGCCGGCCACGACCTGAGCCTGGAGAACCTCCGCTACTTCCACCAGGTCATTCCCGGGCTGCTGGAGGTCTCCATCGGGCACGCCCTGATCAGCGACGCCCTCTATCTCGGACTGGAACGAACAATACAGGCATATTTGGGAGAGTTGAAATAAAATGCTTATATTTGCAGGTTGCACGGAAATCAATAAAAAATCAACCATACAATGAAACACACTCCTTTAATCCTGAGCATCATCGCCGTTGCCGCAGCCGTGGCCGCCCTGATCCTCACCCTGACCGCGCCCAAGAACCAGCACAAACCCGTGGAGAGCGCCGACGGCATCCAGGCCGTGGCCGGCGACATCGTCTATCTCCGCCTGGACACGCTGATGATGCAATACGACATGTACAGCGACCTGCAGTCCGCTTTCGAAGCCAAGGCCCAGACCGTGGACACCGAACTCAACAAGAAGGCGCGCAAGCTTGAAAGCGACATCAAGAACTTCGAGAACCAGATCAACAAGGGCCTGCTCACCCGTTCCGCGGCCGAGCAGCAGAACAACTCGCTGCAGCAGCGTCAGGCCAACCTCCAGAACGAGGCCGCCCAGAAGCAGCAGGAACTCGCCGAAGAGAGCCAGGTGCTGATGAACCAGGTAATGTATGCCATCCAGTCCTATCTCGAGGAATACAACAAGGAGCACAACTTTGCCGCCATCCTCACCACCACGGCCGCATCCAACGTCGTGATGGTCGGCGCACCGGCGCTTGACATCACGCAGGAAATCGTGGAAGGCCTCAACGCCGAGTACATCAAGACCCGCAACACCACGCCCAAGAAGACCGAAGAATAGCCTGTCCGATGAAGCGCCTCCTTTTCCTCCTGTTCTTCCTGACGGCGGCCGCCGCGGGCGCCCAGGGCTATGATATGCCCGACGTGGTGATTTCCAAAGAGAAAGCGAACATCGCGGGAAAGGTGTACTATGTCCACAAGGTGCTTCCCAAACAGACGGTATTCTCCATCTGCAAGGCGTACGGCATCACCAGCGAAGAACTCACGGCCGCCAACCCCGACATCAAGGGCGGGCTGAAGGCGGGCTCGATCATCTTCGTTCCGGCCGACGCCGCCAACATTCCCGACACCGCCGCGGAGAAACCCGCGCGCGTCAGCATTGCGCCGAAGCCGGAAGAGCCGGCTGAAACGGCGGAGCCCGACGGCGAACGCGTCCAGCAGGTGGAGCGTGTCATCGAGCACCGCGTCCGCTGGTACGAATCCCTCTCCACGATCGCGCGCAAGTACGACATCTCCGAGGCAGAACTGCTCGACTACAACGGGCTGAAGGCATCCGACCCGATCCGCGGACGGGTGCTCCTCATCCCGGTAATCGGGGAAGTCTTCGAAGAATACGACGATCCGGAAGAAATCCAGCCGGAAAGCCGCTCCCGGGCCGACCGGTTCGAGCCGGAAGAACCGGATGCGCCGGTGGCGCCGGTCCGCAAGGCCCGCTGGTTCTCGGCGTCGGAGCCTCTCTACATCGCCCTGGTGCTTCCCTTCAACACCACCGGAAGCGGTCACGCGTCGGCCTCCTTCCTCAATTTCTACAGCGGCGCCCTGATGGCCATCCAGGACCAGAAGGAGAAAGGCGCCCACCTGGTCGTGAACGTCTACGACCTGGCTCAGGGGGCTGACGCCATCCTGGCCGATCCGCGCTTCGCGCAGAGCGACCTGGTCATCGGTCCCGTCGAGGCCCCCACCCTGGAGCCCTTCGTCGCGTTTTCCGACCAGAACGGCATTCCCCTTGTCTCGCCGCTCGACCATAAGGCCGACTCGCTCATCGCAACGCACCCGTTCCTTTTCCAGGTGCCCGCATCGAGCGACATCCAAATGCAGAACCTGGTCGCCAGCCTGCACGCCCGGCCCCAGGACCGGGTGATCCTGGTCGCCCCCGCTTCCGCCACGGAATCAGACTTTTCGGGACGCGTCGAAGCCTGTCTCCAGACAGCGGGCGTCTCCTACCGTAAGGCGACAAACGGGGAGCTCGCCTCCCTCCTTCCGGCCGGCAGCCGGACCGCGCCGGCCAAGGTCATCATCGGCTCGGAGAGCAAGTCGTTCGCGACCGAAGTCATCCGTAACCTCAACACGCTGTCGAAACGCGGCATCCCGGTCGAAGTCTGGTGCACCAACCGGGTGCGCAACTACGAGACCTCCGATCCCGACGCGCTCTTCAACCTGTCGGTACACGCTTCCGTTCCCTATTTCGTGGACTACAGCAATCCCCAGGACCAGGATTTCGTCCGCCGGTACCGTGCGCTCTATTACGCGGAACCCGACGACTTCGCCTTCCAGGGCTACGATGTCTTCACGTTCTTCATCTCCGCGATGATGCAGCAGGGAACCGCTTTCAGCGACCACGCCGACCTGCGCCCGATGCAGCTCCTCCACTGCAACTTCCAGTTCGGCCGCGACAATGAAAGAAGCGGATGGCGCAACCGCGCCACCCGCAACATCGTGTACGAGAAGCAGGACTTCTCTATCTCAGTATCGAAGTAGGATCGAGGTTGTTCTTCTCGATGTCCTTGAAGTAGTTCACCGTTCCCACCTTGAGTTCCACGGTGGCGGCGTCGTCGCAGACGATGATGCCCTTGGGGTGCATCTGCAGCACGGAGATCGTCCACATGTGGTTGACGGAACCCTCCACGGCGTGGCAGAGCGCCCGGGCCTTGTTGTGGCCGTTCGCGAGGATCAGTACCTCCTTGGCGTCCATGATGGTGCCGACACCGACGGTCAGCGCGCGTTTGGGCACCTGGTTGATGTCGTTGTTGAAGAAGCGGGAGTTGGCGATGATGGTGTCGGTGGTCAGCGACTTGATGCGGGTGCGCGAGCTGAGCGATGAGCCCGGCTCGTTGAAGGCGATGTGGCCGTCAGGGCCGATGCCGCCCATGAAAAGGTCGATGCCGCCGACGGCGGCGATCTTCGCCTCATAGGCCTCGCACTCCTTTTCCAGGTCCGGGGCGTTTCCGTCGAGGATGTTCACGTTCTCCGCCGGGATGTCGATTTTCGAGAAGAAATTGCTCCACATGAACGAATGGTAGCTCTCGGGGTGGTCCTGCGGGATGCCAATGTACTCGTCCATATTGAACGTGACGACGTTGCGGAAAGAGACCCGGCCCGTCTCGAAGAGATGGATGAGTTCCTTGTACGTGCCGATCGGCGTGGAGCCGGTAGGCAGGCCGAGCACGAAGGGACGTGCCGCGGTCGGCTGGAAGTCATTGATCCGCCTGCCGATGTATGCCGCAGCCCACTGCGACATCTTTCCATACGATTCTTGAATGATCAGACGCATATTGTCAATATTATTTTGATTTGTTTCCTTTTCCCTGCAGCAGCACGGCGGCGTTGGCCAGCGCCTCCGGGGTGACGGCCTCGCCGCTGAGCATCCGCGCGATTTCGCGGACCCTTTCCTCCCCCTCTACCGGGCGGATACCCGTCCGGGGCCCCTCCGGGCCCGATTCCTTATATACCAGATAATGGGCCGACCCTTTGCTGGCCACCTGCGGCAGGTGGGTGATTGCGAAGATCTGCATCCGGTCGCCCATCCGGGCAATCATCCGGCCCGTCTTCTCGGCGACGCTTCCGGAAATGCCGGAATCGATCTCGTCGAAGATCAGGGTCGGCATTCCCCTGTACTGCGCCAGCTGCGCCTTGATGCACAGCATGATCCGGGAAAGTTCCCCGCCACTGGCGCATTTCGAGAGCGGTTTCAGTCCCAGTCCGTTCGCATCGAACAGGAAGACCACGTCATCGCAGCCGTCCGGTCCCGCCTCCGCCCGTTCATCGACCTGTACCACGAAACGGGCCCGGGGCATTTCCAATGAGCGGACCTGCTCCTGCAACAAGTCGGAGAGGCCGGGGGCCGCCTTAATCCGGGCGGCATGAAGCGCCGCTGCCGAGCGGTCGCAGGACGCACGGAGCGCATCGACCTCCCGTTGCAGACGTTCACGCTCCAGCTGGTCGTCCAGGTCCCTGCCCAGCCGGGCAGAAATCTCGTCGCGCTGCGCCATCAGGTCCTTCTCCGTGGCCGCGCCGAATTTGCGCAGCAGGCCATACAGCACCGCCAGCCGCGCCTCCACTTCTTCCAGCCGCTCGGGCGAAAAGGCCATCCGTCCGCCCCTGGCCGAAATCTCATCGTGGATATCCTTCAGTTCAATCCGGGCCGCATCGAGCCGCTCGCGCAGCGGGACGAACTCGGGGCACGGCGCCGTAATCCGGTCGAGCGAAGCCGTCATTTCCTTCAGGCTGGCTTCCATCGAACGCTCCTCGCCCGCAAACAGCAGTTCCACCCGGGCGAGCTGTTCCTTTACCGACTCGCCGTGTGCCAGCCGGCGCCTTTCCTCCTCCAGCGCAGCGATCTCTCCCTCCCGCAAGGCCGCCTCGTCGAGCTGCCGGAACTGGAACTCCAGGTAATCCCTTTCGCGCTGTGCCGCGGCGATCCGTCCGTCGAGCGCAGCAAGCGCGGCCTCCGCATCGAGCCGCTGCCGCCAAAGGCGTCCGTGATCCTCCACATCCCCGGCGATGCCGGCATACCCGTCGAGCACCGACCGCTGGAACCCCCGCTCGGAGAGCAGCAGCTGCTGATGCTGGGAATGGACGTCGATCAGCCGGGAAGCCGTTTCGCGAAGCTGCTCCACACCGACCGGCTCGTCGTCCAGGAAGCATCGGGAACGGCCCTGCGGCGACACGACCCTGCGGGCGATGTGTTCCGCACCTTCTTCCACAAAGGTGGCCTCCACCACGCAGTTCCGGGACGGATCCTTCAGGACGGTCACGTCGCTGCGCCCTCCGAGGGCCAGCGACAAGGCGCCGAGCAAGATGGACTTGCCGGCGCCAGTTTCTCCTGTAATGATCACGAGATCACCTGGGAATGAAATGTCCAGGTGGTCGATCAGCGCATAGTTCTCAATGAGGAGCCGCTTGAGCATCTGAAAGGACTATTCGGCCTTCCGATAATAGATCTTGCCGTCCTGGAATTCCTTGGTCGCAATCAGGACAGGCTTCGGAAGCCGCTCGTAGTACTTGGAAATCTCGATCTGTTCGCGATTCTCGAACGTCTCCTCCAGGGTGTCGGCATAGTTGGAAAACTCTTCCAGCTTGTGGTTGAGCTCCTGCTTGATGTCGGCCGCGATCTGGTTGGAACGCTTGGCGATGATCATGACACTTTCATAGACATTTCCGGTCGGAGCCGCGAAGTCTGCCAGATTCCGGGTGACGGTATTGACCGGCACCTGCGCGATTTTCTGATTATCCATCTTCGTTATCTCTTTTCAAATATTTCTGAACCTTGTTGTAGAGCCCCTCCAGTTCCTTGACATACTTGGATTCGGGGAATTCGCTCACGATGTTGAAGTAGTCGTCCACGAAGACCAGGTAGCGCTCGCGCTGCTTCGACGCCACGCTGTTGAGCGCATATTTGTACGCGGCCATCGCCGTGTAGTACAGCACCTCCTCGCGGTAACGGTTGTCGGCATTCTCCTTGAGCACGTTCTTGAGCGCATAGTGCGCCGCCAGATAGTCTTCCATATGGTAGTACAGATAGGCCGACTTGTAGGCCTTCAGTTCCAGCCGGTCGTACAGGTCGTCCATCATCTTCGCCACGCTGTCGTGATAGCGCGATTCCGGGTTCTCGATCTGGAAGACGCTCATTTCCGCCAGGGCCTTGCGCGTCGGGGTCTGGTCGAGCTCGTACCGGTACGTGCCGCGGTACAGGCAGTCGAGCCGCAGGTAGCGGGCTTCCTCCGTGAAGGGACTCAGCGGGAAAGTGGAGACAAACTGCTCGAGGTTGCTCTCCGCCGTGACATAGTCTCCGTAGCGATAGTTGCTCAACCCCCAGTAGAACTGCACCGTATCGTCCTGCGCCGTGCCCCGCATCGCCATCGTGAGCGACTCGAAGGCTTCAGCGGCCTTCGCATACTTCTTGGCCTCGAACAGTTCGAAGGCCATCTTGTATTTCGCCTGGACATCCGTGCCGTACATGACGGCCTCGTACTGCGACTTGCAGGACGAAAGGAGGGCGAGAGCGGCAACTGCCGCGATCAGGAGTCGGGAACGCATCTCGTTTATATCTTTGACAATAAGTATCTTTCTGCATCCAGTGCCGCGCGGCAGCCGCTGCCGGCAGCCGCGATGGCCTGGCGATACTGGGGATCCTGCACGTCTCCCGCCGCAAACACGCCTTCCACGCTGGTGCGGGAACTCTTGCCCTCGGTCAGGATGTATCCTTCCGCATCGGTGGCAAGCCATTCCTTGAAAAGCCCGGACTGGGGCTCGTGGCCGATGGCCAGGAAAAACCCGTCGAGCGGCTTATCGAACACCGTTCCGTCCTTGCGCACGAGCCGGACGCCCGTCACGCCGCCCGCATCACCCAGCACCTCCTGCGTCTGGCACTCCCAGAGCATCTCGATGTTCGCGGTCTTCATCACCCGTTCCTGCATCGCCCTGGATGCACGGAGAACGTTGCGGCGCACGATCATATAGACCTTGCGGCAGAGCTGCGCCAGATAGACGGCCTCTTCACAGGCCGTATCGCCGCCGCCTACCACTGCAACATCTTTGCCACGGTAGAAGAACCCGTCGCAGGTTGCACAGGCCGAAACGCCCATCCCCCTGAACTTCTCCTCGCTCGGCAGGCCGAGATACCGGGCCGTCGCACCTGTGGCGACGATCAGCGTGTCCGCAAGGACCGTCTCGCTCCCGTCGACCGTGATCCGGAACGGGCGCTGCGACAGGTCGACCGCCGTGACGTAACCCGGACGCACATCCGCACCCAGATTGACGGCCTGCGCCCGCATGTCGGCCATCAGCTGGTTCGCGTCCACGCCTTCCGGATAACCGGGAAAGTTTTCGATGACCGTGGTGGTGGTCAGCTGGCCGCCGGGCTGAAGGCCCTCGTACAGGATCGGGTCGAGCGCAGCCCGGGAAGCGTAGATCGCCGCCGTGTAGCCGGCGGGACCGCTTCCGATGATCAGGCATTTGGTGTGGCTTTCTTCCATGGATGGGAACATTACAACCTGCAAAGGTAATTATTTTTTAGAAACCCTGTCTTTCAAGTAGAATTCCAGCCGCTGCTCCCACACCAGCAGGATCGACATCGCCCAGCGGGAAAGCAGCAGGATCCACCACACGGCCCCACAGGCCGTCAGCAGCAGCAGGTCTTCCAGGTTGCTGTGCGAAATGCAGATGTGCGTGTCGAGCAGCAGCACGTCGCGACGGCTCACGCCGCCCCGTCCGAGTTCGTCGAGCATCGCCGCCGCGCCGTAGCCCAGCCCGATGATGTTGGCCACGATCCAGAGGAACACGGTATCCGACGGAAGGCCGAACACCCGCATCAGCGGCCGGAACACCCGGGCGATCCACTCCATCGCCCCGAACTCCCGGAGCAGCCGCTGCAGGATGTTGAGCGAATAGATGATGGCGACCATCATCAGCACCAGCTTCAATGCGGAGAGGAACCACTCCCAGAGTGTAGTCCAGAACGACAGGCGCTCCCCCGTCGCGGCCGCAGCCACCGACAGGTCGGGGCTTCCGGGCAGGATCCGGTTCAGCACGATGCCCAGGATGAAAGCGCTCAGGGTCCGGACGATCACCATCCGCACCCCGCTGGCGCCGGTTTTCCGGAGCACGGCCGTCTCCAGCACCATCGAATGCGAGCACATCACCATCGTGCAGAGGATGGTCAGGGCGCGCCAGTCCAGTTCCAGCGTCGTCATCACCGCAATGCACGAATAGATGTTCACGAAATAGCCCGACACATACGCCAGGGCGGCGGCGCCGGGCAGGCCGAAATACTTGAACACCGGCTGCACAGCGTCCGAAATCCAGGGAAGGATCTCGAAATACTTGAGCAGCATCATCGCAAACGAAACGGCGACCGTGATCTTGATGATCCAGATGCACGTCTTCGTCGTGGAAGGGAGGACTTCCTGGATGCAGCCGACGATCCGCTGCCGGGTTTCCGGTTTCATAAACAATTCAGGTAGAATGCGCAAAAGTATCGATAATAATTCAAATACACAACATCCGTCCAACGGACGGAAGAATTAACTATCTTTGGTTCATGAAACGATTCGCTCTCTTCCTCATGCTGGCGGGCAGCCTGACGGCCGCCTGCGGCAAAAAGGCCGAAGGTCCCCGGGTCGTGGCGCACCGGGGTTACTGGAAAGCCGAAGGCGCCGCCCAGAACTCCATCGCCTCGCTCCTGGCCGCCGGACGCATCGGCGCCTACGGCTCGGAATTCGACGTCAACCTGACCGGCGACGGGAACCTGGTCGTCAACCACGACTTCACCTACCACGGGCTGACCATCGCCGAGACCCCCCTCGCCGACCTGCGCTGCGACACCCTGCGGCTCTCCAACGGCGAAATCATTCCGGCCCTCGACGAATACCTCGAAGCCGCCGCACAGTATCCGGACCTGAAACTGGTCTTCGAACTCAAGAGCAAGGGCGATCCGGACTACGAAGCGGCAGCCCTGCCCGCCTGCGTCGAGGCCATCCGCCGGCACGGCGTCGCCGGACGCGTGGAATTCATCTCCTTCAGCCTGAGCGCCTGTCGAGAATTCGCCCGGCTGATGCCCCGAAACCGCGTCGAGTACCTGGGCGGCGACATCGCCCCAGCTGAACTGCACAAGGCCGGCATCACGGGCATCGATTATCATTTCTCCGTCATCGACGCACATCCGGAATGGGTGGCCGAAGCACACGGACTGGGAATGGTCGTCAACGTCTGGACTGTCAACGAGGAAGCGGACATCCGCCGGATGCTGGAACGCGGCGCGGACCACATCACCACCAACGAGCCCGAACTGGCCCAGCGGCTGATTGCGGAATTTACTGCGGATCGACGTCGATGACGATCGTCGTCCGTCCCTTGAAATCGCTGTCGATCTGCTCGATCCGTTCGTAGAACGCCCGTTTGGCGGCAGCGAGGGTGCGCGTACGCGGCAACTTGATCCAGAACTGCGCGATATGCTCGCCGGCCACCATGTCGACCGCCGGCGTCACCGGACCGGCAATGTCGGCGATGCCGACAGCCTCCGCCGCTTCCCGGACCAGCCGTGACACGTTCCAGAGGCGGCCTTCGAATTTGTCTTTCACCGTGACGGCCATCATCCGCACGTACGGCGGGTAATTGAACTGCCTGCGCTCCGCCAGCAGGCCGGCCGCGGGCCTCGCGTCGGGATGCAGCAGTTGCCGGATCACCGGATGGTCGGGCTGCGCCGTCTGGATCACGATCCGGCTCTGCTGGCCACGGCGGCCCGAACGGCCCTGGAGCTGCCGGATGAGCTGGGACGCCCGTTCGTCGCTGCGGAAATCGGGGACCGCGAACAGGCTGTCGGCGCTCACCAGCACCACCATCGCCAGCCGCTCGAAGTCGAACCCTTTGGTAATCATCTGCGTGCCCACCAGGATGTCGATGTCGCCCGCGGCGAAGTCGCGGATCATCCGCTCCTGCGCCAGACGGCTTTGCGTCGTATCCGCATCGAAGCGGGCGATGCGCCGCCCGGGAAATGCGGCCTGCAGCTCCTCCTCGATGCGCTCCGTGCCGGCGCCCAGCTCCACCAGCGCCACCTCGCCGCACGAGGGGCAGCGAAGGGTGTAGGGGCGGTGATAGCCGCAATAATGGCAGGAAAGCTGGTTGTTGAACCGGTGATAGCTCAGCGCGACATGGCAGTTCGGACAGTGCACCGTCTCCCCGCAGGCCCCGCACTGCACCACCGGCGCATAGGCACGCCGGGAACGGAACACCATCACCTGAAGGCCCGCGTCGAGCACGGAGGCCATTTCCTTGAGGAGCTTGCGCGAGAAGGATCCCTCCATGTTGTGGAGCCGGCGCTCCCGCGCCGTATCGATCACCTCCACGACGGGATCGTCCCCGCCGAAGAAACGCTGCGGCAGTTCCACCTGCGCGAACTTGCGCGTCTGCACATTGTAGAGCGACTCGCACGAAGGTGTGGCGCTGCCCAGCACGACATCCGCACCGTGGCGCGCGGCCAGCATCAGGGCGGCGTCACGGCCGTTGTAGCGCGGCGCCATGTCGTCCTGCTTGTAGGAACGGTCGTGCTCCTCGTCTACGACAACCAGCCCCAGATTCCGCAAGGGGAGAAAAACGGCAGATCGCGTTCCCAGCACGATGCGGGGCGTGGGATCGCGCCGAAGCGTATCGATCACACGGTATCGCTGCGGAACGGTGGCCTGCGAATGATAGAGCAGCAGCCTGTCGCCGAAAACCGCGGCGAGGCGCTGCTGAAGCTGCTTTGAAACGGCAATCTCAGGAACCAGGTAAAGCACGTCCCGGCCCTGCCGGAGCCGTTCGGCGGCCAGATGCAGGTAGAGTTCCGTCTTGCCGCTGCCGGTGACGCCGTGGAGCAGCACGGGCTTTCCGGCCGAAAAGCCTTTCCCGATGCGGTCGAGGGCCGCGGCCTGGGCGTCGGACAGGGGTTTCAGGGAAAAATCATCGGTGGGCGCAGCCTTACGGCGCGGCTTCTTCGGCCCGGCCGGCTTGTCGGGCTGCAGCACGGCCCGCTGCAGGCCCGCATTGTACGCCGCCTTGAAGACTTCGCCCGGCGTACAGAGATAATAATCGGCGATATCCTGCCAGAATGCAGTTTCCGCCACGCCGACGCCGGGCTTGTCGACCAGCGCGGTCACTTCGCCGATCGTGGAGAGCGGAACGCCCGCCGGGGCGCTTCCGCAAATCCCGGTCACCACGCCGAGCGCCGTATGGCCCCGCAACGGTACCTGCACCCACGCACCCGGCGCAGCCGTCCATCCGTCCGGCAGCCTGTAGGTAAGCGTCCTTTTCAGTTTCAGGGGCAGCAGCACCTCGACGTATCTCTTCTCCTCCGCCATATCCGACACGATTTCGAATTATCAATGCGAAATTAACATTAATTTTTGCAGAATAAAAAAAATCCTTACCTTTGCAGTCCCCAAGCGGCAGGAACCAGGCGCCATCAGGCGCTAGCGAAGGCCGGGCAGGGTTGGCCTGAGGGTCAGCAAGGCCGGAGCGAGGGGCCCGGGGCAGTGCCCCGGTAACATAAGGTGCCATAGCTCAGTTGGTAGAGCAACGGACTGAAAATCCGTGTGTCCCTGGTTCAAATCCCGGTGGCACCACAAAGAAGAGGCCAGCAATTCTGCTGGCCTCTTCTTTGTGGTGCCAAGGGCACCTTAGTTACCGAGCGAATCGAGGGCGGCTCTGGCTTTTTCCGCGCCCTTGTACTTGGAAAGCTCGATCTGCAGCTCGGTGATGGTCTGGTTGAGTTCCTGGATCTTTTTCAGATAATGGTCATTAAGGTCGCGAATGACTTCGTTCTTGTTGACGTTCTGTACGGCGGCCTCCTCGTGGAAGACGATCTGGTCGCTGTGCAGGCCATAGCTCATTGCGCTCTTGAGCAGGATCTGCTTGGCCGTGTAGTCGAGAGCCTCGCCGGCCAGGTAGATGTCGAGCGTCTGGCTCCGGCCGCTGAGATGGACCTGATGGTCGAAGATATAGCTGGACCCGATGGTCTTGTTGTTCTGCACGAAACGCTCGGCGTTGATGGCGAAGTTGTTGTCGCGGATGGTGCCGATGGCCGAGACGATGCTCGGGACGATCATCACCAGCAGGACGGCGGCCACGATGCGACGGTTGCGGCTGAGATGGAATTCGTCGGCGGCCGCGCTCTCGAACCCGAGGAACTTTGCCATGAAGAACGTGGCCAGGGCAATGAAGAAACTGTTGATCAGGAACAGATACATCGCCCCGAAAATGTAGGCCAGGTTGAGGCTGGCGATTCCGTAGCCCATGGTACAGAGCGGCGGCATCAGCGCCGTGGCGATGGCGACGCCGGCAAGCACCGTGCCCCGCTCCTTCCGGGCGTGCTCCAGCATACCGGCCACACCGCCGAACAGGGCGACCAGCACGTCATAGATCGTAGGGCGCGTGCGGGCTAGGAGTTCCGTGGGGTTGTTCAATTTCAACGGGGATACCAGGAAATAGAGGCTGGCGACCACGATGCTGATCACGACCATGATGATGAAGTTCTTCAAGGCATTCTTCATCAACTCCGTGTCGTTGGTGCCCATGCCCAGTCCGAAGCCGATGATCGGTCCCATCACGGGCGAGATGAGCATCGCGCCGATGATTACGGGAATGGAGTTCACATTCAGGCCGACCGACGCGATGATGATGGCGCAGGCCAGGATGATGACATTCGGTCCCCGGAAGTAGATGTTCTTCCGGATGGCGGCTGCCGCCGCAACCCGGTCAATGTCGTGCTCCAGGTTGACGATGTGGCGGAGGTATCGCTTGAATCGGTTCATGATTCAGGAGACAACGGTTCTCACCACTTGTCGTAATGGATCTTTTCGGGATCCCATTTCTGCTTGGGTTCAGGGCTTTCGGCAGGGATGCCGACCGGGACGATGGCCAGCGGCGTCACGGTTTCCGGAATGCCGAGATACGTCCGGATGCGTTCGACAATCCGCTCGTTCGGATAGCAGGAGAGCCATACGGCACCCAGGTCGAGGGCCGTGGCCGCCAGCAGCAGGTTCTCCGTGGCGGCGGAGCAGTCTTCAAACCAGTAGTTGTTCGGAACCGGGACCGGTTCGGAATCGGGATCCGCACCGTGCGGGCGGCCCATCCGCATCGTCTCGCCGCAGACAATGATCACGGCGCCGGCCGTCTCGACCATCTTCTTGTGGCGTTCGCGCTCATACAGGCCGGATTTCACCGTCTCGTCGGTGATGACGATGAACCGCCAGGGCTGGAGGTTCGCGTCGGTCGGCGCAGCCATCGCCGCATCGAGCAGCGTATTGATCTGCTCCTCCGTGAGTTTTTCTCCCGTGAAGCTCCGGATGCTGGTCCGGGCCTTGATCACGTCGAGCGCTCCCTTCTGCGCGGGCGCTTCGTTCTTCGTGCACGCGACCGCCACCATCAGCATGACGGCCGCCGACAGTAAAACAACGACTCTTTTCATTATCCTAAATCTTTGACTAACTTGTGAATGCTGCGCATCTGCCGGGGAATGCGGATGTGCTGCGGGCACTTGGGCACACAGGCATTGCACATCACGCAGGCCGACGCATCGGTATCCTTGGCCAACTTCGCATAACGCTTGAGGAACTCTTTGCGTTTCTCCTTGTACTGCGGATCCTTCCTGTACGACGGATCGGGCAGCATCAGCTCGTCGCTCAACCCGTTGTACACCGCAAACACGCCCGGGATGTCTACGCCACGCGGACAGGGCATGCAGTAGCGGCACGCCGTGCACGGCACGTGCGGATTGGCGTTGTAGAGCCGCGCCATTTCCAGCATATACGCATTGTCCTGCTCCGTGAACGGCTTGAAATGGCTGAACGTATAGACGTTCTCCATCAGCTGCTGCATGTTCGACATGCCGGAGAGCGTACAGAGTACGCCCGGGAACGAAGACGCGAACGTAAGCGCCGCGCCCGCCGGGGACAGCTGCGGGAACCGCTGGTGGATCTTGTCCTGCAAGCCCTTCGGGACATTGGCCAGCGCGCCGCCGCGGATCGGTTCCATGATGACGACGGGGATCCCTTTCGCCTCAAGCATCTTATAGAGCGTTTCGGAATCGCAGGGCTCGCTGCTGCCTTCCAGCGGCATCTCCTTCCAGTCCACGTAGTTGAGCTGGATCTGCACGAAATCCCACGTGTACGGCATCCCGAGCATCGTCTTGAGCGCCGCATTCGAACCGTGGAACGAGAAGCCCAGATGGCGGATCACGCCCTTCTTCTTCTGTTCCAGCAGCCAGGGCAGCAGCCCGTTGTCGACGAAACGCTTCCGGAAGTCCTCCACACTGTCGAGCGAATGCAGCAGGAAATAGTCGAAATAGCTGGTCCGCAGGTTCTTCAGCGAATTGGCGAACATATCCTTGCAGGCACCCAGCTCCGCATTCTGGAAATTCGAGAGCTTGGTCGCCAGCAGATAGTCCTTCCGGTTGTGGCGGCTCAGGGCCTCGCCCGTCGCACGCTCCGAATCGCCGTAGGCCGGCGCCGTATCGAAATAGTTGATGCCGTGTTCCAGCGCATAGTCGATCATCTTGTTGACCGCTTCCTGGTCGAGCGGCCCTCCCCATCCCCGGGACCCGGGTTTCTGCGGGAAGCGCATGCAACCCATTCCGAGCAGGCTCACACTGTCGCCCAGCTTATTCCAGGAGCGGTGGACGACCTGGTCGCCCTTTTCCGGTTCCGTGAATTTCCAGTCCTGGGGCAGCACGCCCGCCGCCCGCAGCGGCGCAGCGGACAGCGAATGCCCCACGGCCAGGCCGGCGCCGGCCAGCATCATCGCCCGGATCGCATCCCGTCGGTTCATCTTGTTGTCTTCCATATCGAATTCAAAGGGTTTCAAAGTGATAGATGGTATTTTGCACATAGGTCTCCCCGGGGCGCAACACCGTCGGCGGGAATGCCGGATGGTTCGGCGAATCGGGGAAATGCTGCGTCTCGAGCACGACGCCGCAATCCGGCCGGCCGCTGTAGAGCTGCAGGCCCGGCTGCTCGGTATAGACTTTCAGCAGGATGCCGGTCGAAGGCTCATACAGTTCCAGCGCCGGTTCGCCCGGGGCGCCGCGCAGGACGAAATTGTGGTCGAACTCCGTCGTCAGCGGCTTGCCGTCGCGGAAATCGAAGGCCGTCCCCCCTACCGGCGCGATTTCGCCCGTGGGAATCAGCTGCGCATCGACGGGCGTATAGCCGTCGGCATTGATCTTCAGGATATGCGACGTCGTGAGCCCCTTCCCGTCGCCGTGCAGGTTGAACCAGGCGTGCAGCGTGGGATTGAGCACGGTGGGCGCGTCGGTCACCGCGGCATATTGCAGCACCAGCTCGTTCCGGTCGGTCAGCGTACAGAGGACCGACAGGTCGAGATTGCCCGGATAACCTTCCTCCCCGTCGGGCGAAAGGTACGTCATCAGCAGCGAGCAGTCGGAAAGCGGCTGGAGCGTCCAGGTCTTCTTGTCGAACCCGGCCTTGCCACCGTGCAGGTGGTTTTCGCCTTCGTTCACCGACAACTGGTACGTGAACCCGTCCAGGTCGAACCGCCCGCCGGCGATCCGGTTGCCGTAACGGCCCACGATGCATTGCCGGTAATCCTTGTCCGCCACACAGGCCGCCGCATCGGGACAACCCCATACGACATTCCGCAGCGAACCGTCCTTCGCGGGCACCTCGAGCCGCATAAGCCGGCCGCCCGCCGTGCAGAACGTGGCGGTCATCCCGTTTTCATTGCGGATAGTGAAGACATTCTCCTCCGCGGCCTTGCGGCATCCGGGCAGCAACAGGGCAAACACGGCGGCGGCGCAAAATATTTTGCCAATCCTCATTGTTTTCCTTATATTTGATAGACAAATCCAAAGATATGAAAAATTCGGCATTTTTCCTCGTCCTGCTCCTGACGACTTTACTGAATCCCCTCGCAGCACAGCCCTGGCAGCCGGTGGACGGCCACATCCGGACACCCTGGGCGGACAAGGTCGATCCCGCCGACCCCCTGCCCGAATACCCGCGCCCGCTGATGCAGCGCAGCGAGTGGATGAACCTCAACGGACTTTGGGACTATGCCGTACGGCCTTTCGGCGCGACGTATGACAAGCCGGACGGAAAGATCCTCGTCCCGTTCTGCATCGAATCGAGCCTGTCGGGCGTTGGCCGGACCGTCGGGAAGGACAACCTCCTGTGGTACCGGCGCACCTTCACCGTGCCAAAGGCCTGGAAGGGCCGGCGCATCCTGCTGCATTTCGGCGCGGTGGACTGGAAGGCGGAGATCTGGGTGAACGACATCAAGGCCGGAACGCATACCGGGGGGTACACGCCCTTCAGCCTCGATATCACCGATGCGCTGAAACCGGGAGAGAACACCCTGGCCGTCAAGGTCTGGGACGGCACCGATACGGGCTTCCAGCCGCGCGGCAAACAGGTGAGCAAGCCCGGCGGCATCTGGTACACCTCCGTCACCGGCATCTGGCAGACCGTGTGGATGGAGCCCGTCCCGGAACAACATATCGCAAATCTTCGCACGACGCCCGACGTGGACGGAAACTGCATCCGCGTGCTGGCCGAAGGCGCGACGAAGGGCATCGTCGAAGTGCGGCTGTCCGCGGAAGGCAAGGCGGTGGCGACAGCCCGCGCCCTAGCCGGGACAGAGGTTGAAATCCCTGTTCCCGACGCACACTGCTGGTCGCCGGACGACCCGTTCCTCTATGACCTCGAAGTCAGCCTGCTGGTCGGCGGGAAAATCGTGGACCGCGTACAGAGCTACTGCGCCCTTCGATCGGTCGGCGTGGCAACCGGCGCCGACGGCATCAAGCGACTGACCCTCAACGGGAAGCCAATCTTCATGTACGGCCCGCTCGACCAGGGATGGTGGCCCGACGGCCTCTACACCGCCCCCACCGACGAAGCGCTCGCCTACGACGTGCAGAAGACCCGCGACTGGGGCTTCAACCTGATCCGCAAGCACGTGAAAGTGGAGCCCGCCCGCTGGTATTACCACTGCGACCGGCTCGGCCTCCTCGTCTGGCAGGATATGCCCAGCGGCGACCTCCACGGCGACTGGCAGAACACCCGCTGGTACCAGGGCACGGAATTCGAGCGCAGCGCCGCATCCGAAGCCTGCTACCGGAAGGAGTGGCGCGAGATCATGGACTTCCTCTATTCCCAGCCCTGCATCGTAGTCTGGGTTCCCTTCAACGAAGGCTGGGGGCAGTTCAAGACCGCAGCGGTCGCCGCCTGGACGAAACAGCACGATCCCACGCGCCTGGTCAATTCCGCCAGCGGCGGCAACCACTTCCTCGCTGCAGGCGACATCCTCGACCTGCACAACTATCCGCAGCCCGCCATGTACCTCACCGATGCCGGCCGCGTGAACGTCCTGGGTGAATACGGCGGCATCGGCCTGCCGGTCGAAGGACATCTCTGGACACCCGACCGCAACTGGGGCTATGTCAAGTTCACCACGCCCGAGGAAGTCACCGACGAATATGTGAAGTACGCCCGCCAGCTCAAGGACCTGGTCGCCCGCGGCTTTTCCGCCGCCGTCTATACCCAGACCACCGACGTGGAAATCGAAGTCAACGGCCTGATGACCTACGACCGCCGTTTCGACAAGGTGGACATTCCCCGCATCCGGGCCATCAATCAAGAAGTAATCAATACGCTACGATAATGAAACGCACGTTTGTCTTTCTCCTGGCGGCCGCGCTGCTGTTGCCGGCCTGCACCCGGGAAATCCGCACCGAAAAGCTCCTCCTGAAGGAACAGGTTCCCTTCAGCGAAGGAAGCGCCTTCAACTACGGCCTGGACCTCGACATCGACTTCCCCGTCGCAGGCCTGGAAAACGACGCGCTCGCGGCAATGCGGCAGCACATCCGCACCCTTACGCTCGGCGATGCCTACACGGGCTTCACCGGCCCGGTCGACGACCTGAAAGCGGCGTGGCGCAACGCCGCCGTCGACGAATACAGGACCTCCAACGAGGACTTGCTCAAGGAGATGAACATCTCGGAGGCCGAGGCGTTCAACCTCAACTGGGAAACGATGGTCAGCGGTTCGTTCGGCAACGAATGGGACGGCTGCATCAACTACCTCGTGGAACAGTACACCTATGAAGGCGGCGCCCACGGCCTGTCGGGCCTCTTCCCTGTGGTCTTCGACAAGGCGGACGGACAGCCCGTCCCCTGGAGCCGGTTCGCCCCGGGCGTTTCCGAAGCGGCCATGACCGCACTGATCGACCGTCACAAGTTCGACGATCTGGAAGACACCATCTCTGAAAACGGGATTGACACCGACAGCATCTTCTACGTCGACACCATCGAGCCCGGCCGCTGGTATTCCGTCGACAAGCAAGGGCTCACCTTCTTCTACCAGCCCTACGACGTGGCGCCCTACGTATTCGGCGTCATCGAAATCACGGTTCCCTGGGAGGAACTGAAGTAGCCAGCGACCGTGCGGCGGAGACGCCGGCCAGCGCGCCGGTGGAGAAGGCGATCTGCAGGTTGTAGCCGCCCGTATCCCCGTCCAGGTCGAGCACCTCGCCGCAGAACCACAACCCCGGACGCAGGCGCGAAGCCATCGTCTTGGGGACGATCTCCTTGAGGCTCACGCCACCGGCCGTCACCACGGCCCGTTCGAAGCCTTTGTAGTCCACGATCCGGAAAGGCCAGGATTTCAAGGCGACAGGGAGTTTTTCATCCGTCAGTCCCGGATGCGCCCGCAGGAACGGCGCCATGATGGATTTCGGCAACAACGGACCGGGATCCCTTTTGATCCGGTTTACCAGCTGCTCCTCCGTAAGGGCCGGCTTGAGGTCGAGCACGAGATCCACCCGCTGGCCGTTGACCAGCGCCCAGACGGCGCGGCGGCTGAGGTGATAGGCGATGCCGCTTTCCAGTCCGTCGTCCGTAAAACTGAAATCGCCCTGTTCCTGCTGGACCAGCGTCCGGTCCACATACAGCTGCAGGCCCACATTCTTCATCTCCAGGCCGGGCAATCCCGGGTCATAGTCCTTCGGCAGCAGGGCCGTCTCGCTCGGGAAGACCGGCGTGACGGTATGGCCCGCCTCTTCCGCAAAGCGGTACCCGTCGCCCGTCGAACCGGTGACGGGATAGGACTTGCCGCCCGTGGCGACAATCACCGCCGCAAAGCCGGCAAGGTCCGAAAGATGCCCGACCGACGTTCCGCAGCGCACCTCCACGCCCAGTTCGCGCACCCGGCGCTCCAGGGCACGCGCCACATCGCCCGCCACCAGGGATGCGGGATACACCCGGCGGCCCTGCAGCGTCACGGTCGGCACGCCCAGCGCGGTAAAGAAACGGACCGTATCCTCATTGGAGAAAGCCCGGAAGGCCTGCTTCAGGAAACCCTGGTTGGGATGGACGTGCGGGGCGAACTCCTCCCACGGACGCTCGTTCGTCAGGTTGCACCGGCCCTTTCCGGTGAGATAGATCTTGCGGCCCAGCCTGTCGTTCTTGTCGAACAATACCACGCGGGACCCGTCGCCGAGCGTCTCGGCGGCCCGGATGGCCGCCATCATTCCCGCCGGACCGCCGCCGACGATGGCCAGTCGCGGCTGCATCATTCGAAATGATTGAAGAAATCGTTGAGAAGGACGTACATATTGTCGTCGATGTCCCCCGTCCCGTTGCTGTTGTAGGCGCGGGAATTGCACACGAAAGCGCCGCTCATGCCCCTTTCTGTGTGTCCCACCCACAGCGTGGCCGTACCGGCGATGTTGCCGCCGTGGTAGTGCGCCCCCGGGAAAAGGTACGAATGGTTCATGCACCAGCCCAGGCCGTATCGGTTGAACGCCGAGCCGTACGAACCGCCGCCCGAATAGTGGTAGGGCGTGTACATTTCCGTGAGCGTCTCGTAACTGAAAATGTCAGGCACCGTGTCGTCGCCGTCCATGAAGGTCAGGATCCGCATCATCTGGCTGGTCGAAGTGATGATGCCTGCGGCACCGGCCATTTCGCGCAGCGGGTTCGCATAACCGTCCGACTCCCCCTGCATATAGAAAACGCATTCATTCGGACGGCGCTCGTTCCGGTAGCCGCCGATATGGGTGTCGGTAATGCCCATCTTGGACAGGACGTCCTCTTTCAGGAAGGACTCGTAATCTTTGCCGCTGATCACCTCCACGATGCGGTGAAGGATGCAGAAACCGACGTTGCTGTAGTTGTAGGCCATTCCGGGACTCCAGACCATCGTGCCGTCGTCGTAGGGCTGCTGACGGGCATTGAGGGTACGCTGGATGAGCGTATCCGTCGGAACCGGATTGCTGGTACCGCTGTAGAAACGGTACGAATTCGTGAAGCACGGGTCGCTGAGGCCCTTGCAGATGCCGCTGCTGTGGCTCAGCAGATGGCGGACGGTAATGCTTTCGTGGTACGGCGTGACGTCGTGGTAAAGCCCCTTGAGGATGCCGTTCTCGCCGAACACCCGGTCGTCGAGCCCGAGCCGTCCTTCCTCCTTGAGCGTCATGATGCACATCGTACAGAACTGCTTCGAAATGCTGGCCATCCGGAAAAGGTGGTCCGGCGTACAGCGCGTTTCGGTTTCCGTCACGGCAAAGCCGTAGCCGGAAGAATAGACCACCTCCGTGCCCCGCATGATGGAGATGGAGACGCCGGGAATGGAAAAGTCGTGCATGAACGCATAGACCTTCTGGTCGACCTGGTTGTCGCCCGTCTTGACACAGATGCGGTAGTCATTCGACCGCGAGCCGTCTTCCGAGACCACCTTCACGTGCTGGACGTTTCCGGAAAAATCGTGGCATGCACCCGGAACATACGGCGCGTCGTCCAGATAGACCGTCGCGCCTTCCGAAGCAATGATTTCGGGTACCAGCCGCGTCAGGTCGGTCCCTTCCGGAACCGTGACGAAATAGTATCCGTTGACAAGCGTTGCCGAAGCGGTGGATCCCAGGCCGCTGTTGCTGCCCGACGGGAACGAGAACCGCGTCATGTTGGCGGCGACGTTCGGCGACCCGCCTTCCGGTTCGACCGGGTCGCAGGCCGCTGCACAAAGCAGCAGGAACAGGGCGAAAATCCAACCGGTCCGTTTTACAAAGGGTTTCATCATTCTTTCAAGCATCGATTACGCCGCTGCCGAGCATCTCTCCGTCGGGGTCATACCAGACCGCGAACTGTCCGGGGGTGATGCCGCGCTGCGGCTCGTCAAAAACAAGGTAAAGCCCGTCAGGGCACATATGGAGTGCCGCATCCTGCAACGGCTGCCGGTAACGGATCCGCGCCCGGTAGCGCCGCACGCCGCCCGTCTCCAGCCGCAGGTCGGGCCGGATCCAGTGAACCTCTTCCGGACGGATGCGGAGCGCCTTCCGGTACAGCCCGGGATGGTCCTGCCCCTCCCCCACGAAAATCAGGTTGTTTTCCATATCGTTTGCAATCAGGAAGCAGGAAGCGGCGTGGCCGCCGATGCCCAGTCCCTTGCGCTGTCCGACCGTATAATATTGCGCGCCGATATGCCGGCCGATGACCTTGCCGTCTTCGCGGCGGTAGCGGACCGGCTGCGCCATTTCCGCCAATGACCGGGGCGCAGGCCGCCCCTCGTAGAAACTGCGCGGAATCTCGATGATGTCGCCCTCGCGGGGCTTGAGCTGCTGCTGCAGGAACACCGGAAGGTCCACCTTCCCCACGAAACAGATGCCCTGGCTGTCCTTCTTGTCCGCACTGGGAAGCCCCGCCTCACGGGCGATGCGCCGCACCTCGGGCTTGGTCAGGCCGCCGATGGGAAACAGCGCCGTAGCAAGCTGCTCCTGGGAGAGCTGGCAGAGGAAATAACTCTGGTCCTTGTTGGGATCGCTGCCCGCCAGGATCCGGTAGACCGGACGGTCTTCTGCATCGGTTATAACCTCCTTGCGGCAGTAGTGCCCCGTCGCCACGAAGTCCGCACCCAGTTCCTGCGCCGCTTTCCAGAAGGCGTCGAACTTGATCTCCCGGTTGCACAGCACATCGGGATTGGGCGTCCGTCCCTTCTCGTATTCGCTGAACATATAGTCCACGACCCGCTGCCGGTACACGTCGCTCAAGTCGACGAAATGGAACGGGATGCCGATCTTGCGCGCCACCATCTCGGCTACGGAACGGTCTTCCTCCCATTCGCACGCCCCGTGCAGGGTACCGGTCGTATCATGCCAGTTCTGCATGAACAGCGCGAACACGTCGCACCCCTGCCGCTTGAGCAGCAGGGCGGCCACACTGGAATCCACGCCGCCGGACAGTCCGATGCAGATCTTGGGTTTCTTGTTCATTAATTCAAAAAAATAACTACCTTTGTGCCGGGGTAAGTCATATACGACCAGCTCCCACTGAACTCCCCCAGGGCTTGACCGCAGCAAGGGTAGGTGGTTGTAGCGGTGCGATATATCAAGCTTACCCTTTTTTCGTGCCCTCCCGCAAAGCGGATTCCGTTATCACAAATCGTTAAAAATCAATGGCATAATCGATTCTACGCCTTCAAAGACGAGAACCGGGCCGCCGCTTCCCAAAATGATGCGGAGCGGACGCCCCGACACCCGTTCATACTGGGCCATCACCTGCCGGCAGGCGCCGCAGGGCGAGCCCGGACCGGGCAGCAGCTTCCCTTCGCGCGAACAGACCAGGGCCAGCGCCTCGAACGGGACACCCGGGTGCTGCGCACCGGCGGCGAACATCGCCGTACGCTCCGCACACAGGCCGGACGGGAAAGCGGCATTCTCCTGGTTCGCCCCCTGGACGACGGTTCCGTCGGCCAGACGGACGGCCGCCCCCACGTTGAACCGGGAATACGGGGCATAGGAACCCTTCGTCGCCTCGATGGCGGCTTCGAGCAGCGAACGGTCCGCATCGCCGAGTTCAGCAATCGATCCGTACGCTTCGTAAGGGATGGTCAACGTCTTCTTTTCCATAACCGTATTCAGCTGATATTCTACAAAGATACAAAAAAATGCTATATTTGTAGGGATGAAACGGATTCTGACCCTCGTCGCAATGCTGGTCCTGCTGGCCGGAACGGCGGCGGCACAAAAGCAAACGCGCGCCGCGTACATCGCCCGTTATGCCGACATCGCCGTCCGGGAAATGAAGGCCACCGGCATCCCGGCCAGCATCACGCTGGCGCAGGGCTGCCTGGAATCGGGCGACGGCAACAGCACCCTCGCCACGCAGGCCAACAACCATTTCGGCATCAAATGCCACGGCTGGAAAGGAAAGACCGTCCGGCACACCGACGATGCCCCCGATGAGTGTTTCCGCAGCTACGACAGCGCCGAAGCCTCCTTCCGTGACCACAGCGATTTCCTGCGTTACCGCGACCGCTACGCCACCCTGTTCAACCTGGAGCCGACCGATTACAAGGGATGGGCCTACGGCCTGCAGAAAGCCGGCTATGCCACGGCGCAGACCTATGCCGCCAGCCTGATCCGGATCATCGAGGACTATGAACTCTACCTGTACGACCAGTTGGACGAGTCGGCGCGGGAGGCGCTGCCGCCGACCCCTTCTGAGGCTGAGTTCAGCATCAAGCTCAAGCAGCTTCCGGGATACGTCTACCAGATTCCGCTGAACCGGGAACTGCGCACCACCAACGGCGTGACCTACATCGTCGCGCTCGAAGGGGACACCTACGCCCAGCTGGCGCGCGAATACAACCTGTTCAAGCGCGAGCTCCTGCGCTTCAACGACCTCAAACGGGAAGCCCCCATCCACGCCGGCGAACGGGTCTACATCAACGCCAAGAAAAACGAGAGTGCGCCCCACCTCGACAAGCACGTCGTGGAAGCGGGCGAAACCCTGCGCGACCTGTCGCAGCGCTACGCCGTGAAACTGAAGAAACTCTACCGATACAACGCGATGGAACCGGGCACCGAGCCCGAACCCGGCACCATTCTCAATCTCCGTAAGCCCCGATGAAAAAAAAGACCCGCTTCGGCCTGCTGGCCGTCCTGCTGCTCCTGGCAGCCGGCGTCCTGGCCGCCCTCAACTTCTACGGCACCTTCTATCACGACAATGTCAAGGCGGGTGACAAACCGCAGGACATCCGGATCCGCCGCGACTTCACGTACGACCAGCTGCTGGACGCCGTGCGCAACAGCGGGGCCGTCGACAATGAAAAGACGTTCCTGCGCGCCGCCAAGGTGATGAAACTCCGCGACAGTTTCCGTCCCGGCCTGTACCGCTTCCGGAAAGGGACGGGCAACAAAGGCCTGGTCCGGATGCTGCAGAAAGGGTGGCAGACGCCGGTCCGGCTGGTGATTCCGGGGTATTTCCGGCACCTCGACCGTTTTGCCGACTTCCTGGGCGAACAGCTGGAGGCCGATGCCGCCGACTTCGCCGCCGTCCTGGACGACGCGGCGACGGCCGCCCGCTACGGATTCAAGCCGGAGACCTTCATCGGGATGTTCATCCCCAACACGTACGAGGTGTGGTGGACGGTCACTCCGGAAGACTTCATCGAACGGATGCATCAGGAATACGAACGGTTCTGGACGCCCGAGCGCGATGCGAAAGCCCTTGCCGCCGGGCTGACCCGGCAGGAAGTGAGCACGCTCGCCTCCATCGTCATCGAGGAGACCAAGTACGAACCCGAGATGCCGCGCGTCGCCGGCGTCTATATGAACCGGCTCCTGCGCGGGATGCTCCTGCAGGCCGACCCGACCGTCCTCTACGCCGTCGGCGACCCGAGCCTGAAACGCGTCCTGAACCGGCACCTGGAAACGGATTCCCCCTACAACACCTACAAGTACGCCGGCCTGCCGCCGGGCCCCATCACGATGCCGCCCGTCGCGGCCATCGACGCCGTCCTCAACTACGAACGGCACGACTACCTGTATTTCTGCGCCCGGGACACGTTCGACGGACAGCACGTCTTCGCCAAGACGCTGGCGGCCCACAATGAAAATGCCCGCCGTTACCAGCGGGCACTTTCCAGTCAGTTGAAAGCGGCCGTCACAGCCCCGAAGGGAAGTCGCCGGTCCACGATTCGATGATCTCGACCGCCCGGTGGAACTCCGGGTCGCGTTCCCGGTTGATGACCTGCCAGTAGCCGTTCATACCCAGCGGACCACGGGCCAGCAGGGCCTTGAGGCGCGTCTTCAGGACAGCTTCGCACGCTTCCAGCTCGCCTTCCCCCGGTTCGACCCCCTTTTCGGCACAGTAAGCCAGAAGCCCCGAGAAAGCCTCCGCTTCCAGCTTGTCATACTTCTTCAGGAACCCCTCGATGTCGTCGGCCTGCAACGCACCGCGGTGCTTGTCGAGGTAATCGTAGGTATATGCCGTGAGGAGTCCGCCGCCGACGGCTTCCAGGAAGAACCGGTTGTAACCCGTCGTGTCGTAGGGCACGAATACGTCGGGCACGATGCCGCCGATGCCATAGACCGGCCGGCCCAGCTTCAATGTTTCGAAACGCAGGGAATCCGGCATCCGGATGCTGTCGCGGCAGAACGATTCGCCGCGCTCGTACCGCTCCCGGGCCTGCCGGAAATAGGAAGCCCGCTTCCCCTGTTCATACGGCGACTGCACCATCCGGCCGCTGGGCGTCTGGTAACGGGCCACCGTCAACCGCATCTCGGAACCGTCGGGAAGCTCATACTGCTGCTGGACCAGTCCCTTCCCGAAGGTCCGGCGGCCGACGACCACGGCCCGGTCCCAATCCTGCAGCGCACCGGAGAGGACCTCGCTGGCGCTGGCGCTGTTCTCGTCGACCAGCACCACCAGCGGGCCTTTCTTGTAGAATCCGCGGCCGGTCGCCTCGTCGTCCCGGTCCACGTCGTTGCCCCGCACCCGGACGATGACCTGTCCCTTTTCCAGGAACATGTCGGCGATCGTCTCGGCGATGTGCATGAAGCCGCCGCCGTTGCCGCGCAAGTCGATGATGATGCCACGGGGGCGGGTGCGCCCCGTCAGGATGCGCAGCGCCTTGAGGATCTCTTCGTCGGAAGTCTGGGAGAAGCGGCTGAGCTTGAGACAGACGATGTCGGAATCCAGCTTGTAGGCCGCATCCAGGCTCTCGATCGGAATGGTGTCGCGACGGATCACATAATCCCGCAGGTACCCGTTACGCACGACGGACACGGTGACCGTACTCCCTTTCGGGCCGCGCAGCAACGCACGCACGCCCTGCGCATCCAGGCCCGTCCCGGCAATCGGCTGACCGTCCACCGCCACGATCTTGTCGCCCGCCAGCAACCCGGCCGCCTCGGCCGGACCGCCCACGATGACGGACTGGACCGTCAGCGTGTCGGCGATCATCGCATACTCGATGCCCACCCCTTCGAACGAACCGTCCAGCGGCTCGTTGACGGATTCCACGTCGCCCCGCGCTATGTAGGTGGAGTGCGGATCCAGCTGGTTCATCAGGTCATCCAGCATCGAATCGACCATCTTGTCCATATCGAGGGAGTCCACATAGCGGTTTTCGATGAAATACAGTGCACGGACGATCTTGTCCGCATTGCGGCGGACCGTCGTCCAGCCCTGTGCCTGCAGCGGCAGGCTGAGGGTCAGCAGCAGGAGGAGGGTTCCGGACAGGCGTCTCATACTTCAAACAGTTTTCCTTCTTCGGCCAGGTACGTCTCGGGAAAGACCTCGCGCGCCTGCGAGAGCAGGACGCCCAGGTCCGGGTAACGCGAAGAGAAATGGCCGATCACCAGCTTCTTCGCACCGGCGGCCGCAGCGACCTGCGCCGCCTCCCGTGCCGTCGAATGGAACATTTTGTGTGCCAGATCGGCATGTTCGTCGGCAAAAGTCGCTTCGTGATAGATCAAGTCGGTCCCTTGCAGCCACTCCGATTCCTCCGGGAAGACCATCGTATCGGAGCAGTACGCCGCCGACTGTCCGGTCGTCAGCCAGATGAGCCGGTAACCGAAACAGTCGATGCGATGCTGCAGGGGAAATGCCCAGACTTCACAGTTGCGCAGCGCGATGATCCGCTCCGGCTCCTTCATCGTCAACGGGACGTGGTGGATCTCATACTTGATCCCCTCCCCGAAATGAGCGAGGAAGAAACGCAGCACGGAGCCGAAGTCGCGCGGCGCATAGATGTAGAGCGGCGCCGTACGGCCGTCGAGCGCCATGGTGGAAAGCATTCCGAAAATACCGAAGACGTGGTCTCCGTGCAGGTGGGAAAGCAGGATGTTGTCGAGCCGTGCCTTCGAAATGCCGTAGCGCTTCAACTGGACCTGCGTCTGCTCGCCGCAGTCGACCAAAAACAAGCGCCCATGCAGGTTGAATACGTGGGCGCTTTGGTGTTGGTCAACCATCGGCCGTGCAGACGCCGTACCTAAGGTTGTCAGGGTGAAATTCACTACTTGCCGGCTTTTTCTTCCGCTTCGAGGCGGCTCTTGAGGTCGGCCAGGTCGGAGATGTCACCGAGGGTCGTCTTCTCCAGGTTGTCCTTCAGCTTGCGGACGGCCTTCTGGGTGTTGTTGGCCTCGGATTCCTTCTCGCGGGCCTCTTTCTTGGCCTCTTCGCGCTTCACTTCCTCGAACGTACGGGTGTGCGACAGGGTGATCTTCTTGCTACCCTTGTTGAATTCGGTCACCTTGAACGGGAGTTTCTCACCTTCCTTGGCGGTCGTACCGTCTTCCTTCACGAGGTTGCGGTTCGAGCAGAAACCGGTCACGCCCTCGGCCAGGGTCACGGTAGCGCCCTTGTCGACCAGTGCGGTGACGGTACCCTCGTGGACGGAACCCACGGAGTAGGTGTTCTCGTATTCGTTCCAGGGATTCTCCTCGAGCTGCTTGTGGCCGAGGCTCAGACGACGGTTCTCCTGGTCGACTTCGAGGACCACGACCTCGAGCGGCTCACCGATGGAGGTGAACTCGGACGGGTGCTTGATCTTCTTGGTCCAGCTCAGGTCGCTGATGTGGACGAGGCCGTCAACACCTTCCTCCAACTCCACGAACACGCCGAAGTTGGTAAAGTTGCGGACCGTGGCGGTATGCTTCGAGTTGATCGGATACTTCTCGGTGATGGTAGCCCACGGATCCGGTTTGAGCTGCTTGATGCCGAGGCTCATCTTGCGTTCCTCGCGGTCGAGCGTGAGGATCACGGCCTCCACTTCGTCGCCCACCTTCAGGAAATCCTGTGCGCTGCGCAGATGCAGGCTCCAGCTCATTTCCGAAACGTGGATCAGGCCCTCGACGCCGGGCTGCACTTCCACGAAGGCGCCGTAGTCGGCAATGACCACGACCTTGCCCTTCACGGTGTCGCCCACCTTGAGGTCCGGATCGAGCGCATCCCACGGATGCGGGGTAAGCTGCTTGAGACCCAGCGCGATGCGCTTCTTGGTATCGTCGAAATCGAGAATCACCACATTGATCTTCTGGTCGAGGGAGACCACCTCTTCCGGATGGCTGATGCGGCCCCAGCTCAGGTCGGTGATGTGGATCAGACCGTCCACGCCGCCCAGGTCGACGAACACGCCGTAGGAGGTGATGTTCTTGACCGTACCTTCCAGGACCTGGCCCTTTTCGAGCTTCGCGATGATGTCGGCCTTCTGGGCTTCGATCTCGGCCTCGATGAGCGCCTTGTGGGAAACGACCACATTGCGGAACTCCTGGTTGATCTTCACGATCTTGAATTCCATGGTCTTGTTCACGTACATGTCGTAGTCGCGGATGGGCTTCACGTCGATCTGGCTGCCCGGGAGGAAGGCCTCGATGCCGAACACGTCCACGATCATGCCGCCTTTCGTACGGCACTTGATGTAACCCTTGACGATCTCGTCTTTCTCGAAGGCCTCGTTGACACGGTCCCAGGACTTGACGGCGCGGGCGCGCTTGTGGGAGAGGATGAGCTGGCCTTTCTTGTCTTCCGCGTTCTCCACATACACTTCCACGGTGTCGCCGACGGCGAGATCCGGGTTGTAGCGGAATTCATTGATGCTGATGACACCTTCGCTCTTGTAACCGATGTTGACGATCACTTCGCGCTTGTTGATGGCGACCACGGTGCCCTCTACGACCTCATTTTCGTTGATGCGGCTGAGGCTCTTGCTGTAACTTTCTTCATTGGCGGCTTTCTCCGCAGCGTCGAAGCCGTCGTTTTCGAACGCGTCCCAGTCGAACTTGTCGTTGTCCACGGAAGCGTTGCTTTTTTTGGTGGCGGGTTTCACGACCACCTGCTCTTCGATCTCCTCTGCATTTTCAATGGCAGGATTCTCGATGATTTCTTCAGACATGATTGATAAATAAATTGTTAAACAATAAGTAGTTAGACATTATTTATAAGCCCGCTGTCCGAGCGGGGCTGCAAATATAGCTATTTTTTCCAATCTTCCGCACAAAATTCAGTCTACAACTTCCTTCTTCTCTTCCCGGGGGCTCGCATTTTTCACATATTTATCAAGCCACTCACCCGTCTCACAGAGCATGTCGAGCATCGTCTCGATGCCCAGGTAACTATGACTCTCATAGGGCAGCTGCACATAGCGGGCCGTTCCTCCGAAATAGACGAGAGCCTGGTAGAGGCGTTCCGACTGCACCGGGAACGTTCCCATATTGTTGTCCATCTGTCCGTGGATCAGCATCAGCGCATCCTTGATCTTGTCTGCATAGTTGAAGGGCGACATCTCGTCGTAGACCTGTTTCGCCTTCCAGTAGTCGCGGCGTTCGCTCTGGAAGCCGAACGGCGTGAGGCTGCGGTTGTAGGCACCGCTACGTGCCACGCCGGCGCGGAAAAGGCGGGTATGCGCCAGCAGGTTGGCCGTCATGAAGCCACCATAGGAATGACCGCCCACGCCGATGCGGTCACGGTCGCCCACCCCGATGGAGTCGCAGACAAAGTCGACGGCTGCTTCGGCGCTCATCACCAGCTGCTCGAGGAAACGGTCGTTGGGCTGCGCCTCCTTGTCGGCCGACAGGATCGCCATGGTAAACTCGTCGAGCACGGCATAGCCCTGGGTGGCCCAGATCATCGCGGAGCCATAACCAGGCTTGGTGTATTTATGCTTCTCAGGACGCGCCTTTCCGGCTTCGGCCGGCGTACGGTATTCGTAAGGATAGGTCCACATAAAGACCGGCAGCTTCCCGTCGCGCCCGGGGTCGTAACCCGCCGGCAGGTAAAGGTGCGCATAGCATTTCAGGCCGTCCTTTCGGGTATAGGTCACGTATTGGTCGGTCACCAGCCGGGCCATCTGGGGCACAGGGTCCTCGATATGGGTCACCTGGCGGGCGCTTTTCCCGCGCAGGTCGAATTCCCAGTAGTCGGGTACCACTCCATAAGCCTCGCGGCGGCCCAGCAGCTTGACACGCCTGAAATCGGTGATGCCGGTCAGCGTCTCCTTGCAGTCGGAGGCGGAGAACCAGACCTGGCTCATCTTTCCGTCCTTGAGCGTCACCTTGTCGAGGAAACTATGCTTGAAACCTTCCGCATCACGCCGGTCATTGCCGGAAAGGAAGATCTGCGTATGCCGCGCGTCGGTCCAGAGCACGTTGCGGCCGCAGGCATTGCGGACAGTGTAGGGACGCCCGTAGACGGGCAGGTTGCCCAGGGTATCGGTCTCGGTGCTCACCGTATAGAGCACCTGGCGTTTCGCAAGCGTGTCGCCCGGCACGAAAGTGACCAGCCGGCGGAACTTCTGCTTCGCGGAACTCTCCTCGAAGAGCGCCAGCGAGGCGTCGCACCAGGTGATGCGGCCCATACGGTATTCCGGAGCGAGCAGCAACTCCCTGTCATTTTCGAAATCGAAGGGGGCCGTACACTGGAAGAGCTTGTCGGTAAAGGTCTTCTCAGGCTTCTCCTCTTTCGCCTTGGTTGAATCCCGGGCGGAAGGATCGTCCTGCGCGGGAGGCATCGGACCCATCGGACCGAACGGTCCCATCGGGCCGCCGCCGTTCTCCGACTCCGTCCAATAGAGGGTCGCGGGGAGGTCGGGGCGCCAGCCGAATCCGGCAGGCTGCGGTTTCTTCGGCTCTTTCGGGTCCTTCTTGTCCTTGGACTCCTCTTTCTTCACGGTACCGTCGCGCAGCATCTTCACCTGGCTGCCGTCAGCCAGGTTCATAATGAACTGCTTGCTGGGGAAGGAGTTGTGCGCTTGCACGTAGGAGTAGGGATGGTGTTCGGTCACGACGATGGCATAGCTGCCGTCCGGCGAAGGATCGACCGAGCGGTAGACGGCAGGCTCCCCCACCTTGCGGAGACCCTCCGGACTCCAGACCGCCAGCTGACTGGTGCAGCAGTAATCATAGAGCGCCACGTCGCCCGGTCCGGAAAGCAGGTCCTGATACGTCCGGATCGACTTCTTCTCTCCCGACACCTCCTGGATTACGGAAGATTGCGCGACCGTCGGGACGGGCACCTGGCGGCGATCCGCCGGAACGGTCTTGAAAAGGATATGGTCGTCATCCAGAAAATGGAACGGGGTACCGAAGATGGTGTTCACGCGCTCCGACGTCAGCTTTTCAGCCACCGGCACAGCGGATGCCGCATCTACGCGCCAAAGTTCCACGTGGTCCGGGAAAGAAAGGGTGAAGGCCACATAGCGTCCACCCGGCGACCAGGTAATGAATTTCACGCGCGGAGCGTCAGGCAGACCCTTTATCTCCACCGTATTGCCGGAAGCTACGTCAAGCAGTTCCAGACGGTCGAAATAATTCTCCCGCGTCTCGCTGAAATTGCGCGGATCCACGCGGAGGCCGCCGATGCGCGCCTCACTCGCCGCAAGTTCCGCAATCGGAACCTGCCGGCAATGCCGGTAACCCGTCACGGCTTTCGAGAAGTCAGGCGAGAAGGTACTGGTGGGAAGCGGGCTGGCCATGGTGATCGTTTCGATCTCCACGGCAGGATGACGGAAACCGTCGGCCAGGGCCGGCATACTGCCTGCCAGAGAAAGCACGACGGCCAATGCGATCAGTCGTTTCATGTCAGATATCGGTTTATGCAGCTACAAATGCTGGTAATAGTCCCTTTCCGCCTCCAGGTCGGGAATCGCAATCTCATAGGATTTTCCCCGCCCGACCTCAAGTTTCGTATCCCGAAGCCAGGGATTGGCGCGACGCAGCTGGGCATAAGAGATGCCGTAACGGCCGGCGAACTCGGCAAGATCCTCGATATCGCTGGAAACCACCACCGTACGGCGGGGATGGACGTAGGGATAATACTCATCCGCGTCCAGCTCGAAACCGAAGGCTTCGGGGTTTTCGAACATCAGTTTGGCGACCAGGATCCGGAACATATAGCGGGATGTCTCCTCCACCAGGTGCAGGTTCAAGGCGCTTCGCTGGTGCTGCGCACCGAGCCGGCGGCTGATTCCGTTGATGCCCCCGTTGTAGCTGGCCGCCACGGTCATCCAGTCGCCGAAACGGGCGTGTGCTTTCTTGAGATACGAGCAGGCCGCCTCCGTTTCCTTCTTGAGATTGTATCGTTCGTCGACCGTCATCGAAACCTCCAGCCCGTATTCGCGGCCGACATCCTTCATAAACTGCCACAGGCCTGCGGCGCCCGCCACCGATACAGCCGTTTCGCTCAAATTGCTCTCGACAGCCATCAGGTACTTCAAATCATCGGGAACACCGTTTGCCGCGAGCAGCGGCTCTATCTGCGGGAAGATGCGCGTGGACCGCTTGAGCATCAGCAAGGAATTGGTATGGCTGTACGTGAAAGCCAGCAGTTCGCGGTCCATCCGTTCCCGGAGATCTGCACGGTCGAAGCGGATGGTATCGCCGGCGAAGACGATGCTTTCGGGCACCTTGGGCGCCTTGACCGGAACGCGCATGACCGTCCGTTCCACGATGACCACCGAATCGGGGGACACGCCCCAGCCGGAGACGCCCCGTGCCGAACGGGACAATTCCACCGCCGGACGGGTGTCCCGCCAAAGGTAGCCCACCGCCGCAAAAAGCAGCACGAAAGGGATTGCAAGCCAACCTCGTCTCATACGGACAAACTGCTACTTGTCAAAGGCTTCAAACTTGGAATTCTTCGACTTGAATTCCGGAACGATCTCTTTCATCCGCCGGACCATTTCGGGAATGCGGACTTCCCGGGACAGGACTTCCAGCTCGTCGGTGAAACGGCAGGCCTCCTCGTAGGAATAAGCCCGCACGTGCGCGACACGGATGCGGTCGTGCTCCGTCGGATCGGTATTCTCCTTGTCGGAGAGCACTTCCTCATAGAGCTTTTCACCGGGCCGGAGTCCGGAATAGACGATCTTGATGTCCTTGTCCGGCACGAACCCGGCCAGTTCGATCATACGCCGGGCCAGATGGTCGATCTTGACCGGCTTGCCCATGTCGAAGACATAGATCTCCTTGCCCACCGACATCGTGGCAGCCTCCATCACCAGCCGGCAGGCCTCGGGAATCGTCATGAAGTAGCGCGTGATTTCCGGATGGGTGACGGTCACCGGGCCGCCCGCTTCGATCTGGTCGCGGAAACGCGGGATCACCGACCCGCTGGAGCCCAGCACATTGCCGAAACGAGTGGTCACGAACCGGGTGCGTTCGTCGTTGATGGACTGGACATAGATTTCGGCAAGGCGCTTGGTACAGCCCATGATGTTGGTCGGATTGACCGCCTTGTCGGTGGAAATCATCACCATCATCTCCGTGCCGTACTCGACGCACTTGTCCGCCACGAGGCGCGAACCGACCAGGTTGACCAGCACCGCCTCGCAGGGATTGTCCTCCATCAGCGGAACGTGCTTGTAGGCTGCCGCGTGGAATACGATTTCCGGATGCCAGGTCCGGAACACATAGTCGAGGCGCTGAACCAGACGCACGTCGCCGATCACCGGCACGAAATTGAGTTCGGGGAACTTGTCTTCCAGCTCCAGGCGCAGGTTGTGCATCGGGGTCTCGGCATTGTCGTAAAGCACCAGTTTCTTCACGCCGACCCGGGCAAGCAGGCGGCAGAGCTCCGATCCGATGGAACCCGATGCGCCGGTCACCAGTACCACCTTGTCCGCAAACCGGTCGTGGATCTTGTCCATCGATATGGATATCTCCTCGCGGCCGAGCAGGTCTTCGACCTTTACGTTGCGGACATTCTGCGTGGTGACGTTCACATAGTCGTCGATGGGCGGCGCCATCAGCAGGCGCAGCTTGTTCCGGGCGGAAAACGACACGAGCCGGGCGGCTTCGCCGCGGATATCCTCCTCGCGCGTGAAGATGATGCCCCCCACGCCCTGCTTCCGGATGATCCGGACCACGTCCTCTTCCTCCTCGAACAGGAAAACCGGAAGGCTGTGGGCCGTCAGGCGTTTTTCCGAACAGCTGTCCGAAAGATAGCCCACCACTTCATAGTGACGGGACGAGCGCAGGCGTGCCTGAAGGGCGATGGCCTTCTCGTCCGTCCCGTAGATCAACACACGCAGCAAGTCCTGCCGGCGCACACGGAACCGCCGCTGCAATTCTTCGTACGTACGTATCATCAGCACCCGGCAAACGATCAGCAGGAAACTGCAGACGATGAAATAGGCCAGCAGGATCATCCAGGTGTTCGAATGCCACAGGCTGGCGACCTTCAGGACGACGCCGTCGAGCAGCGTGGCGCAAAACACGGCCAGACAGAACTGGAAGATGTCCGTCATTGAGGAATGACGGATGATGATGCGGTAGCTCTTGAAAGCCCAGAACATCACGCCGGCACAGACCGTCGAGGTGATGAGCCATACCCAGACCAGCCGGTTCCAGTACGTCATCGACCCGACGCCCGCATCCGAGACGACGTAATGCACGCCGAATATCACCACCAGCGCCGCGAGAAACGACAGAAGCACGTCCAGTGCGAAGATCAGTCCGGTGCTGACGTAGCGGGAAAATAATCTATCTAAAAGCTTGCGAAGCCGATTTTTCATATTAAATACAAATTTAGCAATAATATCTGTTTATCTCCCTCCCGTTCCGCGTTTTTTTTAAAAAAACCATTAAATTTGCAGCCCTAACGATCATACTGATGGCAGAGAACAATTTGCTCGAAAAACTGGACGGACTCAAGGCGAAATACGAAAGTATCGGCGCCCAGCTCGGCGATCCCGAAGTGATTGCCGACCTGAAGAAATACGTCCAGCTCAATAAGGATTACAAGGAACTGGAGCCCATCATCCTGGCCGGCGACCGCTACCGGAAGATGGTCGGCGACCTGGCCGACGCCAAGAACATCCTCCTCAACGAGAAGGACGAGGACCTGCGCGAGATGGCCAAGGAGGAAGCGACCGCCCTGGAAGAGGAACTCCCCCGGATGGAGGAAGAGATCCGCATCCTGCTCATTCCGGCCGATCCGCAGGACAGCAAGAATGCCATCCTGGAGATCCGCGGCGGAACGGGCGGCGACGAGGCCGCCATCTTCGCGGGCGACCTTTTCCGGATGTACACCAAGTATTTCGAGCGCAAGGGCTGGAAGTGCGAGGTGACCAACGTGAGCGAAGGCGCCGCCGGCGGCTATAAGGAGATCGTCTGCAAGGTTTCGGGCGAAAAAGTCTACGGGACCCTGAAATACGAAAGCGGCGTCCACCGCGTCCAGCGCGTGCCGCAGACCGAGACGCAGGGCCGTGTCCACACCTCGGCCGCCTCGGTGGCGGTACTGCCGGAAGCCGACGAGTTCGACGTGGAAATCGACATGAAGGACGTACGGAAAGACCTCTTCTGCTCCTCGGGGCCCGGCGGCCAGGGGGTCAACACCACCTACTCCGCCGTCCGCCTGACACACATCCCGTCGGGCATCGTGGTCCAGTGCCAGGACGAGCGTTCGCAGCTCAAGAACCTCGACAAGGCGATGGCCGAGCTCCGTACGCGCCTCTACAACCTCGAGTACGAGAAATACCTCAACGACATCACGGCCAAACGCAAGACGATGGTCTCGACCGGCGACCGCAGCGCGAAGATCCGTACCTACAACTACCCGCAGTCCCGCGTCACCGACCACCGCATCGGCTACACGATGTACAATCTCCCCGTCTTCATGGACGGCGACATCCAGGAGGTCATCGACCAGCTCCAGATCGCCGAGAACGCCGAGCGCCTCAAGGCCGCCGGGGAGTAAAGCCAATAGCGCTCCGTTGCGCTCTGGTATTTGTGTCCGCTCGCAGAAAAATGCTCGCGTCCCCAAACACCACCCGCTCCACTCCGCTGTCCGACTAAATCATCCTCATCAGGGGCCCGAAATGAGGATAGGAGCCCTCAAAAAATCATACCATCCTCAATGACGACTTGATTTGAGGAGGACATTCGAATTATTCGCCTTCTATCTTCAAACCCGCCTTTTTATGAGGACGGGAATAACTGGTCGAGAATTGATGGGGCAATATTCAACATGCGCGAGATTTTTGCGTTATCGGCATTGTAATCGAAATGAAGTTTCCGGGCAAGTTCCAGTTTCTCATTCTTCCCCAGCAGTGTCGGCCGCCGTCCCTCATATTTCTCTTTACAAATCCGTCTTACCACATCGAACAGTTCATCGTCCGTGTAATAGATCGAATCACCGACCGACGCGGCAATCTCCCGGTACGACTCGATACCCTTTGCCAGATGGTTGAAATAGTGGCGTGCATCCCGGAAAACAGCTTCACCGATGTCGAACCGGCAGTAATTGGCAGGAGAAAAGTATCCGTCAGTCACGATATAGTCCTCAGGGTAGTTGGGGTCCCTTGCGTGAATCAGATTTCGTTTCTCACGAAGGGTCATCTCACTGAACAGCCTGTCCTTCAAGTTTCTGATTCTTGGAAGAAAGTAATAACCGTTCGCACCGTAGGGATAGGAAAACGGCGTATGGCCAGGGTCAACCACGAAATTATTGCGGTTCGTGTAGCATATCTGATTGCGCATAGACTCCAGCGTCTTGATGGGAATCGGCTTTTCGCATGTGAAATGGGTCAAATCCGTCCGGTCTCCCTTCCCAATCAGATACCGCCGCAATCGTTTCTTGAATAAGTCGAAAAAAGCCATCACATCTGTCTCGCTGCCGCACAGCACGAAATGCACGTGGTTGCTCATGATTTCAAAAGTGATGACCTGTACGGAGGGACAATCATACGCGCACATCGCCACCAGTGTCATCGAAAACACATTATCTTCCGGTCGCTTGAAAACCAATGGCTGTTTCTCACCCGGCGTACAAAGATGCCATACGCCGCCATACTCCCGGACCGTTCCTTCGAAAACCCGTCGGCATCGGTCTTCCTTCTCGAAGAAGGAATGCTCCTTCATTTCCTTCGCCATATCTTTCCTCACATTTGCGCCAACGCCTCCATGGCTCTGGACAAGTACAAATATACGACGTCCATCCCCCGATTGCAAATTATCTAAAAAGAAATCTGTCCCCCTCCTCAAAAGAGACCCGAAATGAGGATGGGAGGCGAAAAACACGACCGCCCTCCTCAAATCAGGGTGCTGGTGAGGAGGGCGCGAAGGAAGCGGAGCGGAATCTGCCGCTAGCGGAGGCCGTTATGGGAGCCTTTGCGATAGCAGTCCGGGAGAAGAGGCTTTTCAGTAGCGGATGGAGAGGCCGGCGTGAATGACGTTCTGGTGGCCCGGAAGAACGCTGCGGTAGTGCCAGCCGACCGTCAGGCCGACGGACCGGTACCAGATGCCAGCGCTTACGCCCAAGCGCAGGCCGTTGGGCATATACATGTTGTCACGATGTCGATGGGAACCCACAAACCCCGTGTAAACACTGCTGAGGACATCGTTCCCGGTTTCCGGATCGTATTCGGGAACGCCGGCCCAGTATCTGTTCTGCAAGATGCCGTGACCCACTCCGGGCGACAGGAACAGCCCTGCCTTCCAGTCGCCGAATTCCTTTGTATAGCCCAGGCTGAACGATAAGACACGCTCCGCCGCAACGGCCCGGGCGGCGAGCCAGCCAGACGTAGGCGTCGTAAACTGCCCGTCCATTCCGAAAAAGGTCGTCTTGGTCGCCATATGTGCATCCAGGCAGCCGGTCAATCCCAGCGAAAGCATACTCCCGTTTCGCCAGGGACGATAGCGTAATTCCAGCAGGTTCATTTCGGCAAAAGCGCCGTTATTATGTATTTGCGAAGGGAGATTGAAGCGATAACTGTATCCGCCGCTCACTTCCCCGAACGCGACGACTGACCATTTCGGCTTGACGTTCTTTTTGGTGACGCCGAAAAGCGGCGCTTCGAAATTGAGTTTATCTTGAGCCATAGCCGGCAGCGCCATCAGGACAACCGCCAGCGCCAAAGTCATTCTTTTCATTTCTTCTTTATTGATTGACTATTAATATTATATTGCAACTCCCAGATGAGCGCCAATCGATGGGCCGATAGTTGGTCCGAAGAAGATGTTGGACTTGCCCCATAGGCGGATGGAGAAGCCGGGCTGCCAGGAATACCACCAGTCCATCGTGCCCTTCTTCGGGAGAGACGTCGGCCGATCCCCCTCGAAACGGGGTTCACGCTCCGTCCCCGTGACTTTGTAAAGGTACATTCCGCCGAGGGACAGATCGCTGTAAAACGAGAATCGCCGTTTCCTGTCGATGGGCAGATAATGCCGGTGATACAGATAGAAAGACATCCTGTAGCTATGGGCGGGAATGGCATCGTGAAATACAGCACAGCGACCAATGCCCAGGCCGAATACCTTGTTCGGACTTGTGCGGATGCCGCCCGTCAGATCGACGGTACCCACGAAAACCATCACATTGCCCCGGACACTGAACTCGGGCTTCCACGCCTTGCGGCCTTCGGCGGACAGATGGGCCTTGACACTCTCGAAATAAGTCGAGACCATGAAGTTGGGCTCTTCAAAGTTCAGTTTTTCTCCGGAAACGGTCGAAGTAGTGTCAGTTTCTTGCGCGGCTGCTGAAACAAACAGGAGGGCAGCCGCTATCGTAATAAGGATGTGTCTCATTTTGCTTTGGTTTCTTGTTTTTCAAACATGGTATGCAGGTCTTCCAGGGTAGCGACGCCTTCCAGATAGAGCAATGTGACCATCCACGTGTACCCGGTTGAACGGGCTTGATAGCAAAGATAGCGGTTAAGCTTACCGGAAGGCTTGAGTTGTATAAGCGCATAGGTCAGCAATTCGCCGACCCGCTCGGTTTCGCATGACACGGCACCTTCGGAATCGGACGCTACGATCGCCGCCACTTTTGCGACGGTTGCCGTATCCACCTGAAAGTTGACTCCCTTGTAGTAATCCAATTTGTAGGTAGCCATGCTTCCGCCCCGAACCTCTGTCGTGACCATCCGCTGTGTGGGGACCACTTTCCCCCGGAACACAGCGTTGGAATTCAAGCCGCGCTGGCCGTAAGCCGTACCGGTGACCAGCAATATCGCGAAGCATAAAACGATCTTTTTCATCGCTGAAACATTTCTATGAGTTGGGTTTCGGCAGGCGTTTCACCTGCAAAGAAATCGGCGAGGGAAGACGCGACGGAAGCCATGATCGCTTCGTTGTCGGTAGTCTGTACGCCGTAGGCATAACGGATGCAGAGGTCATCGGTCCGATGTCCCCGGTTCATCAGAAGGCTCAGGCTGAGAGTCACCACAATAGCAATACTTGCCGCCGCAGCCGCAAACGAATACAGACGGACCCTTCTGCCCCTGCGCGCTTTTATCTCCCTGCCTATGGACAAGTAACCAAGCACGGCGCGGATTTCCGCAAATGCCGGATCGTCCGTCTGTGCGGCATACCGGGCAAGCACCTGCTCCTCTTCCGGAGTTGTCTGCGCTTCCCAATAACGCTGCATCAGCATCGTATATTCTTCTTTTTCTGTCATAGTCAAGGGGTTTTCAAGGTTTCTCTAAGTTTTTTCCGTGCGCGTGACAACTGCATCCTTACCGCCGCGGGTTCCATCTTCAATTCTTTCGCAATATCCTCCAGCGTCCGTCCGCCATATTCTTTCTCCTCCAATATGTATCGTTGTGTTTCCGACAACTCCTGTTCTATCTTGCGGTGCATTTCAGCATAGGCTGTCTCCCTGTCTAAGCTGTATTCGCTGTCGGGGCTGTCCTCCACGAAATCCTTGTCCAGGCGTACGGCTCCTTTCTTTCTCCGCTCATTGAGACTCGCATTCCTGACCGTCCGGGACAGCAACGCCTCCGCCTCCTTCTCCGACCCGATCGGATATTGCCGCCGCCAGAGCCGCACGAAACTTTCCTGAAGGATGTCCTCAGCTTCGGAAGCATCCGACAATATCCTGCCGGAGATTCCTTTCAGCTTCTGACGAAGTCTGATGAAAGCATCAGTCAAATAGTCTTGTGCCATGTCGGCCTGTTTCGTTTTCCTTCAATCTTCCTACTAATATAACACGCGTAGCCCGAAATTGTAACAGGGCGAGCAAAAAACTATCGCCATCCTGAATCCTGATTATAGGATGGCGCGCCTGTGTTCCCGTCCTCAATAGAACGATAAAATGAGGATGACAAGCCGTTTATCGACTCCTCATCCTCACTAGAACCCTGCTTTGAGGACAGAGATACCTATTCAATCCTTTGCATGCACTGCAGCGTAGCCTTGCGGATGCCATCTGCTTCTGTCGCACCCCTCCCGGCGGCGGTAGAGGTCAGGATAATCTGATTGGTTGAGGCATCGACAAACTGCACCGTCATTTCTATTGCATACGTAAAGAGGCTGGTCCGGTGCCTGCCGCTTTCACCGCACGTAACCTTGATGGTTTGCTCCAGCGGCTGCTCATTCAAGTCCGCTACACGTATAAAACCCCGCTTGACCATACAGCCGGTGACGATATCTGCGGGATTGACGCTTTTCATCTCTCCCATACCCTCGCCATTGCCGGTGCTTGAATACAACTGGCTGGTTTCCATGACATAGAAGAAACGATAATGGTCAAGTGCCGTTTTCTGTTCGTATGACGAATACCTGGAAAGGCTGGTAACGCCACACCCCGATAATGCAAACAAGCAAATAAGAAAAAGAATACGTTTCATAAGCGTCTACTGTATTTCTATAATGTTTAATAATCTCAGAAAAGTGACAACCAGTCGGTTTCACGGACAGTCCAGCCGGCCAGGATGCCGACACCGCCGATGACATTCGTGTAGGCGTATGCGGCAGGCGCCAAGCCGAGATTGGCCAGGCTATTGTTCCGGATATGGTCGAGCGCCTTGCCGTAGTTGAAGAATTCCCGGGAAAAACGGTAGAGCCTGACTTTATACCGGTAATGCTCCGCAAAATTACCCTCTATGAATTCGCCATTATCATCAACACCACAAGCCATAAAGAAACGGGCATACTCGTCATCGCCATGAACATCAAAGGTTCCATCAAGCCAGAAACCGGTAAGTGGCATCCCTAACGTAACTTCCTGTCCGGAAAAACCGGCATCGGGCCAAACCCGGACAAGCGAACGGTTATACCCGAACGCCCATCCATTGAACGGAATGTCAATATACTCCGTAGCTTCGAAAACAGTGCCCTCCACAGGCGCCGCATTGACCCGCTCCACGAGTTTTTCCCCATTATCCAGATCGACGATGGTCCGCTCGCAAAGGAGCGCCAAACCGTACCAGTCTTCCGTTGCGGGATCGTCACGGAACGTAACGTGGACAGAGTCAGGTACGCTCATTTGCGTATAATCATAATGATCCATAACCTGAACGGCACAGCACTTATAGGTAAACCGCGGCGCAGGGCCGGGAATCGACGTGGTGGCTGAAATCGGCTCGAGACCGTCGATCCGGGCTTTCACCGCAATCTCGTCGCCGGCTTTCAGCGGAGCAACTACATACCAGCTACCATACGGAACCGTACCCGCCAAATCCATGGCCCGCTCCGGGAGCAAGGCCGTTCCATTGACGATGACATCGATGTCGGCCGACTTCAGGAACTCGGTCGTATCGGCCTTCGATCCGATCGGAACCGTACGGTTCAGCTGCAGGATCGTGGTGTCGCCGGGGCCCGGACAACACTGGAGAAACAATTTTACGCCGGAGGTCGCCGTATCAATGTCGAAATCCCGCTCACAGGAAATCAATACAATAATGAAAATCAGTAATATAGGAAGGGGGCGCTTCATCTTGTCAGAACTTCAAGGTATAACTCACGGTCGGGACGATGGGAATATACCCGTAACCTTTCCCGACAAAGGAAACGGTGCCAAGATCCAAGAAAGAAACATCAAAAATATCCTCTTTCCCCTTGCGGACGACCTTGCAATACAAAGGGTTCATCCGGCAATACACGTTATAGATGCTGAAATTCCACACGGATTCGTTGCCGCGGCGGGTGATCCGATGCAGGTTGAACCCGATATCGAGCCGGTGATAATCGGGAATCTTGAAGTTGTTCGGCGATTCATAGGCCCAGTAGTCTTCCGTCTGCAGGAGCGTTTCTCCCGTCTCATGGTTAATTGTGGAAGGCCGCGGTTCCATCGAAGTCCAGAAGCCCGGGACGTATTGCGTGGCCAGCGTCATCCGGTTACCGCTATGGTAATTCCAGGCGCTGTAGAGTTCCCATTTTTCGTTGATGCGCCAGTTGGCCTGCAAGGTGATCTTGTGACGATTGTCGTTGCGGTCCGGATACCAGGAGGGCCAGATGTCCACAAACAGCCGTTCGCTCCAGGAGAGTGTATAGAAGGCATTGACGCTCAGGACCGGCATCTCATAGCCAAAATCGAACTCCATGCCGAAGGAACGTCCCTTCCCCGTTCTAAAAAACGTTTCCCAACCGTCGAGATGCTGGACGAAATACGAATTCTTTCCGTCATACTCGATCAGGTTGTCCATCCGCTTCCACCAGCCTTCGACATTCAGGTGCATCGCATGCGGCAAGCGGGCGTACAGGCCGCCGGCGACCTGCTGCGACCGCATCGGGGGGATCTGCACGCCGGATGGAAGCCACTTGCTGGTCGGCAGGTCCAGATACATGGTCGATGCCTGATGGGAGAACTGGCTCATCGTGGCATATGATGCCTTGAAGTTAAGAAACGGGGTACATTGCACCTTCAGTGCGAGACGAGGCTCCAGGGAGTTCCAGACGCGGCCGGCTGAAGCATAGACCGTGTTCCGCAAGCCGGCATTGGCCGTCACCCGGGAACCCAGCCGGAACTCGTCCTCCGCATAGACGCTCCACTCGAACGCAGACTGTCGAAGACTGTCGCGGTTCCCTTTCCGATCAATTTCATAAGCAATAGCAGGGCGATAACCATGAAGGATGGCCCCGGTTCCGAACCTGACGTGATGGCCGGAAGCCGGATTCCAGTTCACATTCGCCGAAATGCCCAGGTCGTCCAACAGACCCCGGTCCGTCGTCCAATCCAAGAATTCACCGAGTTTAGTACCGGAAGAAGAATAATACGTGGACGATACATCCGCCCTGAATAGAGACCGGGTGCTCGACCCGTACCCGATCAGGTGCAGTTGCACCCGATCCGAAAACTCCTTTTTCCAATCCACGGAGGCCAGGACATTGCCCCATCTGAGCCTGAGCTGCTCCTGGTACTGATCAAAGTATTGAGTACCTTCTAATTTAAAAGCAAACAACGCGTCTATCTCCTTCATTTCAAAACGGTCATTTCCCATATAGAAATTGGCCGACAGACGGCTGCTTTCGGAGAACTTGTGCGAGACCTTCGCATTCAGATCGGTAAAAGCATATTTGTACCAGTATTTGTTGTCTGCATTCCGGTTGCTGATCCAGCACGCCGCCCAGATCAGGGGATCCGCCCAGGTACGGCGCATCGCCACGTTGAACGATGTCTTGCCGGACGCGACCGGTCCTTCCAGCTGGACACGGCCATCCAGCAGGCCGAGGGAAAACGTCCCATGATATGCCGTATAGTCCCCCTCCCGGGTGGTAATGTCCACCACCGAAGAGGTCCGGCCGCCGAAACGGGCGGGAAAGCCGCTCTTGTAGAAGTCGAGCGACGAAATGGCGTCGGTGTTGAAAGCCGAAAAAACGCCGCCAAAGTGGCAGATCTGGTAAAGCGGCGCCCCGTCGAGCAGAAACAGATTGTCGCTGCCGTCGCCGCCGTGGACATAAAGGTTGGAGAGCAGTTCCGTGCCGGAAGCCACGCCGGGCAACGCCTGCAGGGTCTTGAGCACGTCTGGGGAGCTCAACGTGGCGAAGGCCCGCCGGAAAGCCGCCCCGTCGAGTTTCGTCAGGCCCGTCTGGGTGAAGTTCATGTCCCGGTCGATATGGCCGGTGATCGAGGCGGCCACGAGGGTATCATCCGCCATCAAATAATCTTTCAAGGCGGGTGACGCGGGCAGGAGGGGCGATTCCGACATTTGGAGCGAATCCGGCTTCTGAACGGTCTTGGCGCGGGTCAGTACGACGTACCGTTTCTTGATTTGCCAGCGGATCTCCGTCCCGTCGAAGAGACGGGCGAGGTTCTGCTTCAGACTCTGCAGCGAATCGACGGCCACCGACGTGGGATTCCCGACCGGAAGGGCCGCGTCATAGACGAAATGGACCTGATAGACCTGTTCGATCCGGTCCATCCGGTCCTTGATCGTGCCCTGCGCGGTCGACGGCTGTGCAGCGAGCGGCAGCACCGGCAACAGCAGCAGGAAGAAAAGTATGCGTGCGTGCTTCATCATCATCTTCTTACACCCCTATGACGGAAACGGGCTCAAAAGTGACTACTCACCCCCAAAAAAAATCGCCATCCTCGCAGGAAACGCGCTATGAGGATGGCGACGAAAATGTTCCAGGCCGGAGCGGCGGGGTCCGGGGCAAAGCCCCGTCTAAAAGGCGTGATAGTGCGGACCGAAGCGCTCGAAGGCGGCGCGGTCGAGGGCTTCGCGGGCATCCGGATGCGCGACGCTGATAATCAGTTTCGCACGCTCCTGGAGACTCTTGCCGTAGAGGTCCACCGCACCGTATTCGGTCACGAGCCAGTGGATGTGGTTGCGGGTCGTCACCACGCCGGCGCCCTCGGTCAGGACCGGGGCAATCTTGCTCACGCCCTTGTTCGTGGCGGAAGGCATCGCGATGATGGCCTTGCCGCCCTCGGAGAGCGAAGCGCCGTAGGTGAAGTCGATCTGGCCGCCCACGCCGCTGTAGAACTTCGTGCCGAGGGAGTCGGCGCAGACCTGGCCGGTGATGTCCACCTGGAGGGCGGAGTTGATGGCGCAGACCTTCGGGTTCTTGGCGATGATGTACGGGTCGTTGGTGTAGCCGACATCCATCATGGCCACCATCGGGTTGTCGTCGATGAAGTCATAGACTTCCTGCGAACCCATCAGGAACGTGGACACCATCTTGCCGCGGTCGATCTTCTTGTTCATGCCGTTGATGACGCCTTTGCGGACGAGCGGCAGCACGCCGTCTGCGAACATCTCGGTGTGGATGCCCAGGTTCTTGTGGTTGCCCAGGCAGGCGAGTACGGCATTCGGAATCGCCCCGATGCCCATCTGGAGGCAGGCGCCGTCTTCCACGAGGTTGGCGCAGTTGATGCCGATCTTCGTCTCGATCTCGGACGGCTCGGAGAAATGCGCCGGCATCAGCGGGGTGTTGTCCTCGACGAAAAGGTCGATCAGGCTGGCCGGAATCATCGCGTCGCCCCAGGCGCGGGGAACGTACTTGTTGACCACGGCAATCACCGTCTTCGCACACTCGATGGCCGCCAGCGTGGCGTCCACGGAGGTACCCAGCGACACATAGCCGTGCTTGTCAACGGGAGAGACCTGGATCATCGCCACGTCGCACGGGAGCGCGCCGCTGCGATAGAGTTTCTGCGTCTCGCTCAGGAAGACCGGGATGTAGTCGGCCCAGCCGGCCTGCACGTTCTTGCGGACATTGCCGCCCACGAAGAAGGCCTGGTGGAAGAAAGTGCCCTGGAATCGCTCTTCCGTGTAGGGAGCCTCTCCTTCGGTGTGGAGATGGTGGATGCGGACATCCTTGAGTTCGCCGGCCTCGCCGCGGCGGCAGAGGGCCTGGATGAGGACCTGGGGCGCACTGGCCACGCTGCTCAGGTGGATGTGGTCTCCGCTCTTGACGACCTTGACGGCTTCGTCGGCGGAGATGAAGTTGATATGCTGCATATCGGAAAAAGTTAGATTTGGTTCTTTTGGTCTGCAAAGTTAAGAAATTTAGTAATTTTGCGACCATGAAAAGAGAAAAAGAGCTGCAAGCGTTCGCAAGACTGCTTGACATCATGGACGATCTGCGCGAGAAGTGTCCCTGGGACCGCAAGCAGACCCTCGAATCCCTCCGCCCCAACACCATCGAAGAGACCTACGAACTCGCGGATGCGATTCTTGCGCACGATATGCACAACATCGCGAAGGAACTGGGCGACCTGCTCCTGCACATCGTCTTCTATGCCAAGATCGGCTCCGAGACGGGCGACTTCGACATCGCCGACGTGTGCAACATGCTGTGCGACAAACTGGTCTACCGGCATCCCCACGTCTACGGCGACGTGCAGGCCGAGACGGCCGGCCAAGTGGTCCAGAACTGGGAACAGCTCAAACGCAAGGAGAAGGACGGCAACAAGACCGTGCTCTCCGGTGTGCCGAACAGCCTGCCGTCGCTGATCAAGGCCTACCGGATGCAGGACAAGGCCCGCGCCGTGGGATTCGACTGGGAGAAGAAGGAAGACGTCTGGGACAAGGTGACCGAGGAGCTGAACGAGTTGCGCGCCGAACTCGCGGGCGGCTCGAAGGAACGCCAGGAAGCCGAGCTGGGCGACTTCATCTTTTCGGTGGTCAATGCCGCGCGGCTCTACCATCTCAACCCCGACACGGCGCTCGAGCATACGAACGCCAAGTTCAAGCGCCGCTTCACCTGGGTGGATCTCCGTGCCAGGGAACTGGGACGCGACCTGAACGATATGACGCTCCCCGAAATGGACGCCCTCTGGGACGAAGCCAAAGCCAACGAATAAGCCTCCTATGCGCTACACGGTACGCGAAGTCGCCAACGCCCGCGAATTCAGGCAGTTCTATCAGTTTCAAAACCGCCTGTACCGCGACTGCGCCCCTTATGTCCCCTCGCTCGACTTCGACCAGAAGCACACGCTCGCACACAGCCCGTGCCTGGAGTACTGCCGGCAGAAACTGCTGCTCTGCTTCGACGAATCGGGCCGCGTAGCCGGACGGTGCTGCGCCATCATCAACCCCCGTTACAACGAACTGTACGGAACGCGCCGGATGCGTTTCGGCTGGACCGACTTCGTCGCGGACATCGACGCGGCCAGGGCCCTGCTCGACGCGGCGGCCGACTGGGGCCGCGCGGAAGGCATGACCGAAATCCACGGACCGCTGGGCTACAACACGATGTACAAGCAGGGAATGGTCGTGGAAGGCTTCAACAGCGTACCGCAGTCGAACAACCTCTACAATTTTGCCTACTATCCGGAATTCCTGGAACACCTCGGTTTCGTCAAGGAGGCCGACTGGATCCAGTATCGCCTGGACGTCGCTCAGGAATTGCCGGAGAAACTGCACCGCATTGCCGGGATGCTGCTGGAGCGCTACCGCCTCCAGATCGCCGACATCCAGCAGCTAAAGAAGCGCAAGGACCTGATCGCCAAGTTTTTCAAGGAATACAACGAAACGTTCCTTTCCGTCCGGAACTTCATCCCGTTCACCGAACGGGAAATCGCCGAGGAAGGCGCCAACTACGTCGACCGGCTATCCGGCGACCTCTCCTGCATCGTACTCGACGCCGACGAGGATATCGCCGCCTTCGGCATCTGCATACCGAGCCTCTCCCGTGCGCTGCAGCGGGCACGCGGACACCTCTTCCCGTTGGGCTGGTGGTACCTGCTCCGGGCGCAAAAACACTACGACACGGTCGATATGATGCTGGTGGGCGTAAGCCGGAAATGGCAGGACAAGGGCCTCTCGGCCATCCTCCACAGCCACCTTGGCCGCAGTTACCAGCGGAACGGGGTGAAATGGTGCATCTCCAATCCCCAGTTCGAAGACAACTCCGCCCTCAAGGTATGGGACGCCTATCGGCAGAAGGAACTGTTCGTCCGACGCCGGGTCTATATTAAAGATATTTCCCGATGACGATAACAAGTCGCCATCAGGCGACCGCCGGAAGCCGGTACTTTGCTAGACAAAACTGAAGAACGCACTGTCCTCCGTATCAGCAAAGTACTAAGGCTGGGAGGCACGGGGCTTGGGGCAGAGCCCCAGTATTACTTAAACCACTCCGTGATGTGGTTCTTGGCGTAGAGATAATAGACAATCAAGCCGATCCAGCTGGTAGCCAGCACGATAACCGAGCAGATGATCTTGCCGACCAGCGAGATCGGTTTCTTGCAGATGTCGATGACGGCCAGAATGGCGAGAACCAGGCCGATGATGTAAATGAGCGTAGACATATTGATTTGGTTTATTAGTTATTTATCATATTTCATTCAGAAGACGAACGTCCCCATCACCGGCCAGTGGTCGGAGATGAACGGCACACCGTAATCGCCGGTCATCAGTTCGTATTTCGTTGCTTTCGCGCCCCGGTAGAAGATATGGTCGATGATATCCTCCCCGGCAGGCACGTGCTTCCCGCCCCAGCCGTTGTAGGTATTGCCGCCGTCGGTCACCGGCGCCGTCTCCCGGCACTCCGCCAGCCGCTCACGGATCGGATCGAGGATCGGATCGTCCCAGTTGGCATTGAAGTCGCCCGTCAGGAAGATCGGATCCCCTTCCGGGACAAGGGCGTTCATCCGCTCCATGATCAGCTTGCCCGCCTCCCGCCGCGCCACCTCGCCCTTATGGTCGAAATGCGTATTGAAGAACCACACATCGTGCTTGCGCTGCTTGTCGTACAACTGCACCCAGGTGACGATGCGGCGGCATACGCCGTCCCAACCCAGGGAGACGGTATCGGGCGTCTCGCTCAGCCAGAAGGTCTCTCCGCGCACCAGGTCGAAGCGGTCCTTGCGCCAGTAGACGGCGTTGGCTTCGCCGCCCTCGGCGCCGTCGTCCCGGCACACGCCGAGGCGTTCGTAGCCGGGCAGGTTCTCTTCCAGATAGTTGACCTGCACGATATAGCCTTCCTGGATTCCGAACAGGTCAGGCTTCGCTTCCCCGATCATCCGGACCACCGCTTCGCGCCGGTTGTTCCAGCAGTTGTCGCCGTCGAAATCCACGCGGGGCGAAAGCCGGATGTTGAACGTCATCACACGCATTTCGGTTTCCCGGCCGGACTTGCAGCCGGAAAGCAGGACGAGCCCGAAGGCCAGGGCCAGCAGACCCGAAAAAAGGAACCGTTGTTTCATAAAAAGCGCAGGTTTTTGCAAATATACGATTTAATTGCTAAATTTGAAAGACTAATGAAAGGCTTCAAACATACGGCGGGCGCGGTATGGTCTTTTTACCGCGACGGTTTTCGGAACATGACCTGGGGACGCCCGCTCATCTGGCTCATTCTGCTCAAAGTATTCATCCTGTTTGCCGTACTCCGCGTCTTCTTCTTCAAGCCGGCCATGGCCGGTCTTTCCGAAGAAGAGCGCAGCCGCGTCGTGGGAGAACGGCTCACTGGCACGCCGGCTGCGGCCGGAGAGACGGATGCGGCCCTTTCTCCCGAAACGTATAATCTTCAATAATAATACTGAAACCCTATGGATGTGATCGTATGGTCCAGAATCCAATTCGCGATGACCGCGGCCTACCACTGGCTCTTCGTGCCGCTGACCCTCGGGCTGGCGCTCGTCATGGCCGTGATGGAGACGCTCTATGTCGTGAAGAAAGATGATTTCTGGAAAAGAACCGCACAGTTTTGGATGAAGATATTCGCCATCAACTTTGCCGTCGGCATCGCGACGGGCATCATCCTCGAGTTCGAGTTCGGCACCAACTGGAGCAACTACTCCTGGTTTGTCGGCGACATGTTCGGCGCGCCCCTCGCCATCGAGGGAATCCTCGCCTTCTTTATGGAAGCCACCTTCTTTGCCGTGATGTTCTTCGGCTGGAACAAAGTCGGCAAACGCTTCCATCTGGCCTCCACCTGGCTGACCGGCATCGGCGCCACGATTTCCGCCTACTGGATCCTCGTGGCCAACGGTTGGATGCAGAACCCCGTGGGCACCACCTTCAATCCCGAGACGGTGCGCAGCGAGATGTCGTCTGCACAGGCTTTCTGGGAGGTGATCTCCAACCCGGTGGCCGTCAGCAAATTCTTCCACTCCGTCACGAGCGGCTGGGTGACCGGCGGCATCTTCGTGGTGGGCGTCAGCTGCTGGTACCTGCTCAAGAAGCGCCAGCAACGGTTCGCCAAGGCCAGCATCCTGGTAGGCAGCATCGTGGGCATCGTCGGTTCGGTCGCCGTGATGCTTTCGGGCGACTCCTCCGGCATCCACGCGGCCGAATTCCAGCCGATGAAGCTGGCGGCCGCCGAAGGCCTGCAGGACGGCGGGAAACGCGCCGCGTTCACCATCGTGCCGGGAATCAAGATCCCCGGCATGCTCTCCATCCTGGCCACACACGACCTTGACGGCTACGTACCCGGCATCAACGACATCCTGAATGGATACACCGACAACGACGGGAACGTCATCCCCTCCGTCGCCGAGAAGATGCAACGCGGCCGCATCGCCCTTGACGCGCTGGCACAGTATCGTGCCCAGAAAGACACCGATCCCGCCGCTGCTACTGAAGCCCTGGCGCTGCTCGAAGAAAACGTGCAGTATATGGGCTACGGGCACCTCGAGAAACCGGAAGACGTGGTCCCGCCCGTAGGCGTGGTGTTCTGGGCGTTCCGCTTTATGATCGGTCTTGGAATGCTTATGCTGCTCGTACTGCTGATCTCCGGCTGGATGGCCTGGAAAGACAAGCTGTCCGATAAACAGAAATGGTTTTTTATCCTGGCCATCGTCTGCATCCCGCTGGTCTACATCTGCGGCCAGTGCGGCTGGATCGTGGCCGAAGTGGGCCGCCAGCCCTGGACCATCCAGGGGCTCCTGCCCGTGAACGTGGCCATCTCCAGCCTGAGCGCCGGCGCGGTCAAAACCACCTTCTTCCTGTTCCTGGCCATTTTCACGCTCTTCCTGATCATCGAAATCCGCATCCTGGTCGGCGCCATCAAGAAAGGCCCTGAAACCCTAAACGAATAATGCCATGACCTATACATTCCTACAGAATTACTGGTGGTTCCTGATCGCCCTGCTGGGCGGCCTGCTCGTATTCCTGATGTTCGTCCAGGGAGCCAACCTCCAGCTCGGCAACCGGAAACTCTCCGATCTCCAGAAGCGGATGATCCTCAACTCCACCGGACGGAAATGGGAACTGACCTTCACCACCCTGGTCACGTTCGGCGGCGCCTTTTTCGCGTCGTTCCCCCTCTTCTACAGCACGAGCTTCGGCGGCGCCTACTGGGTGTGGGTGCTGCTGCTGATCACCTTCGTGTTCCAGGCCGTCGCCTATGAATTCCAGAACAAGAAAGAGAACCTGATCGGCAGCAAGGCCTTCCGGGTCTTCCTGATGGTCAACGGAGTCCTGGCTCCGTTCCTCGTGGGAACGGCGGTCGGCACGTTCTTCACGGGCTCCGACTTCACCGTCAACAAGGTGGCCATCACCGACGCGTCGGCTCCGGTCATCAGCACCTGGGGCAACGGCTGGCACGGCCTGGAGGCACTGGGACAGTACCACGCCGTCCTGCTGGGCTGCGCGCTTATTTTCCTGACCGCCATCCTGGGCTGCCTCTACATCCTCAACAACGTAGAAGACAAACAGATCCATTCCGAGGTACGCCGCAGCATCAAGATCTCCCTCGTGCCATTTCTGGCATTCTTCCTAACCTGGCTTATGATCCTGCTCGTACGCCAGGGCTATGCCGTGGACGATGCGGGCGCCGTCACGCTGGAGCCTTACAAGTACCTGCACAACTTCCTGCAGATGCCGGTCGTGCTGGTGTTATTCCTCATCGGCGTCGTCCTGGTACTCTGGGGAATTTTCCAGGGGGCTTTCTCGAAATCGCGCTGCGGCATCTGGCCCGCCGGCATCGGCACGGTGCTGGTGGTGATCGCCGTGTTCTTCGTAGCGGGTTACAACGGGACGGCCTACTATCCGTCGTGCACCGACCTGCCCAGCTCGCTTTCGATCCGCAACAGCTCCTCAAGCCGGTTTACGCTTCAGGTGATGTTCTGGGTGTCGCTGCTGATCCCCTTCGTAGTGGCCTACATCGCCTACGCCTGGCACCAGATGGACCGCAAGAAGATCACTCCGGAAGAGATCGCCGAAACGGACCACAAATACTAGCCGCTCCGAAAGGCCCTACAGTTGAACGGGCGCGGAGAGTTCTTCAATCCGTCGGTACTCCTCGGCGGAAAAGCCTGAATCGCCCAGCGCTTTCAGGTTATCCTCGATCTGGGCCACGGAACTGGCTCCGATGATGACCGATGTCACGTTCTTGTAGTTCAGGATCCAGGAAAGAGCCATCTGCGCGAGACTTTGCCCGCGTTGTTCCGCAAGCGCCGCGAGACCGCGCAACGCTACGGACATCGCGGGCGTCAGCACATCCTCGCGCAACGACGTACCGCGCGCCATCCGGGAATCTGCGGGAACGCCGTTCAGGTAGCGGTTTGTAAGCAGTCCCTGCTGGAGCGGCGAGAACGAAATGAAGCCCGTCCCATTCTCCGCACTCAGGTCGACCAGGCCGTTCCGCTGCGGGGCACGGTCAATGATATTGAACCGGTCCTGATAGAGCAGGCAGGGTACATCACGCTCAGCCAGATAGTCATACGCCTGCCGCATCTGTGCTGCGGGATAGCGGGACAGGCCCACGTACAGCGCCTTGCCCTGGCGAACGGCATCCACCAGCGCCTGCATCGTCTCTTCCAGCGGCGTCTCCGGGTCCCATCGATGGGAATAGAAGATATCCACGTAGTCCAGCCGCATACGCTTCAGGCTCTGGTCCAGGCTGGCCATAAGGTATTTGCGGGAGCCCCAGTTCCCATACGGTCCCGGCCACATATCCCACCCCGCCTTCGTGCTGATGAACAGTTCGTCGCGATACGGCCGGAAAGAGCCATCCATCAGGCGGCCGAAGTTCTCTTCGGCCGTACCATATTCCGGTCCGTAGTTGTTGGCCAGGTCAAAGTGGCAGATGCCCTTGTCGAAAGCATAGTGGGCCATCGCCTTGATGTCCTGCATGGGCTTGTAAGAGCCGAAGTTATGCCACATGCCGAGTGTCAGGACGGGAAGCTTGACGCCCGATCGGCCGCAGCGACGGTACGCCATGGTATCGTATCGGCCGGGAGAAGGGGAAAACACAGGTTCGATCATCGTAGGAAATGCTGGTGTTCTACAAAGGTAGAAATAATGCGGTACAAAAAAGAGTGATTTTTTTTGCACACTTGAAAAAAGTCTATATCTTTGCAATCCCAAACAAGCGGCATCCGCCGCTAGCGGGAAAACGGGGTGCGGTAGTTCAGCTGGTTAGAATGCCGGCCTGTCACGCCGGAGGTCGCGAGTTCGAGTCTCGTCCGCACCGCTGAAAAGCCCAGGAGCGCAAGCTTCTGGGCTTTTTGGCATCTGGTGCGGGCGAGCGAAGGATTTCTATCCAGAATTTGGCGGCAAAACTTGGATGGCAGTCGAATAATCAGCCTGCCATCCAAATAATCGGCTGATTTTATGGATGGATCGTCTTCAGCCACTTCTCGACCTTGGCCTTGCCGCTGCGGACTTCGTGGCCATAGATGGCAAAGCCGTCCTTCACGGTGGCATTAGGCCAGGCCTTCTTGATGTCGGAAACCGTAGAAGCAAGGCCGCTGCCTTCGTGGGTGACAAACGGAATAATGGTCTTGTCGTTCAGGTCGTGGTCCCGGAAGAAGGTGAACATCACCTGGGGATAGGTGCCCCACCAGATGGGGCCGCCGATGAAGATGGTATCGTACTTGGAAACGTCGATATCGCCCTTGTAGGCCGGCAGTTCACCGTTATTGGCCTCTTCTTTGGCAACCTGGATGAGCTTGTCATAGGGCATGTCGTAGTCCTTCTCTGCCACAATCTCGAACTGGTCTGCACCCGTGAATTCAGAAAATAATCGGCCACTGATATGTGGCCTTCCTGCACGGCTGCGAATGTGGCGACATCGGCAACGATGACAATGGGGACGATAGACCAGAACAAGGCAGGAGCCGTGAGGAAGAGAAGGAAACCTGTCAATTTGTTGGCCTTGGTATGAGGGAAGCAGAAGTTTCTGCTGACAATCAGCGCAGAAACCTGATTGACGATCTTGATGGCGACAATTACTCCTGCCCAGATCCATAACCATGTCGGAATCTGCACAACGGGGAGCAACCGTATTGCGCAGCAAGCGACAAAGCAGAGGTCCGCCACACTGTCCAACACGGCACCGGTCTTACTCTCGGCGTGCAGTTTCCGCGCCAGGTAACCATCCAGCATATCGCTGATGCCGCATAAACCATAGATGGCCCAGAACGACACGCTTGCCGGATCAATAAACAGCAGGCAGATGGCTCCAGGAATCCTGAGCGCAGAGATTATGTTTGGGATAGGAACCACAACGGTTGACTTCCATTTACATATTAATCGTGATAGTCGGTGTCCTTCCATTCGCAGCGGACGGTTTCGGGCACGAGGTACTTGCCTATCTTGTAGTCAATGTTGGCTTTATGGGCCTGGCTGAGCTGGTAGCACCTTCTCACATAGTACATCTTTCCGTCTTTGATGAAATGGGCGCCCGTCTGGTGGAAGCGGAAAGGGATGTCCTTCGCGACACATTGTTCGCGGAGAAAAAGGACCCAGTCGTAATCGCAGGGGCGGGCATCGACGCCCGACTCACCGCCTACCGACACTTCCTCTATCGTTTCATCCAGATAGGGGGTCAGATCCATAGCCGTGATCAAGGGCGAGGCTATGATGCTTTTGTGCTTGATGGGAAGAGACAGGAAAATGGGCAGGCGATAATCCGCCATGGCCTGGTTCTCCACCGTACAGCCCACGATGACATTGTCGTAGCCGTCGCCCCAGTCATCGGGCACGCACTCCAGGAAACGGTCGATACGCTTGGTGAAGAAGTAGAACCAGAGATCGCTCCGCAACTTCATCATTTCCCAGCATTCCTGCCGCCAGGGGTCGGCGTCTTTCAGCAAGAAATCGGACGTAAAACAGGTGAATACGAGCTTTCCACGCTCAATCTTCCACGACCGGTCCCGCTTTCGCTTGATCGGGAGATAAAAGTTCCCGGTCTTCCGGCACTCGCTGCTCGAAATCTCGCTGCCGTACATCTCATCCTGACGGTACACATAGCAGTACTTGCACCCGGGGCTGACCTTGGTGCACCCGTGCCACGGGTTCCAGTCGGCATATATTTCCCAGTGCTCGGACATCGATTCTATTTACCAGAGCTGCCCGGGGAGTCTCTGTTTTTCTTTTGGCGGGAAGGATTTGTCGAACGCCTCACAGGCTTTCTCATCGACGAAATAGCCTGCCGGCGTGGCATACTCCCCGGTAATGCCGCTCAGATAGCCGGGGATCAATTCCTTGCAGAGGAAGAAAGAAGCGTCTTCACCTTCCGGAAGCCCGTGATAGCGGATTCCGAATGCGGAAGCATAGGTGAAGCCGCTTTTTCCGTAGAAGGCGATGTTCCCTTCGAAACAGACAGCACCGAAACCCATCTCCGTCGCTTTTTCGAGGCTGTAGTCCAGCAGGGCCTTTCCGTAACCCTGACGCTTGTACTCCGGAAGAATCCCTATCGGCCCCATCGTGACGATGGGAATGGTCCTGCCGTCATCGGATTGGATCGCGGCCCGCATATAAATGCATTGGCCGATAAGCTTTCCATCGGCTTCCATCACGAAATCCAGTTCCGGGATGAAGGCGGGGTCGTCCCGCAGGCAATGCAGGACATAGTGCTCCAGGCAGCCTGGGCGATAGACATTCCAAAAGGCCTCACGGACAAGGTTTTCAACTTGTCGATATGCGGATTCCCGCTCATTGTGGATAATATATTCTCCTGTCATTTGCATATTACCGTTTTTTCAATTGTACGCATTCTTGTCTGTTCAACAAACTGCGCTATCTCCGAATTGACTTGCTCTGCATTATCCCCGTTAGAAAAATGGGCGGCATTTTTAATGATATGTAATGGATATCCTGTTTTTTCCGCCCATGCAATACTATACTGTTTCACTTTTCCTGTTGTATCGTGGTCCCCAAGCAGAATAAGCACGGGACAATCTAACTGGATATCCCTGTTTTCCTGCGCGAAAACACCATATGCGATATCCATTTGTTCTATGATTTGTTTCTTGGATACCGGAGCCAATATCTCCAACACTTTATTATAAGAATAGTCTGTCATAGATACGGATTTTGCCATACTCTTGCGAAGCATCGTATCTGTAAACAATTTTGCTATCGGCTTGACTTTAGAAAGCCACCACAAATCAGATTTTGAATAATAAGCCGTTCCAAATGGTGTTGTATCAATACAAATGAGACATTGCACCTTCCCGGGATACAAGTGTGCAAACATTTGGATTGGATAGCCTCCCATTGACAATCCTGCCAGGCAAATGCAATCAAGGTGTTCCTGTTCCAGTATCTTGTTTAAATCCCGTGCGGTATTCTCATAAGAGAAATTCTCATAGGGTACCGACAAACCATGCCTGGGGACATCCCATGTAACTACAATATACTCATCCTGAAAAAAAGCGACCTGTTTTTCGTACATTGCATGCGTCATCGTCAAGCCATGCGTAAACACGACTGTTCCTTTAGACACATCTTTGGGTCTTGAAATCCAATAATGTACTTCTCCGCCAATTCCTTGAATTGTTTTATGCCCCATCATATTATCAATAATATTTCTTCCGCTTCAGCCAGTGATCCTTGAGCCATTCACGCACCGGCTCGTCGTAGATCTTCAGCACGCCCCAGGCCAGGACGATGGACAGGAACACCACGCCCAGGTTCACCATAATGTGCATCCATACGGGAGCGTCAGGATTTGCCGCCACCCAGCCCATCTGCATATACATAATGGGATAGTGCGTGATATAAATGGGATATGAAATGGCTCCCAGCCATTTGCAGACAGCCGTGCTCATTTTGTCCGTCGTCACGCTGCCGGAACCGGCAAGCACAATGACCGGGAACAGCAGGAGGATGCAGACTGCCTGGTAGATGCCGTCCGGGACGCCGGTCCTGCCGCCGATGCAGGGAATGGAGAAAAGCACCACCAGCGCCAGGCTGCACCACCAGAAACCGCCCTTAAGATGGATGGGAGATCCGCTGGGATTGCTTTCACTGCGATGCGTAGGAAGGATGCGGGAAATCAACAGGCCGCAGAGGAAAGGATACAGCAGGCGGGTGAAGCCGATGTAAATCTGCTGTCCGGTGAGGCTCCAGCCGCCGATGACGGTGTACTGCGGACCGTCCGGAAAGAAACCGAAGACATCCCAGCCCATCGTCAGGTCCAGCGTGAAAAAGGCGCAGAAGACGCAAAAGACAGCCAGCGCAATCCGGGGGAGATGCCGGAAGACAAAGGCATAGAGAATGTTGCCGATATACTCGAAGGTCAGCGTCCACTGCGGACCGTTGAAGGAGTTCAGTTCGCCCCAGCCACGGATATCAAGGCTGTTGGGACAAGGAAGGATCAGCAAGCCCATCACCAGGCACAGGGCGAACTTCCAGCCCTCGACCTCCAGCGTCTTCGGGAAGGCCGGTCCGGAGAAAAAGAACAACGCGGCACCAATGAGCGTCCCGGCGATCACCATCGGATGCAGGCGCGTGAGACGGCGTTTGAAGAAGCCCCAGGTAGTCATTTTGTCCCAGCGGTCGTCGTAGGCATAGCCGATTACGAAACCCGACAGGACGAAGAAGAAATCCACCGCCAGGTAGCCGTGGTTCACGATCTGCGTCTTGAAAACGGGAACATAGGTCTCAAAACAGTGGAAGACCACCACCATCAGCGCAGCCACGCCGCGCAGCCCGTCCAATATCTCGTAACGGGGCTTGGATGCCAGGTATACGTTTTCTTTTGCCATTCTCATTATCCAGACGCCGGTATCGGCCTTGATTGCGAATTCATATGCCCATTACCGTTTTTTCTTTGACGCCTTGGGCAACGGAAGTGCCGGCAGCGTGGCCCTGATCAGCCCGGCCAGATAATCCCGGTCATCCACATCGCTGATGTAGAAATAATCCCTGGCACCTTCGTAGGGCGGCCGGAGGACAATCTCCTTCAGCAGGGCCCTGCCGGGCTCCGTCACCTTGAGATAGAGATTGTTGTCACATATCAAGCCGAACAGGACGCCATCGCAATAGATGCAATAGTCTCCCATCATCTTCTTCACGGCAATCTCGCCAGCCCCGGCGCACTGGTCAACGACGTATTGAATGAAATCTGTACTACTAGCCATATTATGTTTCGGCCTTGATTGCGAATTTACTCATTTTTTGCGGAAATTGAGTAAATTTGGACACAAGATTATTACCTGATGCTCAGGATTCCCACCAAACACCTGCTTCTGGTCAATGGCCTCTTATGGACGGCCATAGGCACCCGGATCGCGCTGATCGGCGTGGATTCCTACTGGCGCCTGGCGGGCATCCCCTGGTGGTACTTCCTGCTGTCGGTCGTCGTCTTCGCGGGTTTTTGGTTCTTGTTTACCGGCGTCGTCCGCAAATACGCTGCACGCATTACGGCAATGACGGAGGCCAAGACCTCCATCTTCAAGACATTCAGCCTGAAAGGCTACCTGATCATTGCCTTTATGATTACGCTGGGCATTACCCTCAAGCGCCTCCCGCAGGTACCGGATTCCTTTATTGCCTGGTTTTACTGCGGCCTGGGGCCCGGCCTCCTTTCAGCGGGCATCCGTTTCCTCATCCGCTGGTGGAAGGCCATTCACGCCATTTCATAAAACCGACATAAACACCTTCTCCCTGCTGACAAACCTGTCGTAGAGACAGAGGCAGGCGTCGGCAAGCAGCAGGACGATAAAGCCCGCCAGACCGGCACCGCCGTAGAGGAGGTCATTCGCCGGCGTGACGACCGCGGCACTGATGCCCACGACTGCATTGAAAGTACCGTGCATGATGGCCGGAACGATGACGGAGCCGCTTTTCTGCCGGAAGTACATCAGCATCGGGGTAAGCAGCAGGCAGAAAGCCACCATCATGAAGACGCCGGCCACCGGATGCGCGGGATAATTGTGGCCGTTCAGGATGATGGGCGCGTGCCAGAGCCCCCAGATGACACCGATCCAAAGGGCAACGGTGAGGAACTTCTTCCCCTTGAACAACTTCATCAGGAAGCCGCGCCAGGCGATTTCCTCACCGAAGGCGATAACGGCATTGATGGTAACCCCGCTGACCATCCCGCTGAGAACGGTAATCCCCAGGATTCCCCACACGCCGATTCCTTCCGGCATCGACTGAATGGCCGACTGCATCGTCGGGCCGTCCGGCGTCCACTGTGCCCCGGGCATCAGCAGCGTCACGCCCAGCACGGCAAAGGCGATGACCGGCATCAGCAGCCAGCCGATCCACCACCAGCGGTTCACCTTGAAGGAAATGCCCAGTCCCTTCAGGACCGGTTCCTTGAAAATAAGCTGTGTAAAGATGACGGCCAGCAGGGGGATGAGCATGGCACCGGCGCTGAAAACAAACCCTTTCATAGCCGCAAGCGGGTCGATGGCGGCGACATCGGGACGAAGGCCCACGGCCGCCGCACCGCTGAAATGCATGACCAGGCCCACAACCACCATCGGGATGAAGGCCCATAGGAGGAAAACAATCAGTTTCTTGGTATTCATAGGCTTACTCTGTATCTTCTAAAACTCAACAGGACCATGGAGACGGATATGATAAAGGCCAAGGCATCGGATATCGGGCTTGCGGCCAGGATGCCCTGAATGCCCATATACTTGGGCAGGATGACCAGAAGCGGAATCAGGAACAGGCCTTGTCGGGATAGCGATACCAGAAGGCCCTGCCTCGGATTGTCGGTGGCTGAGAAATAGGTGACGGTCACCGGCTGTATATTCTGGAAGAATACGAACATCATATATATCTTGAGATACTTCTCCGCGAACTCGAAATACAGGTCGGAACCCGTTCCGAATATCGAAACGATTTCCAGGGGAAACAGCTGCAGGGCGGCGAAAAAGAGGACGCCGATTGCGAACGCCGCCGTAAACGCCCTGATATAGGTTCCCTTGACACGTCTGTAGTTCTTCGCACCGAGATTGTATCCCCATATCGGCTGGCAGCCCTGGGCAATGCCCACCGCAAAAGAGATCATGATCATATTGGTCTTCTGCGCCACACCCGAAACGGCAAGCGGTATGTCCGAACCATAATCCGACATCGCGCCATACGTCTCAAGCATATTGTTGAGCACGATATTGGTGGTCATCAGCAGGATCTGGTTGATGAACGTCGGTACGCCCGCCTCCATGCTGCGCCACATGTGCGGAGCGCTTAACCTGATATCCTTCATCCGGATGCCGAATGCCTTGAATCGCGGGAAATACAGCAAGGCCAGCACGAAGGTGACGGCCTGCGCTATCACCGTCGCGGCCGCGGCGCCTTTGATTCCCATTCCCAGCGGATACAGGAAGAGCCAGTCCAGTCCGACATTCAATACCGCTCCCGCGATACTGTACAGCATCGCATAGCGGGGACTGCCGTCGGCCCTGATCGTTGTCGCCGCTGCCGAAGCGAAAATATAGAACGGCAACCCGATGGACGAAACCGACAGGTAATCCATCGCGTAGGGATACACATTGCCCGAGGTACTCGCGCCGCACAGGTTGACGATCTGACTCCTGAAAAGAAAAACCAGAAGGCCCGTCACGAGCCCGATGATGGCTGTCGCGGTAAGACCCGTATAGACATACTTCTTGGCTTCGTCAATCTTTCCGGCGCCCTGGCTGATGTTGAAGTTCGCCGCCGTCCCGATTCCGAGCAACATGCAGATGGCCGTCGACAAGGTCACTGTCGGGAAAACGACATTGGAAGCCGCATTTCCCAGGACGCCGACGACGTGGCCGATAAAGATCTGGTCCGTAAGATTGTATGCGGCCCCGACCAGCATGCTGATGATCGACGGGACCGCATACTTCGCGATCAGCGGTATCAGCGGGGCCGAACCGAGTTCAGATTCCGTATCTTCTTTTTGCCTTCCGCTCATTTACGGATGTAAATATAGCAAAAAGAAAAACTTGTTTGAGCGACGAGATGATTCTGATTCAAAACCTTATTTACGAGATTCGTGGGAAGAGAGTGATGTTGGATTTCGACCTTGCAAAACTGTATCAAGTTGAGACCCGGTCTCTAAACCAAGCCGTCCAAAGAAATCGAGAGAGATTTCCCCCGGACTTCATGTTTCGGCTCACTACTGAAGAGTTCGCAAACTTGAAGTCACAAATTGTGACATCAAGTTGGGGTGGAAGGCGAAAACTGCCATTAGTTTTTACCGAACAAGGGGTAGCGATGTTGTCAGGCCTTTTACATAGCACAATTGCCATACAGGCCAATATCGCCATCATGCGTGCTTTTGTCCAAGTTCGGTCGTATTTGCTTGCCGCCTCTTCGCTATCGGCAGAACTCAAGGAACTCAAGGCAAAAGTGGACCTGCTCCAACTCCAACAGGAGGAAAACCTCGAGGCTGTCAACGACCTGTCAGAGGATGTCCGGAAGGATATCGACAATCTGTATATGGCCATTGCGGCTCTTTCTGCACGCATCGACGAGAAGAAGAACGAGCCGCGGCCACGGATTGGATATAAATAGCACTTAGCCCCGACCGGGCATCTTTTTACAGTTCATTCTTGACATCGGAAACAATCTGACCGTCAAACAGGTCAATCGTTCTCTGTGCTTGAGCCGCGTCTTTCTGGCTGTGCGTAACCATCACGATGGTCGTGCCTTCGGCGTTGAGTTCCTTCAGCAGGTTCATCACTTCCCTGCCGTTCTTGGAATCCAGGTTACCGGTCGGCTCGTCGGCGAGGATCAGCTTCGGGCCGGCCACCACGGCGCGGGCGATGGCCACACGCTGCTGCTGGCCGCCGGAAAGCTGCTGCGGGAAGTGGTTGGCACGGTGGCTGATGTTCATCCGTTTCATGATGTCCGTCACCCGCTGCTTGCGTTCCGCCGCGCTGATGTTCAGATAACGCAGGGGCAGTTCAATGTTATCGTACACATTGAGTTCATCAATCAGGTTGAAACTCTGGAACACGAATCCGATGTTTCCCTTGCGGAACTTCGTGCGCTCCTTTTCCTTGAGGCTGGACACCTCGGTGTCCAGAAGCTTGTAGCTGCCGCTGGTGGGGTTGTCCAGCAGGCCCAGAATGTTCAGCAGCGTGGACTTACCGCAGCCCGAAGGCCCCATAATGGCAACAAACTCGCCGTCCTTGATTTCGAAGGAAACACCGTTGAGCGCCGTGGTCTCGATCTCTTCCGTCCGGAAGACTTTGCAAAGATTGCTTACAGTAATCATAATTATTTGATTTTTAATTTGTTTATTCTTTCTTCAGTGCCTCGGCCGGGTTTGTCCGGGCTGTTTTGATGCTTTGATAAAGGATTGAGATGACAGCAATGAAGGCAACCATCAGTCCGACGATGACGAAAATCCACCAGTGTAAGGTGATGCGGTGCCCGTAGCCGGAAAGCCAGCGGTTCATGATAAACCAGGCTACTGGGACGGCAATCACGAAGGCGATTCCCACCATCTGCATAAAGGACAGCACCAGTTCTTTCAGCACGCCGCTATAATCGGCGCCAAACACCTTCTTCACTGACACACTTCGGATCTCTTGCTGCATATGATAGGAACTCATTGCGAAGAGGCCCAGGGCGGAAACCAAGATGGACAGCAGGCTGAAAATCAAAACAATCATAAGAACCCGTTCCTCATCTTTGAAACCGTCTTCGATCATCTCCCCGATATACTCCGCCTCGAACATCCGGTCAGGGAAAACTTCCTTGGCGACGGCTTCCACCTGCCTACGGGCAGTTGCCCTGTCACCATTCGTCTTTATCAGCAGCATCCACGGCCAATTATCATCTGATATTTCACCCCAGTTGTAGATTGTTGCCGCACTCTGTTCGTCCTCCAGCGGACGAATTTTGAAATCGTAGTAGATGCCGCCGATAGGAGTCGCCCCGCCTTGGGCCGCCATAAATTCCGTTGCTGATTCCTCAATGCCCAACTGTTTGAAAGCGTACTCGTTGAGCCACCAGGAATCCTGGTGGTTATCCTGTTTTACACGCAGTCCGAGAATCTGGAAATACTTGTCATCGCCCACGATTTGCTGGAACGACACCCAACGGCCGTCCGCCAGCTCCATCGTACTGTTGTTAGTTCCGTTCAACGGAATGCCGTTGCCCATTCCGACTTCTTCCACACAGGATTCCGTCCGTAGCCGGTCCAGCAGCGGGCGAAGCTTTCCGGCAGGGCCGTAGACATTGTCTACGACCAGGATGCCTTTGGTGTTGTATCCCAGATCGGCAGAGATCATATGCCGGATCTGAAGCTCCATCGTAAAGGCGCTCACCAGCATCACCACAGTCACGACATTCTGGACCACGATGATTACCTTGCTGTAGACCGTTTTCGTCTTGAGCCGGAGCGTACCCCGCACGATCTCGATGGGCTGCGCCTTCTGGATAAGAAGGGCTGGAAGAATGCCGGCCAGGATTCCGAGTACGACGATGAAACCGAGTACCAGCGCCACATTGACGGGCGTGACGGCCTTGAAGATAGACACCGGATAATCCAGAATCCGGGAAGCTGCCGGCGCAAGCGCCTCGGCCAGGAGGATGGCCAGCAGCATCGAGATACCGCAGAGGATCGTGCTTTCCGCAATGACCTTCAGGAAGATGCTTCGTCTGTCAGCACCCACCAGCCGGCGAGTTGCCATCTCCTTGGCGCGGAAGCCGGTCAGTGCCGTGGTCATATTGATATAATTGAGTACGGCAAAGGCCAGCAGCAGCAGGCACATTGCCAGCAGCAGGTTCACGAAGCGGCGGTTTCCGAACTGAAGGGTTCCTGTCATATCCGAGCCGCCGTCTTCGTGGAAATACATATCCCTCAGCGGGATGATGTTCACCTTATTGTATTTGAACTTGTAAACCCAGAAGTTCTCCTCTAACCAATCCAGCATCTCTCCCTGCTTCGCCTGGAGGTCGGCACCCGGATAGGTCATCACGAAACAGATGCCGCCTCCGGCGTTACTCATATATTCATTGTGGGAAGAGTTTGTTCTCGGCATCAACTCGCCGCGGACCAGAACGTCTGGAGTCTTTAATATAGAGTTTCCAAAATCCTTCAACACGCCGCAGACCGTCAACTGGGTGCCACCGCTCTCGCTGAAGATCACTTGTCCAAGCGGATCCTTGTCGGCGAAATGCGCATTGGCGAATTCCTCGCTCACCATACAGCGGTCCCAGGAGATGTGCCAGTCTTCCTTGTTTCCGGCCACCAAATCGTAGCTAAAGATGTCGAAGAAGGTGCTGTCGGCCGACATCATACGGCCATACACAATCTCGTTGTTGATGCTGAAACTGGAGGCCGACGACATATTCGCCACACAGCAACCTTTCTCGATCTCCGGGAAATTGTTTTTCAGGTGCTTGTCCAGCCAGTATCCCATATCGACGTTTTCCTCGTTGGCAATCACATAGATCCGGTCTGCATTCTCCTGGAAGGAATCCGTGGAGAGTTGCCGCTGGACATACACCGCCAGCAGCAGCACGAACGCCATCGACACCGTCAGTCCCACGAGGTTTACCGCCCCGTACAGCTTATTCTTCTTAAGGAAGTTCCAAAAACTCTTCATAACTAAAAAACCAATACGTCTGAATCACCATAAGTTTCATACCCGGAAGTAATGACTTTTTCGCCGGGCTCCAGGCCTTCCAGGACTTCGTAGTACTGCGGGTTCTGACGGCCGATGCGTATCTCTCTTTTGACGGCTTTGCTGCCATCTTTGTTAACAACATATATCCATTTTCCACCGGTCTTCTGGTAGAAGGTGCCTCTCGGGATGATGACCGCCTCTTCGGGCTGGCCCAGCTGGAGGTTCAGGTAGTAGGTCTGGCCGGAGCGGATGTTGTCAGGCTGCTCGCCGTCGAATTTGAAATCGGCCTTGAACTTGCCTTCTCTTACTTCCGGATAAACCTTGCGGATGACGGTGGAGAAGGTCTCTCCCTGGCGCTCAAAAGTCGCCTGCAGGCCTTCCACCACGCGGTCGATGTAGTGCTCGTCAATCTGGGCTTCCACTTTGTAGGTACCTACACTGTTGATTTGCCCAATCTTAGTGCCGCTGGCGATGGACTGGCCAAGCACAACGTCCAGCAGACCCAACTCGCCGTCAATGGGGGCCTTGACTATGAGGTTGGATTTCCGTTTGCGAATCATCTGCATATTCAGCAGCATGTTGTCCAGACTCTCTTCCATTCGGTCAATCTGGGTGCCCCGGTAAAGGCTGTCCTGCTTCGAACGCTCTTGGACCAGTTCGTATTTCTGCCGGGCCAGCCGATAATCCTCCTCGGCTTTCATATAGTCTTCCCTGGCAATCAACTTGTCTTCATAGAGGGCTTTCTGCTGCTCGTAGGCACGCTTGAGCCGGTCCACCTGGGTGCCGTACTCCAGCACATTCTGGCGGACGTCCAGCTTCTGCTGCTCCATCTGGATCTGCGTGTTGCGCAGGATGTTCTCCTTTTCGGCCAGCTCGGCTTCGGAATTCAGGATCTGCAGGTCCAGGTTGTCGTTGCTCAGGATCAGGATGGGATCGCCGGCCTTCACGGTGGAACCTTCCTCGATGAGGATGGTCTGCACGATGCCGCCCTCCTGGGGTGAGAGCTGGATGGTCGTCATCGGCTGCACACGCCCGTTGATGCGGATATAGTCGTTGAACTCGCCAATGACAGCGGAGCTGATGGTGAGGGTTTCTTTGTCAATCCGCAGCCGTTTGTCGTTTGGACGTACAATCAGGTATATGATGAACGCCAGCAGCAGAACGCCCAGCCACCAAGGCAGCGCCTTCCTGGTAAAAGCCACCCGCCAACCCGTTTTCTTTTCGATAATCTTATCCATCGTGTTTGTAATCTTCTACTGATTGATGTATTCCGTTCCGTTGTAATATCGCACCACGGCCTGCTTGATGAGATACTTGAACAGCGAGTTCATCTCATCGGCTCGGGCACGGAGATAATTGTTCGTAACCGTCTGATACTCGACAGACGAGATCAGGCCCTGCTCCATTTTCTTGGCATTCAGCCGATAAGCCGCTTCCTGCGCCGAAACATTCCAGAGCGCCTGCTCATAAGCTGCCTGCGCACCGTCGCGATCCTGCACCGCCCGCTGCACCTCCGATGCCACTTCACGGCGCTTCTGGTCATACTGCGCCGTCATCTTCTTCACCGCATTGCGCCTGCGCGCAATATGATCGTGACCCTGCAGCCGATTGTAGATGGGAATCGACATCGAGAATTGGATGTATTCACCCTGATGGTTCCGGAGCTGGTCACGGTAGGGATCGAGATGCAGATCCTGCCCCGGATAATTGAAATAGCTCGTACTCCACCCCGCATACAAGTTCAGGCTCGGCAGCAGCTGCCAGCGGGCCGTCGCCAGTTCGCGCCGCGCATTCTCCGCCTGCCATCCGGCAATCTTTACGGCCGGATCGTGGGAAAGCGCATAATCAAGGACCGATTCCTTATCCTCTTGCGCGAAAACGAATGTCCCGATCTCCGTATCGATCACCAGCTCCTGGTCAACCGGCCAGAACAGCAGGTCAGCCAGGTTCGTCCGCTGATCGGCATACTGATTCCGCACCTCGATGGCATCATACCGCCGGCCAGCCAGGTCCGCCTCGGCCTGTACCACATCCGCATGGCTCTTCTGGCCAATCTCTTCCTGCTTCTGCATCTTCTTCAGCGATGCTTCCGCCACCGCCACCTGCGCTGCATAGATATCACACAGCCGCTTGTAGTACACTACATTGTAATACGCCTCCATCACCGCCAGGCAAATGTCAGCCTCCACCTGCTTTTCCTGCGTCTGGCCGATCGCCAGCGCCGTCCTGGAAATCTTCAGATTGTTCACCGCACTGAACCCGTCGAACAACGTGATGTCCGCCCCCACGGAATACCCGTTGTGGAACGAAGTCTCCGTCACGTAGGTATTGGTCTCCGGGTCGATGCTGCGGCCGAAATTGTAATACGCATAGGTGCCGCCGCTGATGCCCGGCGTAAACGCCTTGAGCACCGCATTCCGCCTCGCAATCTGCGCATCCCCGATCTCCGCCTCCTGAATCCGCACCTTCGTCGAATTCGAAATCGCATACTCCATGCAATCCCGCAGCGTCATCACCTGTCCCCAGGCCTCTGTCCCGGTGACAGAGGCCATGACGGAAACAAAAGCAATTCCTATGAAAAAAAACTGTTTAGTCATCTTGTTCATTCTCGTTTCGCCCAAACAATGACACGCCCCGTGCCAAAATATTTAACACACTGATTTACAGGAAGAACACAAAAGAACAAGGAGTGTAAAGCCTGTAAAGACTTTACACTCCCTTTACACTTCGGAATTTACACTTGCCGATTCTTACCGGAAAACCAGCTGGAATACCGTCTGGTTCACATCACTCTGAATCAGGTCGATGGTGCCGTTGTGCTGCCGCATAATCTGCCTAGCCAGCGAGAGGCCGATGCCGGAACCATCCTCCTTGGTGGTGTAAAACGGAACAAAGACCTGTTCCTGCGCAGAGACCGGTATGGGTTCACCGTCATTGGCCACCCGGATGACAACCTCATCCTCCCTGCCCATCCCGGCATGGATGTCGATATGCTTTGCACCCGCCTGCAGGGCATTCTTGATCAGGTTGATGAGAACCTGTGAAATCTGTCCCTCATCCGCATATACCATCAGGTCCGGTTCCTCGGGCCGATAGGTGCAGACAGCCCCGCAGGAGGCGGCATACTCGCTGTTCAGCGAGATAACCTGATCCATCAGCTCCTGCAGGTCAACGGCCCGGCGCGACGGCCTGGCCACACCGGAAAGCTGACGGTATGTCTCCACAAACTTGATGAGATTCTTGGAGGAATCGGAGATGGTATCAAGCCCCGTCTTGACATCCAGCTCGCTGTGCCCATTCTCATCCATCGACTTCGCCAAAGCATCGGAAAGCGAGGCAATCGGCGACACCGTATTCATAATCTCGTGCGTGAGGACCCGGATCAGCTTCGACCAGGAATCCTGCTCGTGCGCCTGCCGCTGCTTCTCGAAAATCGTCCGGATACGGTTCAGCGTGCGGTTGAACTTGTTCTTGTCCTGGAAGCGGAAGTTCAGTTCTCCGTCCTCCAGGGCATCCATCATATAGGCCACCTTCCTGATGTCCTTCCGACGGGTATGCAACGTAGCAATCACCGCCACGATAATCGCAACGATGGAACACGCTCCGATGAGATGCCAGACAGTGAAGGTCATAGCCCGAATTTCTTCATTTTGGCGTACAAGGTCGGTCGACTGATGCCCAGTATCTTCGCGGCAGCAGAAATATTCCCGTTGCTCCGCAGGACAGCCTCACGGACCATTCTTTCTTCCTCCGCATCGCTGATGGCCTTCATCGTTCCGGCAGCAGGAGCCCCTGCCCTGGCCTGCTCCAGCTGGATGTCCTTCGCCGTGAGCGTGGTCCCCTCCGAAAGGATGACCGCCTTCTCGATGCAGTTCTGCAGTTCCCGGATGTTGCCGCTCCACCGGCCACCCTCCAACAGCGCCTTCGCCGATTCATCCAGCCCAGCCAGCGGCCGATGATACTTCTCGGCAAACTGACCGATAAAACGCTCAGCCAGCGGTACGATATCCTCCCTGCGCTCCCTGAGAGGCGGAAGGGCGATATGGACAGTATTGATTCTATAGTACAAGTCCTCACGGAACCGGCCTTCCCGAACCAACTGCTCCAGATCCATATTGGTGGCGCAAATCAAGCGGATGTTCACCGGGATAGCCTGACTCCCACCAACCCGCGCCACGCTGCGGCTCTGAATCACCCGCAGCAGCTTGGCCTGCAGATGCAGGGGAATATTGCCGATTTCATCCAGGAACAGCGTGCCGCCGTCGGCCTGCTCAAACTTGCCCACGTGGTCCGTATGCGCATCGGTAAATGCACCTTTGACATGCCCGAACAGTTCACTCTCAAAGAGGGTTTCAGAAATGGCCCCGGCATCAACCGCCACCATCGGTTTCCCGTTCCGCAGGCTCCGGGCATGAATCTCCCGGGCCAGCACGTCCTTTCCGGTACCGTTCTCCCCGGTGATGAGTACGGTTGCATCCGTGGGCGCAATCTTATCAACGGTCTTCCGGATGACAGACATGGGACGGGACGCGCCCCAGTACATAGCTCCCTCGCTACGCTCAGGATGACAATTCCCCGTCACCTTCCGGGCCTTGTCCCGCGCTGCGGTGAGCGTGGCCACCAGCTTCTCATTCTCCCAAGGCTTCACGATGAAGTCGAACGCACCGCGCTTCATCCCTTCCACGGCCAGCTGGATATCGGCATAAGCCGTGAACAGCACCACTTCCACCTCCGGCATCATCTGTTTGATTTCCCGGGCCCAATACAAACCCTCGTTGCCGGTATTGATGTCCGTGTTGAAATTCATATCCAGCAGCACCACATCCGGCCGGAAGCGCTCCAGCGTCGAGACCAATGCAGCCGGCGACGGCAGCGTCTCCACCTCCGCGAAATGCATCGGCAGCAGAATCTTCAGCGCCTGCCGAATGCCGGCGTTGTCATCCACAATGAGTATCTTTCCCTTCTTTGAGGCCATAATCAAAAATATCCAATCATTCCCGGACAGGCAAAGGCCGGAACCAGCTGAAATGCACGTTGCCGTATTTCCGCTCCTTGACAAAGGACGGATGGGCGGAAAAGTCATACGCGGCCGGATGCTCGAGGATCAGATAGCCCGCATCGTGCACCAGCCGGTGCGAGAGGACCTTGTCGGGCAGCGTGTCGAGGCCTTCCAGTGCATAGGGCGGATCGGCGAAGACGATGTCGAACCGTTTCGTGCAGAGCGGCAGGAAGTCGAAGACATTGTGGCGGACCACCTGCACGGTCGAGGCGACACCCAGGGAAGCGGCCGTCTTCTTGATGAAGGCCGCGTTGACCGGATTCATTTCGACGGAAATGACGCTCCCCGCCCCCCGCGAGGCAAACTCGAAAGCGATCGCGCCCGTGCCGCCGAACAGGTCGAGCACCGCCAGGTCCTCGAAAAAGAACTCGCTGTCGAGACTGTTGAAGAGGCCTTCCCGGGCGAAATCCGTCGTCGGACGGGCCTTGTAGCCGACTGGCGGACGGATCTCCCGGCCGCGAAGGGTTCCGCCGATGATCCTCATAGCACCTCCACGCTGGCAAAATGCCGGAACAGGTCGCTCTTGACCGACTCGTCCGCCTCGCCGAAGAAATGGACGGCCGTCACTTCCGGATTGATCTGGAACTGCCGCAGGGCGGCGAAGAGAAAATACTGGGCCGTAACCGCGTCGGCCGCCGGATACGAATTGCAGAGCAGCAGCCGGTCGCCGGCCGCCACCACGATGTCCACCCGGCCATCCCCGAGACGGACCACCACCTTGTTGTATCCGTCGAGCGCCGCGGCCGCCGCCAGCATATCGGCGATGCGGCGTGCATCGGCCTCGTCTCCGGCATAAAGAAGAACTGCCTTATAGCAAGGCAGTTCTAAACTTTTTACCGAATCGGTCTTCTCGAGAATGACGACCTGGGAAAGCAGTTCCGCGGCGGAATCCTGCGAGAAGTACCCTTCCGGAATGAGGGTATACTTCAACACTATTCCCAGTTTCCGGCGTTGTTGTTCGCGTTTTCGATCGATCCGACCATCAGGCCCGGATAGCGGTCGGTATCCTCACGTTCGGACACCAGGTTGACAATCTGCTGACGGTCCATTCCCCGAAGCAGCGACCAGTACGGCATCTGGGCTTCGAAAAGCGGGACGTCCACACCGGACACCTGCTTGACGATGCTCCGCATGATGACGGTATCCTGCTTGTCCGTGAACGGAATGTAACGAAGCGCGTTCACGTCGAAGTTGGGACGGCGGGTGAAGAGGGTGTCTTTCACCAGCGTCTGCTGCGGGATACGGATGATCAGGTTGTTGTCACCATTCTCATACATCTCGTAGAGCTTCTCCATGAGTTTCTCGCCCTTGAGGTTGCGCAGCGTCTTCTTGACGGCTTCGGTATGCAGGACGGCGACCGAGTCGTCCTCGGAACCGATCTGGCGCATCACCGTGATCTTTCCGTTGTTGTAGAAGTCGATCAGCGAGTCCATCACCGTGGCATAGTGGCCGAAGTTGTCCTTGTAGGTAACCTGCAGGGTACGGATGTCCTTGAGCTGCTCGACAGCCACATTCTGGCGGCGCTGCAATTCATTCTTGAACTTCACCGGTTCGCTGATGCTCCGGTAAAGGAGGAAAGCCAGACCGAGAATCAGGAGCGGAAAAATGAAATAGGTTAAAAGTTTTCTCATATTGTGTTAATCTTTTAATATTGTCTTCGTTTTCGCGCAATGCGCCAAGATTGATTCGACCTACAAAAATAAAAAATATATTTCAAGACTACAATATATTTTTAAATTTGCGGAAAGAAAAACGAGCCGCCATTTCCATGTCCATCGATCCAACCCGCCTGGAAGCCCTCCTGTCGTCCGCCGCCGACATCGCACTCGTCAGCCATTTCAATCCCGACGGCGACGCCGTCGGCAGCGTGACCGCCGCATACCATTACCTGAAGGCGCGCGGCAAGCGTCCCCGCATCATCCTTCCCAGTCCCTACCCGGAAAGCATGGCGTTCCTGGAACCGGACGACCCCCGGGACCGGATCGTAATCTGTGAACAGGACCCGGAAACGGCCCACGCCCTGGTCGCCCGCGCCGACCTGATCATCTGCCTTGACCTGAACCGGCTCAGCCGCACGGAATACCTGGAAAACGACATCCTCTCCGCCCGTGCCCCGAAGGTACTCGTCGACCATCATCTCGCCGCCGAACTGGACCGGTTCGACCTGGCCATTTCCACCACCGGCGTATCCTCCACCTGCGAACTGCTCTACTGGACCCTGCTCGCGCTGCCCGACATCGCGGGCGACCCGGCCCGGATCGGGATCCGCTGTGCCGAATCGATCTACGTGGGGATGATGACCGATACCAACAACTTCTCCAACTCGGTCTTTCCCAGCACCTTCGAGATGGCCTCGAAACTGATTGCCCGGGGCGTGGACAAAGACGGCCTGCAGGAGAAGGTCCTGAGCTGTTACAGCGTCTCGCGCACGCGGCTGCTCGGCCATATGGTCAAGGACAAGATGCGGCTCATACCGCGGCACCAGGCCGCCTATATGCTGCTGAGCAACCGGGAGAAGGAACGCTATCACTTCAAGCCGGGCGACAGCGAGGGCTTCGTGAACCTGCCCCTGGCCATCGACAGCGTCCAGATCAGCGCCCTCTTCACCGAAAACGCCGACGGCGGGTATATCCGCGTGTCGCTGCGCTCCAAGAGCCGCATCAACGTCAACCGGCTTGCCGTCCGCTTCTTCTTCGGCGGCGGCCATCGCAATGCCTCGGGCGGCCGGCTGTACATTCCGCTCGAAGAGGTCCCCGCTTACTTCGAGAAGGCGCTGGATGCCTACACGGATGAAGAAAAATTTTCATAAGGCATGCCTTTTGCTTAACTTTGCGCGTTATGCGTCGTTTCCTGTTCCTGGCTCTAGCCCTGCTGTCCGTCCTCGCCTGTGAAAGCGAGGTCCGCGAGGCCAATATCGAGCAGGACCAGTACATCGCCGATTACATCGCCAAGCACTATGCGGACTATCCGGTGTACTACAACAACGGCACCAGCCGGGTCGTGCTCACGGAAGGGCCTGCGGGCACACCCGTCATCGAAAAGGGGGATTCGGTCTACTTGTACTATGCGGGCTTCCTCTTTTCCAAGAACGGGCCCGGTACCCGGTTCGTGCTAGACAGCGGGATGGTCCGCGTCGGAACCGGCGACCTGATCCTGGGACTCGACAACGGTCTCTCCGGCGCCCGCCTGGGCGAGGAAGCGATGATCCTCTTTTCCGCCGATGACGGATACGGTGCGCAGACGCTCGGCCTCGTGCCCGAGAACTCGGCCCTGCTCTTCAACGTGGGCGTGGGCTCCATCAAAAAGAAACAGTAGTATGAATGTGAGAAGCCGTTTCGTAACCCTGCTGTCCCTCACCGTCCTGCTGACGGCGTCCTGCGCCGTCGACCCGGTCGAGGACAGCAACTATTCCTACGACCGCGTGATGCAGGCCTGGATCAACACGCACTATCCCGGACTGAAGACCTACGGTGACACCGGGGCCTATGTGCTGGAGATGGAGCGCGGCGATGGTCCGGCCGTCACTGACAGCGCCTATGTGTGGGCCCATTATACGAAACGGAACCTTGACCAGGCCATCACCTCGACCAACATCCGGCAGCTCGCCGAACAGCTGGGCCAGTACCAGGTCAACGCCGATTACGGCAGCGACATCTGGCGCGTCGACCAGGGCTATCTCCCCACCGCCCTGGAAAAGGTGATCAAGTCGATGCGCGGCGGCGGGCACACGACCGTCGCCCTTCCCTATTCCGTATCCAGTCACGGCACGTCCGTCTACTCGGCTTTCAGCGGCACCTTGGAAGATGACAACTGCATCATCGACCTGACCGTCGATACCGTGATCACCGACATCTACGACTATCAGGAGCGCACCATGCGCGCCTGGTTCGAGGAACACTACGCCGTACGCGACACTGCTGCCGAGGGGCTTTATTTCAAGATGCTTTCCGGACAGGCTGAAACGGATACCATTTCCGAAGGGGCTTCGGTCAAGGTCCGCTACATCGGCCGTCGACTCGACGGACAGGTATTCGACACCAACATCGAAGACACCGCCAAGTTCTATCGCATCTGGAAGAACGGCGGCTCCTACAATGCCCTTTCCGTGAGTTTTTACAAGGACGACCCGGAGAAGCTTGCGGAGAACAGCGTCGTTGACGGTTTCGCAAAGGCCGTCAGCCTGATGAACTACGGCGAAACCGCCGTCACGCTCTTCAATTCTACGCTCGGCTACGGGGAAAAGGGCAGCGCACCGGCAATTCCGGAATACGCCCCCCTCATTTTCTGGCTTTACATCGAACCGAAGAACTGACCGGCCTGAAGACCGGATACGACCTGCACGCCCGCCGGGATCACCTCGATCCGGACGGGCGTGATGCCTACCGGCTCACCGTCCACCTCCATATAGGAATACGGCGCCGCCGATATCTCGACCTGCCGGCCGCGGGTGTGCGTCACTTCCTTGTGCCTGAAGATGTCACCCCGGAACAACGAGGGCACTTTCGCCAGGAACTTCCACTTGCTGAGCTTTCCCACCACGGTGACGTCGATCAGCCCGTCGTCGGGGATGGCCTCCGGCGTCTGCCGCATTCCCCCGCCACAGTACCGGCCGATGCCCAGCGCCACCGAGAAGGCAGGGCCCCGGTAAAACTCCTCGCCATCGACCGAAACACGGAATTTCAGGCTTTTGTAGAACACGAATCCTGACAGCAGCGACCGCAGGTACTGTCTGTCGCCGGCGTGGCCGCGTTCCTTGGCCAGGTCGAAGCGGTGGCACACCTCCGAATCGAAGCCCAGTCCGCCGATGTTCATCATATACCGGCAGTACGGCTTTCCGTCCATCCGGGTATGGACCCGGGCCACATCCTGCTTGCGGACGTGGCTGCCCGCCGCAGCGACCAGGTCAGCCGCCTTAGCGTAATCGTGCGGAATCCCGTGCAGGCGTGACCAGTCGTTGCCGGACCCTACAGGAATCAAGGCGACCGTCACTTCGGACGGCGGGACTTCCTCTTGGGAATACAGGCCGTTGAGCACCTCGTGGACGGCACCGTCGCCGCCGATAACCAGCAGCTTGCGGAAGCCGTCCCGCACCGCTTCCTTCGCCAGCTCGATGGCGTGGTAGGAATGGTCTGTAATCGTCTCGGAAAACTCTATATTTCTGGCTGTTAATAATTTTGCAATCTCAGGCCAGTCGTGGCGGGCCTTTCCGCCGCCCGAACGGCTGCTGACGATCACTCTCCAAACCGGATGGATTGACATGATTCAGGTATTTCGCAACGCGAATTTAACAGTTTTTTTCCTAACTTTGCAAGTTATGGGAAAGATCATTGCTATCGCAAACCAGAAGGGCGGGGTCGGCAAGACGACCACTGCCATCAACCTGGCCGCCTCCCTGGCCGTCCTGGAACACAAGACACTCGTCATCGACGCCGATCCGCAGGCCAACACCACTTCCGGCCTCAATTTCAACCCCGATTCCAAAGCGCGCGACACGCTGTACGAGATTCTGATCGGAGAACAGGAGATGGAGAAGGTCGTCAAGCCTACCGACCTGGCGCACCTCGACCTCATCCCCTCCCACATCAACCTGGTCGGCGCCGAAATCGAGATGCTGGAAGTTCCGGAGCGGGAGAACGTGCTGCGGAACGCGCTTGCCGCAATCCGCGACCGCTACGACTACATCGTGCTGGACTGCGCCCCGTCGCTCGGCCTGATCACCATCAACGCCCTGACCGCCGCCGACAGCGTGATCATCCCCGTCCAGCCGGAATATTTCCCGCTGGAAGGCCTCGGCAAGCTGCTCAACACCATCAACATCGTCCGCACCCGCCTCAACCCCGCGCTGACCATCGAGGGATTCCTCTTCACGATGTACGACAGCCGGCTGCGCCTGCACAACCAGGTGGTGGAAGAAGTCAAGAACTACTATCCCGACATGGTGTTCAAGACCATGATCCCCAAGAACGTACGCCTGAGCGAAGCCCCGTCCTACGGGAAGCCCGCCATCCTCTACGACGCCCGGTCCGCCGGTGCCGACAACTACCTGAACCTGGCCCGGGAAATCATCACAAAGAACGAGACATGGCAAAAAGATCAGCATTAGGAAGAGGACTCGGCGCCCTGCTGGGCGATGCCGCCCCCCTCGGCGAAGTCGGGGAACTCCAGCGCCTGGTGAAGGCCAATCCCACGGCAGTCATCGAGATTCCGGTCGACCAGATCGTCCCCAATCCCTGGCAGCCACGCGCCTCATTCGACCCGGAAGCACTGGAAGAGCTGGCCGACTCGATCCGCACACTCGGCATCATCCAGCCGCTCACCCTGCGGCAGACCGGCCCGGCCAGCTACCAGATCATCAGCGGCGAGCGCCGTTACCGGGCCGCCCTGGCCGCCGGACTGGCCAGCCTCCCCGCCTACATCCGGCAGGCCGACGACGCCGCGATGCTGGAGATGGCCATCGTCGAGAACATCCAGCGGGAAGACCTCGACGCCATCGAGACGGCGCTCAGCTTCCAGCGGCTGATCGACGAATGCAACCTCACCCAGGAGGCCATGGCCCTGCGCGTGGGCAAGAAACGCGCGACCGTGGCCAACTACCTGCGCCTGCTCAAACTCCCCGATGAAATCCAGAAGGCGCTCAAGCTTGGCAAGATTTCTGTGGGACACGCCAAGGTCCTGCTGGGCATCGACTCGCCGCAACAGCAGCGGAAACTCTGCGAAAGCGTCATCCGCGGCGACTGGTCGGTGCGCCAGCTGGAACGGAAAGTCCAGTCCCTCGCGGCCAGGCCCAAACCGGATAGTCCCCGGGAGGAAGCCCTCCCCGACGTCTTCCACCGCCTTGCCGAACGGATCGGACGCCATTTTGACCATCCGGTGACGGTCCGGCGCAACCCCAAGGGCGGCGGGACCCTCACCATCCGCTTCGACAGCGGACAACAACTTGAAAACCTGCTCAACGACTTGAACAACCAATAGATTCCGTGCGCCGCCTTCTCCTCACCATCCTCTTGCTGGCCAGCGTCTGCTGCACCCTGAACGCCCAGTTCCGGAGCACGCGCAACGACGTGTCCAATGGCTCTGCCGGCAGGACGGGCGGCACGGTGACCGGCCCGCCCGGTGCCGAGACAGGCACGACCTCCGCGTCCGACACGACCGCTGTCACCGATACGGTCCAGGGATTCTCCATCCGGAAACTGATCCGCGGCTACGCCGGCCGCGACACCCTCACGCCGGGCTACATGCTGCTGGGAACCGCCCTTGTCCCGGGAGCCGCACAGATGCACAACCACGACTGGTGGAAAGTACCGGTGGTCTATGCCGGCATCGGCGGCGGCATCTACGGCGGCATCTGGTGCAACCGGCAGTACCACCTGACCGGCGAAACGAAATACAAGTACCTGCGGACGGCCGGCTACGCGGCCGCAGGCCTCTTCTACTGGGCCCAGATGCTCGACGGCGTGGCCTGCTTCAAGACGGACTTCCGTCCCCCCGTCCCGGCCAAGTCCACCCTGTACTCCCTGCTGCTGCCCGGCCTCGGCCAGGCCAACAACGGGGACTGGTGGAAGATCCCCATCTGGACAGGCGGCCTGATCGCCTGCGGCTACTTCTACCATTTCAACGACATCCAGTACCGGCGTTTCCGCTGGATCACCCAGGTCGGCAACAATACGGAAGAAAGCGGCTACATCGGTGCGATCACGGCCAGCGCAGCGGAGACGTACCGCGACACGTACCGCCGCTACCGCGATTACTCCATCCTGGCGGCCGTCCTGGTCTACGCGCTCAACGTCATCGATGCGAACGTATTCGCCTATATGGCGGATTTCGACGTGAACGACAACATCGCGTCGCTCGAGGTACAGCCCGCCCTCATCCAGCCGCTGACACCGGCCTATACCTGGTATGACACCGCCTCGTCCCCCTTCGCCACACCGGCGCTGGGGCTGAACCTGCAATTCACATTTTGATTCCATATGAAACGTTTCCTCCTGTACCTCCTGTTCACGGCGCTGCTCGTTCCCGTACCGTGCCGCTGCTACGCCCAGATCTTCGGCGAAAAGAAAAAGCAGCAGCAGATCGAGGAGCTGATGCACCGCCTCGACTCGCTCCAGCAGGCCTATGACTCCCTGTACAACGACTATCAGATGCTCGCGGCGCCGGCCAACGACAACGACGGCGACATCCTCGTGGACGACGACATCGAAAACCTCATCGAATACAATTCCGACAACATCGATTCGCTGCTGAGCATCTATTACATCCAGAAACAGATCGACGTCAACGAATTCGACGTGGCCACGCTGGAAATGGACTCGCTCACCAGCAACATCCCCGACGAGGTGTACATCGAGCGGCTCCGGAGGATGAACTCCTTCATCCCCGTCCAGTTCAACAAGGCCGTCAAGAACGCCATCATCCGCTACACCGAGCGGATGCCGATGGCCACCGCCCGCATCATCGGGCTGTCCACCTACTACATGCCGCTGTTCGAGGAAATCTTCGACGAATACGGGCTTCCGAAGGAGCTCAAGGCGATGGCCGTCATCGAGTCGGCGCTCAATCCGAAAGCCGTCTCCCGCGCCCGCGCCAAAGGCATGTGGCAGTTTATGTACAACACGGCCAAGATCTACGGGCTGGAGATGACTTCCTACGTGGACGAGCGCTACGACCCGCTCACCGCCTGCCGCGCCGCGGCACGGCTGCTCAAGGACAGCTATATGATCTTCGGCGACTGGTCGCTCGCCATCGCCTCCTACAACTGCGGCGCCGGCAACGTCAGCAAGGCCATCCGCCGCAGCGGCGGCAAGACCGACTTCTGGGAGATCTACAACTACCTGCCGCGCGAGACCCGCGGCTACATTCCCGCCTTCATCGCCGCGCTCTATACCTTGAACTACTATCCGGAACACGGCATCGTGCCTGCCCAGGTCAGCCTGCCCGCCCACGTGGACACCTTCCACGTGAACAAGAACCTGCACTTCGGGCAGATTTCCGAAAGCATCGGCATCCCGATGGAGACCCTGCGCGACCTCAACCCGCAATACCTGCACGACATCATTCCCGGCACCGAGCATACCTATATCCTCAACCTGCCCCACCAGTACACGCTTTCGTATGTCGACCTGCAGGACAGCATCTACCGCTACAAGGATTCAGTCTTCTTCAACCCGGTGGCCGTCCAGAAGATCAAGGAGACCGGCGGCAGCGGCGAACAGCGCGTGATCCACAAGGTGAAGAGCGGCGAGACGCTGAGCAGCATCGCCAACAAGCACCGGACCACCGTCGCCAACATCAAGCGATGGAACGGCCTCAAGAGCAACACCATCCACGTCGGCCAGCGCCTGTACATCTACGGTCCTGCCGGCAAGCCTGCCAGCGTTTCCACGGGCAGTTCCAGAAGCGGCAGTTCGGCCACGGGCTCCGGAAAGAACGCCGGCCAGTCAGCCGCCCCGACCTATTACGTCGTGAAGAAGGGCGACACGCTGAGTTCCATCTCCAAGAAGACCGGCGTTTCCCTCAGCACGATCTACCGGCTCAACAACCTCAACGGCAAGAGCAAGATCTACCCCGGAATGAAGATCCGCACGAAGTAGGCCATATAACCCTGCTGGAGCTTCATCCACAGCTCGACCCGCCGCGTCGGGGCGTACTTGACCACCAGGTACGCCCCGATGCCTTTTCCGGCGTAGTTCTCGACCGGGAAACTCTGCGGAACGCCCCGTTCGTAGAAGCAGATGCGGCTGTCCCAGTCCACGGTGTTCCAGGCCGTCACACGGGCCGAAACGTCCCAGCGGCGAGAAGGCGCAAAGCGGACGTCAGCGAAGGCTGCCGCCCCACCCCGGTTCGCATCGGCGCGCACGGACAACGTCCAGGCCTCCCCCAGCGGCGCCTGCATCCGGATGCGCCCCTTCAACCGGCCGCTCCACGCCAGCTGGGATTCCAGTTCCGCGCCGCCGGAAAAGGTCCTGAGCAGCTGGACCCGCGCCTTGAAGCCCCACGTCCCGGCCTCCTGCCGATACCGTTTCCAGGGATACCAGGCGACATCCGCATTGGTCCGCACCGTCCAGCCGCCATACAGCACCTGCATCGCCAAGGCACCGCCGACCTGGTTCGAAACGCTGCTGAGCGACGACAGGGCGCCGGCGTGCGTGGCGATATAGGCCGGGGCATAGCAGCGGGCCGTGAAACTGGTCTCAAACCCGTAGGAAGGACTCCAGAGCGCACCTGCCAGCGCGGCGGGCGCCCCGTGCGCATCGACCGCCGCCTCGCCGAACAGGCGCAGGCTGCCCAGCGATCCGTACGCGTCGACGCCCAGGTTGCCCCACAGGCCGTCATACTGCTGATAACGGTTGTAATCCTGCACCCGGCGGCCATTTTTCTTGTCGTATGCATAGACGGCCCCCGTGACACCGATGCGCCAGCGGCCCTGCTCCAGCGTGACATTCGCACCCGCCACCGCTTCGTGCATCGCGTGCCGCCGGGCCCGTTCCGCCTCCGTGGCGTGGAGCCCGTCCGTCACGATGGAGGTGTAACACCCGTCCACCACACGGGCGTCCACGGCATTGTACGAGCCGAACGCCGTGACGGTCACCGGCCCGGAAGCGTAGGTCCAGCCCAGCCCGCGGAAGAAATCCGATTCGTCCGTCCCGTGGTATTCCCGAAGGCCCCCGCCCCGGCGGGCTGCTGCAGAAGGCGATCCGAAGGCATTGAAGTTGAACGCCTTCCAAAGCACGAGCCCTTGTCCGAAACGCGCGGTAAAGTCACCGGCATAGAACCCCTTCCAACGGGCCGAAAGCGACACGAAATCGGGAAACCGTTCCTGCGGGTCGTTGTCGACGACGGCGCCGAGCGAAAACGGCCCGGAATCGTACTGGGCCTTGGTGGTGAACGAACACCCCGGCGCCGCCCATTTCTTGCGGAAGCGGGCGGAATAGACCTGTTTCGTTTCCCGGCGCGGCGCCGGTTCATCCAACGAGAAGAACGGACGGAGCGCCGCCACGCTTTCCGGCGAAAACCCTTCCACGAGCGCCCATTCCGTAAACGACCGGACGGCGCCGTAGCGCTCCCGCCACGCCAGGACGCTCTCCACCTGGAACAGCGTCAGCAGCCCCGTCTCCTCCAGCTTCTCGCGGGACGCCGCATTGAGGTTGAGCGGGCTGAGCAGCAGCCCCTCATAATAACGGACCAGCTCATCGGCGGCCACGCCTTCCTCGGCCAGCTGCTCGATGCGCGTCGTGACGGATACCGGCAGTTCCTGCGCCTGCACCGTTTCTGCAGCTCCCGACAGCAGCATTACATAGCAAATCAAGTAAATGAGGGCACGCTCAACCAACCCTACAGATCTCCGGCACATATTCATTTCTATCTTCTGCAGTCCATCCAGAATAACAAGGCTGTTTCTGGATAGCAGCATGTTTTACGACAGTTTATCCAGAAACACGGTTGCTTTTCTGGATGGAATCCTTTGACAGGAACATCTGGTCGAGCACATTTCGCGGCAGTTTGACCAGACGGGCGATTTTTCCGTTATCAGCGTTATAATCGTAATGAAGTTTTCGGGCGAGATCGAACTTGGAATTGGCCGTCAATAGCATCGGACTCTCTACATCATACTCCCGCTTGCAAATCCGATAGATGACTGCGTTCAGCTCATCATCGGTGTAGAAGACAGCATCCCCCAGCTGGGCGGCTATCTCCTTGTAAGACTCTATCTCCCGCGTGATCTTATGGAAATAATGCCGGGCGTTGCGGAACACCCCTTCACCGATATCGAAGTGTACATAATTGACCGGCGAAAATGCTCCACCGATGATTATCCAGTCATCCGGATACCCGATATCCCTGGCATGAACGAACGAACGCCGTTCCAAGATGGTCAAATCACCAAATCTTCCCTCCGCAAAACGCCTTGCCGCCGGAAGGAAATAATAGCCATTCGCTCCATAAGGATAGGAGAAGGGAGTATGGTCGGGGTCGACGAGATAATTGTTCCGATTGATGTAGGCAATCTGGTTGCGCAGCGATTCAAGCGTCTCGGCGGGAATCAGCCGCTTGCACGCGAAACCGTCCAGGCAGACACCCTCGCCTTGTATCGCAAGATAGCGTCTCAGCTTCTTTTTCAGCATCGCGAAAAAGGAAAATAATTCATCCGGATGTCCGCAAAGCATCATATGAAGATGGTTACCCATTATCTCGAAGGTGATGACCTTTACGCTTGGAAACGCATAGGCACAAATGGCGATGGCCGTCATCATAAAGACGTAATCTTCACGCTTCCTGAAGATCAACGGTTGGTCCTCGCCCGGCGTACAAAGATGCCAGAAGCCGCCGTACCGCGCCGCGGCTTCTTGAAAGACCTGTTTACATCGGTTCTCCTGGTCGTTAAATGATCGACCGCCCGGAGCGTACGAACCTTGATAGAAATCCATCGCCATTCTTTACACACTTTTCTCCAACGCCACTGCGGCTCTGGACGTAACAAAGATACAACGTCAACGCTCGGAATGCAAGTATTCCCAGCAAAAAACACTTTCCATCCAGAAACAGGCCGATGTTTCTGGACGGAATCGCCCGTCAGGGATTATAGCGCAGTTCTTTCAGCCAGGAGATGATGGCCGCGATGGCTTCAGGTGCGAAGGTCTCTTCGATTTCCCGGTATTCGGCCAGTTCGCCGGTGAGGCAGTGCTGGAAAAGATGGTTCACGCCCTCGATGGCCAGAATCCGGTTCGCACCATTGTCGGGAAGGCCGCCGCGCAAGGCTGAGAGGTTCTTCCCAGCATCAACCTGCGAATCCTTCGTCCCGTTCATGGCCAGGACCGGACAGGTGATTTCTTTCAGTTTTGCACGCATATCGAGCGCCAGGACATAACGCATCCACGGCAAGGCACACTGCATCAGCAGGGCCTGATAATTCGGTTTCAGCCCTTCCGGCAGGTCCAGACTGTCTGCGTCAGGAGGCGTCGATCCGGCGATGACGGCGCTGAACGCATCGCCGATGGCTTCGCAATAGGCATCGACCGTCGCTTCGGGGACGCCGGAAGCGGTCAGGATGTGCCGGTTTTGCAGCAGCAGGGCCTCCCTGCCGGAAATCACCACACCGGCCAGGCTCACGATGAAATCGGCCCGGCCTTCCGCAGCAAGCATCAGGGCGATGGTACCGCCCTCGCTATGCCCGAGGACGCCGACGTGATCGAAACGACTTCGTAACAACTGAAGGCCGGCCAAAGCGTCGTTTTTAAAATCTTCCGTCGTGCAGGGCCACACATCCCCGGTCGATTCGCCGAAGCCCCGGTCATCGTAGCGGAGCGTGGCGAACCCGGCACGACCCAGCGCATCGGCGATTACCGCAAACGGCTTATGGTCGAACAATTCCTCATCCCGGTCCTGCAGTCCGCTACCCGTAACCATTATGAGGACAGGAGTGTTCCGACTGCATCCTTCCGGCAGCGTGAGCGTCCCCTTCAGCACGGCATCGCCATTTGTGAAAGATACTTCCTCGGTTGTATAGGGGAACGGCCCCACGGGGGTCTGGGGCCGGTTCAACTTCGGCTCGCCGGGCATGAGCGTCAGCGGGAAGGAGCCGCCGTTCTGGTTGAACGTACCCACAAGTTTCCCAGCCAGGAGAAAGCCTTCGTAGGAGGCCCCGATGGACGGAACCCGAATGACCAGCTTGCCCATTTCCTCGTGGGAAGCCTGGGCAGGAATCCCCTTGACACCCTGATCGGGAGAATCTAACGTACACCCTGCTTCATCGAGATGGAATACAAGCGTGAGGCTCATACCCTGCACTTCCAACTTGCCGGACCAGGTTCCCGTCTGGGCTGCCGCGGCAAGCGCGAAGCCAAGGAAAAAAAAGATTAGGAACAACCTTTTCATACGCGTTTTGTTTTTTTGCAAAAATATAAAATATTATTGAAAAACAATAAAAATTTAATACAACTTGTCGTTCTTTGCCAAAGCCAAAGATTTTGTGTAATTTCGCAGAATCAAAAATAATTTCTGATGGAAAACAGGATTCTGGTCAAAGACCGGTACTTCGTACCTTATATCCCTTACGAGCGGCTGGAACAGGCCATCGATGCCGTAGCGGAACGCATCAATCACGATTTCAAGAACTTCAACGGGACGCCCATCATCCTGTGCGTCCTCAATGGTTCGATCCTCTTTACGGGCGAACTGATGAAACGGCTCAACTTCCCCTGCGAATTCTCGAGCATCCGGCTCTCTTCCTACGAAGGGACGCTCTCGACGGGCGTTACGCGCAAGGTCCTCGGCCTGACCTCTTCCATCAAGGGACGGACCGTCATCGTAGTGGAGGACATCGTCGATACGGGCAAGACCATCACCGACCTCCACGCCCTTCTGCTGGACGCCGGCGCCGCCGACGTGAAGATCTGCACGATGCTCCTCAAGCCGGAAGTCTACAAAAAGGAACTCAAGCTGGACTACGTGGCCATGGAAATCGAGAACCGCTTCATCGTGGGTTTCGGCCTGGACTATGACCAGCTGGGCCGCAATTACAAAGACATCTACATTCTCGACACCAATACCCCCAGAACAATGCGGAAACATTTCCTGATCTTCGGCCCTCCGGGCGCGGGCAAAGGGACCCAGGCGGCCCTGATGATCGAACGCTTCGGCCTGCGTCACGTATCGACCGGCGACCTCCTGCGCCGTGAAATCGCAAACGGGACGCCGCTCGGCCAGCAGGCCAAGACACTCATCGACCAGGGCCTTCTCGTTCCCGATGAAGTGGTCGAAGGCATGATCGCTTCGGAACTCGACGCCAACCCCGGCGTGAAAGGCTTCATCTTCGACGGCTTCCCGCGCACCACGGCCCAGGCCGAGCATCTCGACCGGATTCTGGCCGACCGCGACGGCAAGGTGGACGCCGTCGTTTCCCTGATGATTCCCGATGAAACCGTTTTCGAGCGCATCCGCCACCGCGCTGAAGTGGAGAACCGCGTGGACGACACAAAACCCGAGATTATCCAGAACCGGATCGACACCTATCACGCCAAGACGGAGCCGGTGATCTCCTACTACAAAGGGAAGGGCTGCTACCGCGAAATCGACGGCCTCGGAACCATCGACGAGGTCTTCGACAAGATCTGCGCCGTGATGAAAGACTACGAATAGCCTGCAATGAGCTTCGAAACCGGCACGAACTTCATAGACTACGTCCGCATTTTCTGCAAGAGCGGGAACGGCGGAAACGGTTCGATGCACCTGCACCGGGCCAAGTACGTCCCCAAGGGCGGCCCTGACGGCGGCGACGGCGGCCGGGGCGGCCACATCATCCTGCGCGGCAACCGGCAGATGTGGACGCTCATCCACCTGAAATACAAGAAACACATCAAGGCGGAGGACGGCGGCGCCGGCAGCGGCCAGCTCAAGCACGGCAAGCAGGGCGCCGACGTGATCCTGCAAGTGCCGCTCGGCACCGTGGCGCGCGACGGCGAGACCGGAGCGGTGCTCTTCGAAATCCTGGAGGACGGCGAGGAGAAGATCCTGGCCCGGGGCGGCCGCGGCGGACTGGGCAACAACTACTTCAAGAGCGCGACCAACCAGACGCCCCGCTACGCCCAGCCCGGCGAGCCCGGTGTCGAGGGATGGTTCGTGCTGGAGCTCAAGGTGCTGGCCGACGTGGGCCTCGTAGGATTCCCCAACGCCGGCAAGTCCACGCTGCTTTCCGTCGTCTCCGCGGCCAAGCCCAAGATCGCCGACTACGCATTCACCACCCTGGAGCCGCAGCTGGGCATCGTCAGCTATTTCGACGACAAGTCGTTCGTGATGGCCGACATCCCCGGCATCATCGAAGGCGCCCATGAAGGCAAAGGCCTCGGCCTGCGGTTCCTGCGCCACATCGAGCGCAACGCGATGCTGCTCTTCATGATTCCGGCCGACAGCAAGGACAT
>CAMZGD010000006.1 GCA_947306365.1 uncultured Bacteroidales bacterium
CTGGCCCTCGACCCGGTCGTGATGGAGAACTTCAACATCAAGCTCCAGAAGAAATACGCTGAGATCGAAGAGAAGGAAGTCCGCTACAGCACCTATAAGGCCGAAGACGCAGAACACCTGATCGTCGCCTTCGGCTGCATGTCCCGTATCTGCGAGAACGTGGTGGACATGGCCCGTGAAAACGGCATCAAGCTCGGCCTGCTCCGCCCCATCACCCTCTTCCCGTTCCCGAAGAAACAGATCGATGCACTCGTGCCGCAGCTCAAGAGCATCATGTCGGTCGAGCTCAACTCCGGCCAGATGGTCGAAGACGTCCGCCTCGTGGCCAACGGCCGCGTGCCCGTCGGTTTCTACGGCCGCCAGGGCGGCGTGGTTCCCAACCCCGACGAAATCTATGAAGCATTCCTCAAATTCATCAAATAATCAGGACTATGGACATCAATGACATCATCAAGCCCGAAAACAAAGTTTACGGCAAATCGTCGGTTCTGACCGACAACATCATGCACTACTGTCCTGGTTGCTCCCACGGCGTGGTCCACAAACTGGTGGCCCAGGTCATCGAGGAAATGGACATTCAGGACAAGACGATCGGTGTCAGCCCGGTAGGCTGCTCCGTGTTCGCCTACAACTATCTCGACATCGACTGGCAGGAAGCCGCCCACGGCCGCGCACCGGCCCTGGCCACGGCCATCAAGCGCCTCAACCCCGACAAATACGTATTCACGTACCAGGGTGACGGCGACCTCGCCTCCATCGGCACCGCCGAAACGATGCACGCCTGCAACCGCGGCGAGAACATCGTCATCATCTTCATCAACAACGCCATCTACGGCATGACCGGCGGCCAGATGGCCCCGACCACCCTGCTGGGCCAGGTGACGGCCACCACGCCGTACGGCCGCAAGGCCGAACTCAACGGCTACCCGCTCAAGATCACGGAACTGCTCGCCCAGCTCGAAGGCACCTGCTATGTCACCCGCCAGAGCGTCCAGAACCCGGCCGCCGTTCGCAAGACCAAGGCTGCCATCCGCAAGGCGTTCGAGAATTCCATGATGAAGAAAGGCACCTCGTTCATCGAAGTCGTCAGCACCTGCAACTCCGGCTGGAAGATCCCGCCGGTGGAAGCCAACAAGTGGATGGAAGAGAACATGTTCCCGTTCTACCCGCTCGGTGACATGAAGGACAGATAGTCGAACCCCAAAATCAACGACAATTATGAAAGAAGAAATCATCATAGCCGGATTCGGAGGACAGGGCGTCCTCTCGATGGGCAAGATCCTCGCCTACGGCGGCATCATGCAGGACCAGGAAGTCTCCTGGCTTCCCTCCTACGGCCCGGAAATGCGCGGCGGTACCTGCAACGTCAGCGTGGTGCTGAGCGACAACAAGATCAGCTCCCCCGTGCTGAGCCGGTTCGACACGGCCATCATCCTCAACCAGCAGTCGATGGACAAGTTCGAGAACCAGGTGAAACCCGGCGGACTGCTCATCTACGACACCAACGGCATCACCCGCCATCCCGAACGGAAGGACATCCGGATCTGCCGCATCGACGCCGTGGAGGAAGCCGCGAAGCTGGGCAACGCCAAGGCGTACAACATGGTGGTCCTCGGCGCCTATCTGAAGATGAAGCCGGTGGTCACGATGGACAATGTCCTCAAAGGCCTGAAGAAATCGCTTCCGCCGCGCCGCCACAACCTCATTCCGATGAATGAGCAGGCCATCACGGTCGGAATGAACGCCGTCACGGAAGTCAGATAGAACCGATTCGGACGGTCGTATCACCTCCCTGGGAAGGTTTTGTAACAAAAACCTTCCCTTTTTCATTGCCCACGAACACCTCGACGCCGTTGTACTTCACCGAAGTGATCTCGACGGCCCACGACGCACCCGTGATCTGGATATTGTCGGAGGAGGTCAGATACTTGTAGCCCACCGTCAGGAGGTCTTCGCTCTCGCCCAGATAGACGGGAAAGGCGAACTGCTGTTCGGGCGTTACGCCCCAGAAGAACGTCTGGAAGCGGTACAGGCCCTCGTCCGGATCCATCCAGAGCGAATTGGCATCGTTGTTATAAAGGATGACGACCCCGTCCTTCCCCTCGTACGTGCGGGCGCCAGCCACGGCATTTTCCCGTACGCTCGGCTGGGCCGGATCCCGGAACGCGGTCGGCCAGGTGGTCCGGTCTTCGAACTGAACCAGGTCATTTCCGTTTTCGTCGACGAAATAGAAGGAAAGCGGACAGCCGGTATAGAAGGAGACGTCGTTGGGCACGCCGCCGTCGGGAATATCGTTATCCAGGAAATTGCAGGCCGTCGCGGACAGTGCGATGAGGACCAGCGCAAGCACGGCAGGGAATAAAGTCTTTTTCATCGTAGGAAGGATTCTTTTCTGCAAATATAAATACGGACGGGCACAAAACATTGCGCCCCGGCAAGGAATTATTATTCGTGGCTGTCAAAGCGGCGAAGCGCCAGTTCCTCGTAGCGGGTCCCGGGACGTCCGTAATTGGCATACGGATAGATGGAAATGCCCCCGCGCGGCGTAAAGAAACCCGTCACCTCGATGTATTTGGGATCCATCAGTCCGATGAGGTCCTTCATTATCGTATTGACGGTATCCTCATGAAAGCCGCCGTGATTCCGGAAACTGCCCAGATAGAGCTTGAGCGACTTGCTTTCCACCATCTTCACGTCGGGCACATAGGCGATGCGGATCTCCGCGAAATCGGGTTGTCCGGTAATCGGGCAGAGCGTCGTGAACTCGGGGCAGTTGAAGCGCACCCAATAATCGTTGTCGGGATGCTGGTTGGTAAACGCTTCCAGAACCTGCGGCGCATAGTCGGACGGATAAGCCGTCTTTCGGCCCAGGGCACTGAGCCCTTCCTTATTCCTGTCGTTTTCCATAGGTTATTCGTTTTTCGTCAAGAAAGGATTGTATGAGACATTATAGTCAAAGGTATCGATGCCTTCAGCCTGCTTGAGACGGCGGGCAATCACCGCCGTGACCGGGAGGATCAGCACCTCGTAGAGAGTCTTGACGGTCACCTGCGTCAGGATGATCGAAACGATGGCTTTCACAGGCATCACACCGGCAAAAGCCAGCGGATAGAAGATCACGGAGTCGCAGAGTTCACCCGCAAGGGTCGAAAGGATTGCGCGCCAGCCGAACCCGCGGCCCTTCGTCGCCACCTTCATCCGCGACATCACCCACGCGTTCATCTGCGATCCGAAGATAAATGCCAGCAGCGACGCAAGCGTTGTCCGCGGTACCAGTCCGAACAACCGGTTGAAACTGTCTGCCACTTCGCGGTTTTCCGGATAGAGCGGCGCCGGCAGCCAGGCCACCAGCTGGGCGGCGAGGGCCACGAAGGCGCTCAGTACAAATCCCATCCAGATGACCGACATCGCCCGGCGGTAGCCGTAAACTTCGGTCAGCAGGTCGTTGATGATGTAGGATATCGGAAAGATGAGCACGGCCCCCGAAAGTTGGAGCGACCACCTGCCCACCTGCCAGAGACGGGGTACGAAAAGATTGGAGGCGACAAGGCAGACACAGAAGGTGACTGCAAGCCAGACGAAGGTAATGGACAGTCCGCGCTGTCCGGAATGGGTGTTTTCAGTCATTGTCCTTGTTTTTAGAGTGGTTCCAAGCACACTTGCGGAAGACCGGTCCCTCCGCTCGGGCGCAAAGATACGAAAAATTGTAAATTTGCATCCGAAACCTGCAACAATCCGTTTTCGCAGACGTATTATAGACAGAATGACCCAGCAAGAGATCTCATCGATTTACCAGGCACACGGGCGGCGGCTCTACAACATCAGCCGCCGGATCCTCCTGAATCCGGAAGACGCGGAAGAGGTGATGCACGACACCCTGATCAAGTTCGTGACAGCGCCGCTCCTGCCGATGTCCCGGGAACAGGCCTCCGCCTGGCTGACACGCACCTGCATCCGGGCCTCGGTCGACCGGCTGCGGAAACGCAGGCGCGAGGCGGCCTTCCGGGAAGCATATCTGTACGAAACCGCCGGCGAAACGGAAGACGCGGACATCCCGCCCGAAGTATCCGCCCGACGGATCCTCGATGCGCTGCAGCGCCTGCCGGATCCCTACCGGCTGGTCGTGACGCTGGTCCTGGCCGAAGGGCTCGACTACGGGGAAATCGCAGGTTTCACCGGAACGAAAGAATCGACCCTGCGGTCGCAATTCCTGCGGGGCAAACAGAAACTCATAGCGCTATTGAAAGAAGATGGAGAACCGATTTGACCTTTACGACCTTCCCGAAGGGCACGAAGCCCGCTTCGAAGCCCGGCTCGCGGCACGCCGCGTACAACGCCGGCGCCGCCGCGTGGTCCTGCAATGCCTGGCGGCCGCGGCGGCCGTGGGACTCATCGTCTGGCTGTGCCTGCCGGGCGGACAGTCCCATTTCCGGCACGCGAACTCGCCGGAAGCCGTCTACGAGGCTTACCTCGAACAGATCGGCGAACTCTACCGGCTGCTGGCGACGAACTCCGACGACCCGTCTGTGGACTGGGAGAGCGTAATCCAGGAAATGACCGACGAGGCCATCCCCCTTTACGAGCAATTGCCTGACGAACTTTCCGACAAGGAAAAGACGGCGATTCTCAAAGACTACTATGGCGGCATCCTCGATGATGCGACGCAACTGCAAGAAGAAATGAAACGAAAACACAACCCCTCCTTATGAAAAAGACAATGCTCCTTGTCGCGGTCCTCGCCGCGACGCTGGCCACGGCCTCCGCGGAACCGAATCCCGCCAGGGACCTTTACAAACAACACTACAACTATACGGACTTCACGGCACTGACCGTGTCGCACGCTTTCCGGGTCGAACTCACCTTCGCCGACGCGTGGGCGGTGGACGTCGAAGTTCCCGCGTACATCGAACCCTACCTCAGGGTCAGCTGCAGCGCCGGCAATCTCCGCATCGGCGTAGCCAACCTGCCCCGGAGCATCCAGCGCAAACTGAACGACAGTTCCGACAAGCTGTACGCCCGGGTCACGATGCCGCGGCTGCTTTCCCTCAACCTGTCGGGCGCCGTACGGCTGACGGCCGTCGGGAGGCCGAGGCTCCGGCCCGATGACAACCTCGACATCGAACTGAGCGGGGCCAGCCAGCTGGAAGCCTTTGCGGCGAACGGCAACGGAACGCTGTCCATCGGCCTTTCGGGTGCTTCGAAAGCCCGAATCCGGGCGACGTTCCCGTCGGTGAAGACCATCCTGTCCGGCGCTTCGAAGCTTACCTTCGAAGGGGATGCCGACAACCTGCGCATTGACTTTTCCGGCGCCTCGTCCAGCCGGCTCACGGGCAACTACGGACACGTGCGGGCCGGCCTGTCCGGCTCCTCGAAAGCCGAGCTCGCCGGCGACACCCGGACACTGAAACTCGAAGCTTCCGGCGCGTCGAAATACGAGGCCAGCGGCGTGACGGGCCAGGCAGAAGTCGAATTGTCCGGCGCCACCAAATGCCAGGTCGCCGTCAGCGGCCGGCTCGATTATGAACTGTCCGGCGCCTCGACGCTCAGTATCAAGGACCTGGGCGCCAGCGTCAGCGGCGAGTGCAGCCGCTCATCGAAAGTCGAATTGATCCGGTAACCGTCCGAAATACGGTCGCTACTGCCTGCAGATCGTCGAGCCGTTGGCCTGGTGGGTAGCCAGGATCAGCACCTCGGCGATCTGTACGTGTGCGGGAGCCTGGGCGGCATAGAGCGCCACGTCGGCGATGTCGTCGCCCGTAAGCGGCTGGATGCCCTTGTAGACGTTGGAAGCCCGCTCGGTGTCGCCGTGGAACCGGACGTTGCTGAAATTGGTCTCCACGAGGCCGGGCTTCAGGTTCGTGACACGGACCGGCGTGTGGGCCAGGTCGATGCGCAGGCCGTCCGACAGGATCTTCACGGCCGCCTTCGTGGCGCAATAGACCGCGCCGCCGGCATAGGCGGCGTCGCCCGCCACGGAGCCGATGTTGATGACATGGCCGCGCAACCGTTCCACCATCCCGGGAACCACGAGCCGCGTCATATAGAGCAGGCCCTTGACATTGGTGTCGATCATCGTTTCCCAGTCGGTGAAGTCACCGGCATATTCGGGCTCCAGGCCGAGCGCCAGCCCGGCGTTGTTGATCAGGACGTCGATGTCGCGCCAGGCGGCCGGCAGCCCGTCTAGCGTCCGTTTCACCGCTTCGCGGTCGCGCACGTCGAAGCAGAGCGGGAGCACCTCCACCCCGTAATTCCGTTCCAGTTCTTCGGCCATCACGGCGAGCTGTCCCTCCCGCCGGCCGGTGATGATGACGCGGTAACCCGCGCCCGCGAACTTGCGGGCGCAAGCGGCGCCGATTCCGCTCGTGGCGCCGGTAATCAATGCAGTCTTAGCCATAGTGTGCGGGCGGGGGGACTCGAACCCCCACGGTTTTCACCACCAGATCCTAAGTCTGGCTTGGCTACCAGTTACAACACGCCCGCAGGTTCAATACCTGTCGGTATCATTTCCGAAGGACCAGCAAGGCCCATTCGTCGCGGGTACGACGGGCCGTTTCGGCAAGGCCGAAGCGTGCGGCCGCTTCCAGGAGCATCGGGATGTCGGCGGCGAAGAAGCCGCTGAGCAGCAGGCATCCGCCCTGCGGCTTGAGGGCGCGCACATACGAGCCCATGTCGGCAAGCAGGATGTTCCGGTTGATGTTGGCCAGCACATAGTCATACTGGCCGCGGATGAGCACGGAGGCGTCGCCCAGTACGGTGACGAGCTTGTGCGGGATCCGGTTGCGCCGGGCGTTGGCTTTCGTCGAACGGACGCAGGTGGGATCGATGTCCACGGCGTGGACCGGCACGGCGGCGCCGAGCTTGGCCGCCGTGATGGCCAGGATGCCGGTGCCGCAGCCCATATCGAGCACGGCCTTCCCCTTCAGGGCCTTCCCCTCCGCGAGCAGCTGCTCGACCATCATCGTGGTGGTCTGGTGATGACCGCTGCCGAAACTCATCTGCGGATCGATGACGATGTTGAGCCGCGTCCGCGGCAGGCCCTTATGGTACGGCGCCCGGACCGTCACCTGTCCGTCCACCACCACCGGCTCGAAGTCGCTCTCCCAGGCGGCGTTCCAGTTCTGCTCCTTCACCAGTTCCACGGTGTGCGAAAGGCGGAATTCGGCGGTGTCGAAGCCGCTGAGCAGCGTCTTGAGGTTCGGTTCGGAAAACCGTTCCAGCGGGATGAAAGCGTTGAGCAGCGGCTCCTCCACCGTGAAGCTGTCGAAACCGAGGTCGGCGATTTCCGCCTCGACGATCTCCGCCCGTTCCTCACTGAACGGCTCGATCCTGATATGTACCGAAATATAATCCATAATTAACCACGATCGGTCACTAACAAGTCCGCATCAGCGGACCGCCGGAGGCCGGTACTTTGCTAAAACAAACTGAAGAATCGACTTACCCTCGCATAAGCAAAGTACTAAGGCCGGGAGGCGCGGGGTTTGGGGCAGAGCCCCAGTTAAAAGCTCATCGCAATCGCGATGAAATCATCGGCTTTGAGGGAAGCGCCGCCGATGAGGCCGCCGTCGATGTCGGGGCAGGCGAACAGTTCCTTCGCGTTGGACGGCTTGCAGCTGCCGCCGTAGAGAATCGTCGTCGCCTCGGCGACCGCTTCGCCGAAATGCGCCGCCAGTGTCCGGCGGATGAAGGCGTGGATTTCCTGCGCCTGCTCCGAGGTGGCCGTCACGCCCGTACCGATTGCCCAGACCGGTTCATAGGCAATCACGATGTTCGCCATCTCCTCGGGCGAAAGGCCGAAGAGCACTTCCGCGATCTGCGTCTGGACCACATCGAAATGACGGCCTTCCTGCCGCTCTTCCAGTTTCTCGCCGACGCAGAAGATCACCTTCAGTCCGTTTTCGAAGGCCAGCGCCATTTTCCTGACGAGCTTTTCAGAAGTCTCGCCATAGTATTCGCGCCGCTCGGAATGGCCGAGGATCGTATAGCGGCAGCCCGCATCCTTCAGCATCGCAGCCGACACCTCGCCCGTATAGGCGCCTTTCGGCTGGTCGGCGCAGTTCTGGGCCGACAGGGCGACCGGGCTGCCAGCCAGCACCTTTGCGACGGCGGTCAGGTGGGTGAACGGCGGGGCGACGACCAGCGACACGCCGGCCGGAACCGAATCCATCCGGGCGACAATGGCTTCCGCGAGTGCGATTCCTTCGGTAACGGTGGTGTTCATCTTCCAGTTACCGGCAACGATTTTGTTTCTCATCTTTCCTAATGTTTACAAGCAATCCACAAAGTTAGAAAAATATTGTATTTTTGCGGCAATTAATCACGGACGACATGAGTTTCAGCTTCAAGGAAATCATCAGCGCGTTCATCGTGCTCTTCGCCATCATCGACATCACCGGATCGCTGCCCATCATCATCGACCTCCGCAGCAAGGGCGCCAGGATCGGTCCGCTCAAGGTCGCGCTTATTTCGTTCGCCATCCTCGTCGCCTTCCTCTTCGCCGGCGAGGGACTCCTCTCGCTCTTCGGCGTGGATGTCCACTCCTTCGCCGTGGCGGGCGCCATCATCATCTTCATCTATGGCATGGAAATGACCCTGGGCGTGGAGATCATGAAGAACGACGGCCCCGCGTCGGCCGCCAATGTCGTCCCCATCATCTTTCCGCTGATTGCCGGCGCCGGCGTGCTCACCACGCTGATCTCGATGCGCGCGGAATATGCGATGCAGAACATCATCGTGGCCATCGCCCTCAACATGGTGGTGGTCTACTTCATGCTCAAATACGTCGATTGGGTCGAGCGAGTGCTCGGCCCAACCGTGATTTACATTCTCCGTAAGGTATTCGGAATCATCCTGCTGGCGATGGCCGTGAAGCTCTTCACCGCCAACATCGCAACGATGATCTAATGACTGGGGCTCCGCCCCAAACCCCGCGCCTCCCGGCCTTAGTACTTTGCTAATGCGAAGGTCCCTACATACTTCCGGTTCACTCAGCAAAGTACCGGCCTCCGGCGGTCCGCTGATGCGGACTTAGATCCCGTATTTCTCGTACAGCTTGCGGATGGCGTTGGCGAGGCGTTTGACGCCTTCGCGGATCTTGTCGTCGGAAGCGAACGAGAAGTTCAGGCGCATCGTATTCTTGCCGGAACCGTCGCTGTGGAACGCTTCGCCGATGACGAAAGCCACATTCTCCTTGATGGCCAGGTCGAAGAGCTCGCGCGTGTCGAACTGCTCGGGAAGCCGCAGGAAGAGGAACAGGCCGCCGTCGGGATTGGTCCAGGTGACACCCTTCGGCATGAATTCCTCGAAAGAGTTCACCATCACTTCCTTCTTCCGCTTGTAGAGTGCGCAGGTCTTCTTCAGGTTGATGTCGTAGGCACCCGAAGAGAGATACTTGGCCGCCACCATCTGGTTGAACACCGGCGTGCAGAGGTCGGACGACTGCTTGGCCACGATGACGCGTTCGATGATGTCGTGGTTGGCCACGATCCAGCCGAGGCGGAAGCCCGGGACGAACGTCTTGGAGAAAGTGCCCACCATGATCACGCGCTCCGGCGCCATCGAGTACATCGACGGAAGCGTCTCGCCGCTGAACCGGATGTTCTTGTAGGGCGTATCCTCCACGATGACCAGGTCGTACTTGCGGGCCACGTCCACCACGTACTGGCGCTCCTCGAGCGTCATGGTCTCGCCCGACGGATTCTGGAAGTCGGGGATCGAGTAGATGAACTTGGGACGCTTGCCGGTGGCGCACAGCACGTTGCAGGCCTCGGCCAGGCCGTCGTTGTGGCGCAGGCCGTAGGGCTGTCCCTGATACGACCACACGGACTGAAGGGCGGCCAGGTAGGTCGGCAGGCCGCAGACGATGACGTCGCCCGGATCGATGAAGATGCGGCAGACCAGGTCGAGCGCCTGCTGCGAAGCCGTCGTGATCATGATGTTCTCGACCGGCACGTCCAGGTTCTCGTCACGCTTGTAGAGGCGGGAGATTTCCTCGCGGAGCACCTTCACGCCCTCCGTGCTGCCGTACTGCAAGGCGGCGGCGCCTTCGGTGTCGAGCACTTCCTGCATGATTTTCTTCAGGTCTTCCACCGGGAACGTCTCCGGGCTGGGGAAACCGCCGGCGAAGGATATGATTTCAGGACGGGTCGCCACGCTGAGCAGGTCGCGGATCTGGGAGCGGCGCATGCTCAGGGCATTTTTCGAAAGAATGGGGGTGATATCCATATCAGAATTTGATAATTATTGTCTTTAATATGCAAATATAACAATTCGAAAGCACATCTCCTAATTTATTAAGAATTATTTATCACGATAATTAGCTTTGTAAACCCACGAAAAAAAACATTATATTTGTAGGTTATGAACACGCTCTACCTGATCGACGGACACGCCCTGATATTCAGGATGTACTACGCTTTCCTGCGCAGGCCGATGGTCAATTCGAAAGGCGAGGACACCTCCATCCTCTTCGGCTTCACGAAGTACCTGCTGGAACTCATCGCCCGGGAAAAGCCCACGCACCTGGCCGTGACGTTCGATCCGCCGGGAGGCACTTTCCGGCACGAGCTGTACCCCGAATACAAGGCCACCCGCGCGGCCACGCCCGAACTCGTGCGGGCCGCCCTCGAGCCGCTCGCCGCGATCGTCGCCGCGCTCGACATTCCGGTGCTGATGAAACCCGGCTTCGAGGCGGACGACGTGATCGGCACCGTGGCGAAGGCCTTTGCCGGCAGCGGCTTCGACGTCTATATGGTTACGCCCGACAAGGACCTCGGGCAGATCGTGGACGACCACATCTTCCAGTACAAGCCCGGAAAATCCGGTGCGGACAACGAGATCCTCTCGAAGGAAGCCCTCTGCGAGCGCTACGGCATCGCCGATCCCCGGCAGATCGTCGACATCCTGGCCATCTGGGGCGACGCGGCCGACAACGTGAAGGGCGTCGCGGGCATCGGTGAAGTGGGTGCGCGCAAGCTGGTGGCGAAGTACGGCAGCCTCGAAGGCATCGAGGCCCATCTGGACGAACTGCCGCCCCGGCAGCAGGAAGCCTTCCGCGAAGCGATGCCCCACCTGGGCCTGAGCAAGGAACTGGTCACCATCCGCACCGACGTGGACATCGCCGTGGAGGAATCCCAGCTCCGCATCGGGCGCCCTGACGAGCAGCAGGTGGCCGCGCTGTTCAGCCGCTACGAGTTCAACTCGCTCCGCGGCCTCGTCCCCACCCTGGAGACCGTCCGCGAACCGGAGCGCCGGGCCCTCGCGTGCACGGACGCACCCGCAGAAGAGATCCTCCGGGAAGCCCGCCGGACCGGCCGGGTGGCCGTCCGGCTCACCGACCACGTGATCCTGGCCAGCGGCGACCGCTACTGCGTGCTCCCCTATTCCGACGCCGCACCGGTTCTCGCCGACGCTTCCATCGAAAAATGCGGCTTCGGCCTCAAGCATACCGCCCTCAAGGGCCCGCTCTACGACATCGAGATCATGCACTACCTGCTCAACCCGGAACGGAGCCACAAACTCGAGACGCTCGCCGCCGCGTACCTGGACACGGACCTGACGGAAAGCGGGCAGGACGGTCAGCTGATGCTCTTCGATTTCGAGGACAAGGCGGGCGGCCGCGCGTGCGTCGCGGCCGGCCTGATCGAACCCCTGCTGCGGAAAGAGCTGCAGGATCAGCACCTGTGGGACCTCTACACGCGGATCGAGATGCCCCTGATCGGCATCCTGGCCAATATGGAGGCCACCGGTGTCAAGATCGACCCCCGGATGCTGAGCGACTACAGCCGGCTCCTGTCGAAGGAACTGCTCCAGATCGAGAAGGAAGCCCGCGACCTTGCCGGCGAACCCGCCCTCAACCTGTCGTCCCCGCGCCAGATCGGCGTGGTGCTCTACGAGAAACTGGGCCTGAACCCCCGCGTCAAGAAGAGCCGCAACGACAGCTATCCGACTGACGAAGAAACGCTCAGCGAAATCGAAGACCGCCATCCCATCGTAGGCAAGATCCTGGAATTCAGGGCTGTCAAGAAGCTCCTTTCCACCTATATCGACCCGCTGCCCACCCTGGTCAGCCCCGTCGACGGCAAGGTGCACACCACCTTTACGCAGGCGCTTACTGCGACCGGCCGGCTGAGCAGCCTCAAGCCGAACCTGCAGAACATTCCCATCCGCACGGAACGAGGCATGAAGATCCGCGAGGCCTTCGTCCCGAGCGATCCCGACGGATGGATCGTCTCGGCCGACTACTCCCAGATCGAACTGCGGCTGATGGCCCACCTGAGCGGCGACCCGCACCTGGTGGCCGGCTTCGCCCACGGCGCCGACGTCCATCGCGCCACCGCAGCCCGCATCTTCCACGTGGCGCCCGAAGACGTGACGGCCGAGCAGCGCCGCCACGCGAAAGTGGCCAACTTCGGCATCATCTACGGCATCTCGGCCTTCGGCCTGTCGCAGCGGATGGGCATCCCCCGCTCGGAAGCCAGGGCCTTCATCGAAGCCTACTTCAAGAGCTATCCCGGCGTCAGGGACTATATGGACCGTGTGGTCGCAGAAGCCCGCGAGAAAGGCTACGTCGAAACCCTGTTTGGCCGCAAGCGCTTCCTCCCCGACATCAACAGCAAGAACGCGGTCGCCCGCGGCCTGGCGGAACGCAACGCCGTCAACGCCCCGATCCAGGGCGGCGCGGCCGACATCATCAAACTGGCGATGATCGCCGTCAGCCGGCGGCTGGAAGCGGACGGCTTCCGCAGCAAGATGGTCCTCCAGGTCCACGACGAACTGGTGTTCGACGTGGTGGCTGACGAACGCGACCGCATCGTGGAAATGGTCAAACAGGAGATGGAAAGCGTCTGCAACCTCTCCGTCCCGCTCATTACGGAATGCAACTATGGCAAGAACTGGAGAGAAGCACACTAAGATCGACGACCTCGCCCTCGTGGAGATGGCGTTGCAACGCGACCAGGGAGCCTTTTCGCTCCTGTTGGAGAGGTATCGCAGCGCCCTGATGACGCACGTCCTGAAGTACGTGTCGGTGGTGGAGGACGCCGAAGACATCTGCCAGCGCAGCTTCGAGAAAGCCTTTATGAACATCGACCGCTACAACTCGCAGTACGCTTTCTCGACGTGGCTCTACAACATCGCCCAGAACGAGGCCATCGACCACCTGCGCCGCAGCCGCACGTCCATCAATTCCGTGTCCATCTCGACCGAACGCGAGGCGCTCGACGTCCTCTCCGGCAGCACGCCCGAAGACGAATTCATCATCGACCAGGCCGTCAAGCAGCTGATGCAGGGCATCCGCGACCTGCCCGCCGGCTACCGCCAGGTCGCCGAACTGCGGTTCATCAAGGACTACGCCTACGAAGACATCGCCCGGGAACTCGGCCTGCCGCTGGGCACGGTCAAGACCCGGATCAACCGGGCGCGCAAGCTGCTCGAAAAACTGGTGGAGAACCCTGCCGATGGAAAAGCTGACTGACCTCTTCCCCGGCCTGACGGACGCCCAGCTGGCCCGGTTCGACGCGATGGAGGCGCTCTACCGCGAATGGAACGCCCGCGTCAACGTGATCTCCCGCAAGGACACCGACGCCATCCGCACCCACCACATCCTGCATTCGCTGGCCATCGCCAGACTGGCCGGATTCCCGGCGGGAAGCACGGTCCTCGACGTGGGCACGGGCGGCGGATTCCCCGGCATCCCCCTGGCCGTGTACTACCCCGCGTGCCGCTTCACCCTCTGCGACTCGATCGGCAAGAAGGTGAAGGTGGCGCAGGCGGTCGCCGACGCGCTGGGGCTCGACAACGTGACCTGCGTGCAGGCCCGCGCCGAAACGATCCCGGGGCCGTTCGACTACGTAGTCTCCCGGGCCGTGACCGACCTGGCCACGTTCTATCCCTGGGTCCGCGGGAAATTCCGCAAGGCCGCCTTCTTCCTCAAGGGCGGCGACCTCGACGCGGAGATAGCCGACTGCGCGCGGCGCTGCCGGATCGATCCTGCAAGGTTCTATCAGGCAAAGATTTCCGCCTGGTACGACGATCCCTGGTTCGAAGAGAAGAAGATTGTGGTAATCTCGCAATAAAAATTTGTATATTAAAGGAAAAGCGTTACCTTTGCGTTCCCAAAATCCGAAGACAAAAAATCTGCAGATATGAAACGTACATTTCAACCTTCCCAGCGCAAGCGTCGCAACAAACACGGTTTCCGTGAAAGAATGTCCACGCCCAACGGACGTCGCGTGCTTGCTGCGCGCCGTCGTCACGGCCGCAAGAAACTGACCGTCTCTTCCGAAGACCTCTGGTAATACGACCCGGAAAGAACTGTTGGAACTCTATCGGGCGCCGCTCGCTGAATTGCAAGCGGCGTCTGATTTTATGCGCCGAAGCCTGAACGGCGACCGCGTGTGGTACAACCGCAACTTCCACATCGAGCCCTCCAACATCTGCACCCACCGCTGCCTGTTCTGCGCCTACCGCCGCGACGACGCGTCGCAGCCCGGCGCCTGGAGCCTCGGCATCGACGAGATCCGCCCCTACTGCGAACGGAAATTCACGCCCGGCACGACCGAGATCCACATCGTGGGCAGCGTACACCCCGAACAGGACTTCGGCTATTACCGCCGGATCCTGGAAGAAGTCCGTCGCTTCGCCGACGAACGGCAGACCCCGCAGCGGCCGGTCACGCTGAAGGCCTACACGGCCGTGGAGATCGACGACATGTGCCGCTTCAACGGGCTCTCCGTGAAGGAATGCCTGCTCCGGCTGCAGGAGGCCGGCCTGGAGACGATGCCCGGCGGCGGCGCCGAGATCTTCGCACCCGGCGTCCGCCGGCGCATCTGCCCCGACAAATGCACCGGAGAACGCTGGCTCGACATCCACCGCACCGCCCACGCCCTGGGCATCCCTACCAACGCCACGATGCTGTTCGGCCACGTGGAAAGCCGCGCCGACCGCATCGACCACCTGCTCGCCCTGCGGGCGCTGCAGGAAGAGACCGGCGGCTTCAACGCCTTCATTCCCCTGCAGTTCAAGGCCCGCGACAACGCCCTCTCCCGCCTGGGCGAAGTATCCGCCGAAGAAGTGCTCCGCACATTCGCCATCGCGCGCCTGGCGCTCGACAACATCCCCCACATCAAGGCATACTGGCCGATGCTGGGCAAGGACCTCGCCCTCGAGGCGATGGCCTGGGGCGCCGACGATATGGACGGAACCATCAACGATTCCACGCAGATCTATGCGCTGGCCGGCGCCGAGGAACAGCGCCCGACCCTGAGCATCAGCGAGTTGGAGCAAAAAGCGCAGGAAGCCGGATGGAAAGCGGTGGAAAGAGACAGTTTTTACAGGATTATTTCTTAACTTTGTCAGTTATGGAAGTAGATCAGAACAACAAACCGGCCGGACGCTGGATCATCCGGAACCTGGTGCTGGCGATTCTCTTTTTCGCCGCCCTGCTCATCGTCACCCAGGCGGTATTGAAGACCGTCACGCGCCACAACCAGGTCATCACCGTCCCCGACATGACCAACCTTTCGGTACCCGACGCCAAGCTCGTAGCCAGGCGCAACAACCTGCGCATCCAGGTGGTCGATTCGGTGTACGTCAAGCGGATGGAGAAGGGTTTCGTCTTCTCCCAGAATCCCGCCGCCGGAAGCCAGGTCAAGAAGGACCGCACCATCAAGCTCACCATCAACTCCAGCCAGACGAAGATGGTGAAGATGCCCAACCTGATCGGCTACTCCCTCCGGCAGGCCAAGACCGAGATCCTGGCCAGCGGACTGACGGTCGGCAAACTCGCATACCGCGAGGACCTGGCGACCAACAACGTGCTCGACCAGTTCATCAAGGGCCGCTACGTGGCGCCCGGCACGGAAGTCGAGGCGGAGAGTCCCGTCGACCTGCTGCTCGGCCTGTCGGCCGGCGAGAACGAGACGTTCATCCCCTACCTGATCGGCTTCACGCTGCCCGTCGCCAAGGACAACATCTTCGAGAATTCGCTGAACCTGGGCAACGTGACCTACGACGAGACCGTGCAGTCGTGGCAGGACACGCTCAACGCCATCGTCTACCAGCAGTCGCCCGCCTACCACACCGGCGCGCCCGCCACGATGGGCACCGCCATCCATCTCAAGCTGACCACCAGCCAGGCCAAGATCGCCGCACGATGAGCGACGAAGCGCGCGCCGAAATCCTGTCCGAAGAGGAAGAGCAGCAGGAAATGTTCGAGCATTTCCGGCTGGAAGCCGATCGCGGACAGGGTCCCGTCCGCGTGGACAAGTACCTGGCCGACCATCTGCAGGACACCTCCCGCCACCGGGTGCAGCTCGCCATCGACGCCGAGTATGTCCGCGTGAACGGCAACATCGTCAAGGCCAGCTACAAGGTCCGTCCCTGCGACGTCATCACGCTGATGATGCCCTACCAGCGGCGCGGCATCGAGATCAAGCCCGAACCCATCCCGCTCGACATCGTCTACGAGGACGACGACCTGCTGGTCCTCAACAAGCCGGCCGGCCTGGTCGTTCATCCGGGGCACGGCAACTATTCCGGCACGCTGGTCAATGCGCTGGCGTACTATCTCGGCCATACGCCCGATCCGGCGCAGGACGACGAGCGTCTGGGACTGCTGGTGCACCGCATCGACAAGGATACGTCCGGCCTGCTGGTCGTGGCCAAGAACGACGCCGCCCAGATCGACCTGGCACGGCAGTTCTTCCACCACACCATCGAACGGCGCTACTGGGCCCTGGTCTGGGGCAACATCGAAGAGGACGAAGGCACCATTGACGCACCCATCGGCCGCGACCCGAACGACCGCCTGCGCTTCCGCGTCTGCAACGACCCGGAACTGGGCAAGCACGCCGTCACGCACTACCGCGTACTGGAGCGGCTGGGCTACGTCACGCTCGTCGAATGCCGGCTGGAGACCGGACGCACCCACCAGATCCGCGTCCATATGAACCACATCGGGCATCCGCTCTTCAACGACGCCCGCTACGGCGGCGACCGCATCCGCAAGGGCACCCTCTACACCAAATACAAGCAGTTCATCGACAACTGCTTCGCACTCTGTCCCCGTCAGGCGCTCCACGCCAAGACCCTGGGGTTCGTCCATCCGGTCACGAAAAAAGGGATCTCGTTCGACAGCGAAATCCCTTCCGATATGGCTGCGCTCCTCGACAAGTGGCGGCGCTACGCCGGAAACTGTATCCTCGAAGAGGAGTAACGGGCAGAGCCCCTGTAACTAGAATCTCGGCGGCCCGCCGAAGCCGCCGGGACCCCGTCCGGGCCCGCCGGGCCCACGGCCGGGTCCGCCGGGTCCGCGCATCCCGCCCCGCTGGCCGCCGAAGCTGCCGAAGCGGTAGGTCAGGCTCACGATGATGTAGCGGCCCAGCGTGTTGTTCCGGGTGTCCAGCACATAGTTGTCACCGGTCGTCCGGTAGGTGTTGCGCGACTGGTTCAGGATGTCGTAGGCCTTGACGGCCAGCGTGAACCGGTTCTTGAAGATCTGTTTGCTGATTTCCGCATTCCACACCAGCGTCGGGTCGTTGAATTCCGCGTTGTAGCCGTTGTAGAACGTATAACGGGCATCGGTCGAGATATTGAACACGTCGGGAATCTTGGCGATGAACTGCGACTGCGCATTGCTGGTCCAGGTCGCGGGCTTGTTGTTCTCGTTGATGGAATACCAGGTCTGCGAATAGCGCGTCCCGCCGCCGACCGACACCTCGAAGATGTCGTCGCGATACACCAGCCGGAGGTTCTCGCCGAACGAAACCGTGTTGTAGTTGTTCTGCGTATAGTTGGCCAGGTTCAGGTAGGAACGTTCGTCGGTACCGTCGATGCCGGCGTCGCCCACGAGGGACGTGCCCGACGAATAGTTGCCGTTGGTGAACGACATTACGGAGAACTTGCTCTTGGCGATCGGCGAGTTGAACATGATGAACGTGCCGGCACGCCAGGCGCCCCGGTCGTTGTTCATCGGCACGGTGTAGGTAACGCCGCTGTCGTCGATCCAGCTGGCGTTGACGATGTTGTTGACCTGGTACGAAAGGTTCAGGTTGGCGTTGAACGAGGCATAGTTCTTCATGTTCGTGGAGTTGTACATCACGAACATGTTGTGCGAGAACGACGGGTTCAGGCCGAGGTTGCCGAGCGTCACGCGCTGCGGGTTCGAGTTGTCGGGCACGGGCATCATCTGCGTGAGGCTGGGCTGCGAGCTCTGGCCGCGGTAGTTGATGCGCAGCATCCGGTAGTCGCTGAAATTGATGTCGACGCGGGCGTTCGGCGACCAGTTGAGCACCCGGAGGGTCGTATCGAGCGAATTCAGGCCGCGGACGGTCTTGTTGTGCGTGGTCTGCGGCTGCACGCTCGCACCGAGCGTGAAGTTGTATTTCTCTTCCTGCTTGCGGATGTTGATGCCGGCGTTCTGGCGATGCACCTCGTTGGAGATGTTGCTGCTGTAGAGGTCGTCCTTCACGTTGTAGCCGCCCACGCCCTTGTCGTAGGTATCCTTGACGGACGTGTTGTGGCTGTAGTTATAGGAGTAGTTGGCCTCCATATAGAAGTTCCTGCCGAGCGGCTCCGTGTAGGAGAGCCGTCCGTTGATGCTCTGCGACCTGGACTTGGTCCGGTACATCTGGTCGACGCGGGTGACCTCTGAAGCGGCGCCATCGACGGGGTCCGCCGCGGCGATGCCGGAGGGAACCGTCGAATTGGCAAAGACCTCGGTCAGGGACTGGTTGTAGCCCTCCATGTCGTCGTTGCTCAGGCTGTAGCGCGCATTCACGGACAGGGTCCGGCCCGCCTTGCCCAGCCGCTGCCGCCACAGGATGCGGCCGTTGGCCCGCTGGCTGTAGCTGTCGCCGTACGACAGGCTGTTGCCTTCGTTGACCTTGTTCTTCACGCCGTTGATGCCGCGGTCGGTCGAGAAGGCGCTCGTATCGCGGAAACTGCCCCAGCCGATGTTGAAGTTCGGCTCGAACAGGATCGACGTGTTCTTGGAAACCTTCCAGTCGGCGCGGGCGCCGGCGCGGAGCCCGTAAGTGTCGGTCTGCGTGTAGCCCTCGTCGCGGGAATAGACCGTGGAGCCGTCCTTGTTGTACGTCTCGCGGGCCGTCTTCTCTTCCACGTAGCGGCCGTTGCCGTTGAACATCGCGTTGCCCACGATCTCCGACTTGTCGCTCCAGGTATAGCCGCCGTTGAAACCAGCCATATACGACGAGGAAATGCCGTTTCGGCCGAAACCGCCGAAACCGCCGCCCATGCCGCCACGCATGCCACCGCCGCGCATACCGCCCATCGCACCCGCCGCCATGTCGTTGAAACCGCGGTTGTTGGTGTTGTTGGCGTTGCCGATGAAGGCCAGCTGCTTGCTTTCGGTGAAATTGGCCACCATCGCGGCCGCCTGGTAACGGGGATCGTTGACGGCACCCTTGCCCTGTACGTCGTATCCGCCGCCGGCCAGGAAGTTGCCGAACCAGCCGTTCATCATTCCCTTGCGGATGCCCAGGTCGAGGACCGTCTCCTCCTCACCGTCGTCGATGCCCGTGAACTGGGCCTGCTCGGACTTCTGCTCCACCACGCGGACCTTCTCGATGATGTTGGCCGGCAGGTTCTTGCTGGCGATCGAGGGATCGTCGAGAAAGAACTGCTTGCCGTCGATCTGGATCTTGCTGATGCTCTTTCCGTTGGCCGTGATCGAGCCGTCCGATGACACCTCGATGCCGGGCAGGCGCTTGAGCAGGTCTTCCAGCACGTCGTTGTCGCCCGTCTTGAGGAGCGTCACGTTGTGTTCGATGGTATCTTTCTTCACCACGATCGGATTGCCGACGTCAGTCACGGTCGCCCCTTTCAGGAAACTGGCCTGGACCGTCATCTCCTTCGTGCCCAGATCAACGTTCTTGTTGATCTCGACCACTTCCTCGAAATTGTCGTAGCCCATCAGCATCGCGGCCACCTTGTATTTGCCCGCCGGGATGCCCTTGATCTCGGCGACGCCCTGGTCGTCGCTCTGGGCGTATTTGAGCACGTCGGTCTTGCCGTCGGGCGTCACCGCCACGGTCGCATACCCCACGGGCTCCCCGTTGCCCTTGTCAACCAGTTTGATCTTCAGATTGTAGTTCTGCGCCTGTGCGGGCAGGGCCCAGCAAACCAGCAGCAGCATCAGGAACGCAGTCCTGCAGAGACGAAACTTCATATAATTCTATTCTATTTTCAAATGAATACGTAATAATAGACTCCGAATCCCGGAAAAGGTTACATATCCGGAACGGTATTTCCTTACTTTTTTTCTCCGCCCACGCCTTCCCGCACGCGACCCGGGTGCGCCTCGACGAACGACTTCCAGTTGCGCGAGGCGGACGTGTCCACCAGCGGGCTGGTCAGCTGGTAGAAATGGCACATCGCAATGGCCAGCGCGTCGGACGCATCGAGGAACTTGCCCTCGAGCGGCGTCTTCAACGTTTTCTCCATCAGCAGCTTCACCTGCTCCTTCGATGCGTCGCCCCGGCCCGTGATGGCCATCTTCACCTTGCGCGGCGCATATTCGAACACCGGAATCTGCCGGTGGAGCGCCGCGGCGATGGCCGCGCCCTGCGCCCGGCCGAGCTTGAGCATCGACTGCACGTTCTTGCCGTAGAACGGCGCCTCGACGGCCAGGTCGTCGGGGGCATAGCGGTCCATCAGCGCCCCCACCCCTTCGAAGATCCGGCTGAGCTTCAGGAAGTGGTCCTTCTCCTTCCGGAGGTCGATCACGCCCATGTCCACGAACTGGACGCTCTTCTTATCTACGAGAATGACCCCGTAACCAAGGATATTGGTACCGGGGTCGATTCCCAGGATGATCCGTTGCTGCGCCGCCATCAGATAAGGTCGAAGCCAGTGTATTTGCGCAGCACTTCCGGCACCACGATGTGGCCGTCCGCGGTCTGGTAGTTCTCGATGATGGTGGCCAGGATGCGCGGGAGCGCCAGCGAGCTGCCGTTGAGCGTATGGGCGAGCTGCGTCTTGCCGTTTTCGTCCTTATAGCGGAGTTTCAGCCGGTTGGCCTGGTACGACTCGAAATTCGACACCGAGCTGACCTCCAGCCAGCGCTGCTGCGCGGCGGAGAAGACCTCGAAGTCGTAGGTGATGGCGGACGTGAAGCTCATGTCGCCGCCGCAGAGCCGCAGGATGCGGTACGGCAGGCCGAGCCCCTGCACGAGCGTCTCAACGTGCGCGACCATCTCGTCGAGGGCGGCGTAGGAGTTCTCGGGCAGCTCGAGGCGGACGATCTCCACCTTGTCGAACTGGTGCAGGCGGTTCAGGCCGCGCACATCCTTGCCGTAGGAACCGGCCTCGCGGCGCCAGCACGGCGTGTAGGCCGTCATCTTCACCGGGAAATCTTCCCGCTTGAGGATCACGTCGCGGTAGATGTTGGTCACGGGCACTTCGGCCGTGGGGATCATATAGAAACCGTCGAGCGGCGCGTAATACATCTGTCCCTCCTTGTCGGGCAGCTGGCCCGTACCGAAGCCGGAGTCGGCGTTCACCATATACGGCGGCTGGTATTCCAGGTAGCCCGCGTCGGTGTTCTTCTCCAGGAACCACGAGATCAGCGCGCGCTGGATCTTCGCGCCCTTGCCCTTATAGACGGGGAAGCCGGCGCCCGTAAGTTTCACGCCCAGGTCGAAGTCGATGATGTCGAGCTTCTTCACGAGTTCCCAGTGCGGCAGCGCGTGCTCGGGGAGATGCGGCTCGGGACCGCCCTGCTTCACCACGAGGTTGTCTTCCGCGGTCCGGCCTTCCGGCACGAGCGCGTACGGCAGGTTCGGCAGCAGCACCACCAGTTCCAGCTGTTTCTTTTCCGCCTCGGCCATCTTCTCTTCGAGGGCCTTCGATTTCTCCTTCAGTTCGGCGACCGCTATCTTGGCGGCCTCCGCCGCATCGCGCAGGCCCTGTTTCATCAGGCCGCCGATTTCGGCCGCCTTCGCCTTCTGCTGTGCCAGGCAGGCGTCGAGTTCCGTCTGCGCCGCACGGCGCCGACGGTCTATATCGAGGATTTCATAGACAATTTCCTTGGCATCGAAGTGCTTGACCTGCAAGCGTTCGATGACGAATTCCGGATTCTCGCGAAGGAGTTTGAGCGTTAACATTTCTACGGTTTGTTTATGGTCGTGCAAAGATATAAAAAAAGAGGACAACCATAGCGGTCATCCTCTCTTTTATTCAAGATTCAAGCGACTGGCTTACGCCTCGGCCTTCGGCATCGGCATAACCGACACATAGGACTTGTCGCCCAGCTTTTTCTTGAACGTGACAACGCCATCGATCAGGGCGAACAGGGTGTGGTCTTTACCCATTCCCACGTTCTCACCCGGATAGTGGACCGTACCTCTCTGACGGACGAGGATATTGCCGGCTTTGCAAATCTGGCCACCGAACAATTTGACGCCCAAACGTTTGCTTTGTGATTCACGGCCGTTCTTCGAACTACCTACACCTTTTTTGTGTGCCATAACTCGTTCTTGTTTTTAATGGTTAGTTACGCGATGCCTTCGATCTGGATTTTGGTCAGGTACTGGCGGTGTCCGTTCTTCTTCTGATAGCCCTTGCGGCGCTTCTTCTTGAAGATGATCACTTTGTCTGCCTTGCAATGTTCGACGACGGTCGCCTTCACGGCTGCGCCATCAATGTAAGGAGCACCGACTTTGACGTCGCCCTCGTTGTCGAGAAGCAACACCTTGTCGAAAGAGAGTGCGGAACCGACCTCGGCAGCCTGGCGGTTGACGAAGATCTGCTTGCCCGCTTCCACTTTGAACTGTTGTCCTGCAATGTCTACGATTGCGTACATAAATTAATTTTTAAAAAATTAACAACCGTAAGCGGATAGTATTCAACTATCTCTTAATCACTAGCTTAACGATTTTCTAACAAATTTTAAGGGATGCAAAGATAATCAATTAATCCATTCCGGCAAAATTTTCTTTGCGAAGATACTGGCGGCGCTCCGCTTCCGGAAACTTTTCGATGGCGTACCGGAGCATGGTGCGCGGCATTGTCCGGCATCTGGACTCCAGGTAGGCTTTCAGGGCCGGTTCGTCACGTTTGCCTGCTTCGCGGAGCAGCCACCCGACGGCTTTGTGGATGAGATCGTGCGGGTGGTGCAGGAGGATGTCGGCGATGGCGAAGGTGTCGTCGAGCTGTCCGTGGCGGATGAACTGCATCGTGCTCACGATGCCGATGCGCTGTTCCCAGATGGTATTACCGTTTCGCGCCAAATCATAAAGCATTGTGCGGTCCTTGTCCAGCAACCACGTACCCAGAAGATTGTAACACGACAGGTCCACCAGGTCCCAGTTGTTGATGTACGCCGTATGGGAGAGATAGAAGTCAATGTGCGCCTGGCGGGAGATGCCCGGCCGGGCCGGGGATTCCTTCGTATGAGCGAATAGTTCCACCAATGCCAGCAGCGCGGCCAGCCGCATTTCGTGATACTCGCTGCGGATGCATTCTTCCAACTCTTCGAAGCCCGTTTTCCGCCAGCACGCCTTCACCACCTCACGCGTCACCGGAACCTTGATGCCCAGAAACTTGTCCCCTTCCCCATACTGTCCCGGCCCCGTCTTGAAAAAGCGCATCAGGCCGGCCACCTGCGACGGGTCGCGGCGAGACAGCATCTGCTCATATAAAAGGTTCTTCATCTTATTCTTCTTCATACAAAGAGTCGCCGATAGATTTCAGCCTTTTTCTCCAGGATCAGCGGATAGGCACGGGAGGTCGATGGCATGCGCCAGAAAGTGAGGGTGCGGGCTCCAATCGTCAGCGGCGTGCTGCCGCCCATCGACGGCTCGGCACAACCGAACGTTTCCACGATGATATCGGTCGCCTTCTGGCCCGTAGTGATCAGCGCCCGGCACGCCGGAATCCGTGCCAGCAGTTCAGGAAGATCGGTGGCCGTGACCACCTCCAGATACTTGTCTGAGGCATTGTCCTGCAGGCGGCGTATTTCGCAGGCGGTGTCGTAGAGCGCCAGGCCCTGTTCCCGGCAGAAAGCTTCCACCCGCTTCTGGTCAAAGCGCTTTTCGCCGGTTACGGCGAACCAGTCCTTGTTCCCGTGGAACAGCAGCCCCATCACCCGCCAGAAATCATTGGTCCAGTTCGGGTAATAGAACGGCATCGACCACCGCTTGGGCTGCGGCGGGAAACTACCCAGGAACAGCATCCGGGCGTGTTCCGGCAGGAAGGGTTTGAAAGGATGTCGCTCCGTCATCATTCAATCACCTCGATATAGAAACTGAACGGCCGGAAGCCGTCGTTGCAGCTGATCATCGCACTCATCGGATCCTTCATCCACCCGTCATGGAAATTGCCTTCTCCACGGGCAAGCGACGCGACGAATTCCTTCATCGAATACCAGGCCGAAGGACACATCCCCTCCGGGCATTCCCCGTCGACCGAAATCCACTGCTGCCCCTCAACCACTTCACACGCGTGTTCGATGGGATTCTCATACAACTCCATCAAATCCCTGTAAACCGTCTGGCGCAGGGCCGTAATCCTCACTCTGTTCATTTCCTGTTTCCTTATACTACCGACTCCGTCCTCCGGCTGTTCGAGTCTGATCTTCATATTCCCTTATCTTTCTAATTTCAACAAAAGTACGCAGTTTTTCGCTATTTTTGTAGAAAACAACCCTCTATGTACAAAAAGACCTTGTTCACGCTTTCGCTGGCAGTCGTTCTGCTGACCTCCTGCCAGAAGCCGGAAGAACGGATCGTCCTGGAAACTACGCTCGGCGAAATCGAGTTGAAACTGTATGACGAGACGCCCCTGCACCGCGACAATTTCCGTTCGCTGGTGGCGGAAGGCGCCTACGATTCCCTGCTCTACCACCGGGTCATCCGCGACTTCATGATCCAGGGCGGCGACCCCGATTCAAAACTGGCCGAACCCGGCGCCCTGCTCGGTGAGGGCGACCGTCCCTACACGGTTCCGGCCGAATTCCGGCTGGAGGAAGGCATCTTCCACCGCCGCGGCGTCCTGGCGGCCGCGCGGGAGAGCGACGACGTCAATCCCGAGCAGCGCAGCTCGGCGATGCAGTTCTACATCGTATGGGGCCGCGTCTTCGACGACGAGGGCCTGGACAAGGTGCAGGAACGGCTCGACGCCCGCACGGGAGGGCGCGTCGTCCTGACACCGGAGATGCGTGAAACCTACAAGACCGTCGGCGGAACTCCGCATCTGGACGGGCAGTACACCGTCTTCGGCGAAGTCACCCACGGTCTTAAAGTCGTAGATGCCATCCAGCAGGTGGCCACCGATGAAAACGACCGCCCGCTCGAGGATGTCCGGATCCTGAGGGCGTATCTCCGTTAAACGCGGCCGGGATAGGTCTCGAGGGCTTTCTCGAGGCAGACGAGGGCGTGGCGGAGGTCTTCTTCCTTGAGGACGTAGGCCAGGCGGATCTGGTTGCGGCCCAGGCCGGGCGTTGCATAGAAGCCGGCCATCGGGGCGACCATCACGGTCTCGCCGTTGTAGCTGAATTCCTCGAGAAGCCATTTCGCAAACTTCTCCGCATCGTCGACCGGCAGCTGGGCGGCGGCATAGAAGGCGCCCATCGGACGCGGGGCGACGACGCCCTTCATTTTCTGCAGGCCGTCGATCAGCACGTCACGGCGATGGATGTACTCGTCGCGGACCGCCTTGAAGTAGGAAGCCGGGGCGTCGAGCGCACCCTCAGCGGCGATCTGGCCGTAGGAAGGTGAGCAGAGGCGCGCCTGGGCGTAACGCATCACGGCCGCCATCACCTCCTTGTTGCGGGAGACGAGATAGCCGATGCGCGCGCCGCAGAGGCTGTAGCGCTTCGACACGGAGTCGAGCAGGATGACGTTCTGCTCCAGGCCGGGGATGTGCATGCAGGAGAAGTGCGGCGCATCGGTGTAGCAGAATTCGCGGTACACCTCGTCGGCGAAGATGAACAGACCGTATTTCTTCGCAATCTCACCCAGTTCCAGCAGGGATTCCTTCGTGTAGAGACAGCCCGTCGGGTTGCCCGGGTTGCAGATCACCACGCCCTTGGTCTTCGGGGTGATGCGCTTCTCCACCTCGCTCATCGGCGGAAGGGCGAAGCCGTCCTCGATATGCGTGGTGATGGGCACCAGCTTCACGTCGTTCTGGAGCGCGAAGGAATTGTAATTGGTATAGAACGGCTCGAACACGATGACCTCGTCGTCGGGATCGCACGTCACCGAAAGGGCGATCTGCAGCGCCTCGCTGCCGCCGTTGGTGATGTTGATGTCGGCCGCCTCCACATTGATGCCGATGCCCTGGTAATAGCGCGCCAGTCCCTCGCGCAGCGAATCGTTGCCGCCGCTCTTGGCATACGCCACGACCTTCAGGCCGTTGTTCTTCACGGCGTCAAGCGCCTCCTTCGGCGACTCGATGTCGGGCTGGCCGATGTTCAGGTGATAGACTTTGATACCCCGTTTCTTGGCGGCGTCCGCGAAGGGGACGAGCTTGCGGATCGGCGAAGCAGGCATGGCCTGCGCCTTTTTGGAAAGTGTAAGCATTATCGCGTAGAATTATACTTGTTGTTATTGATTGTTGCCATATTTTGCGAGTTCTTCCAGGAATCCCTCGATCTTGGGCTGCACCCGGCTCGTGGGGCAGTCGTAGTTGTTGACCAGGATCGCGAAGCGGATCAGGCCGCGCTTCGAATCGACGTAGCCCGCGTAGCAGCGGACACTCGAGAGCGAGCCGCTCTTGGCGTAGATGGTCTTTTTCAGTTCCGGATCGGCTCTCCTGAGTACGTTCAGCAGCGTGCCGGGGCGGCCGGGGCCCGGGAACGAAGACAGATATTCCGCGAAATCGGGACTCTTGGCCATCATCGCATAGAAACGCGTGAAGAAGCGCGGTGACACGTAGTTCTGCCGCGACAGGCCGCTGCCGTCGTCCTGCGTATAGCCGTAGGTCGAAACGCCCCGGTCCTGCAGGTACTCCCGGATGACCTGGCTTGCCTGACTGTAGGAGACGTTCATCCATTCCCCGCCCGTCTTGCGCTCGAGCAGTTTCTTGCCGACCATCTTGAAGATGGTCTCGGCGAAGAAGTTGTTGCTGATGGTGTTGGTCACCTTGACGATGCGGCGGAGTTCCGGCGAGAACGTCTCGGCGAGATAGGTGAAATCCTGCTGCCGGGGAACGGTGTAATCGAAGGCCATCGTCCGGACATCGGTCACGCCCTTGCTGGCGATGCCCTTTCCGTGCAGGAAAGCCGCGAACTCGGACGCACAGGTGGCGGGACCATATTTATTGGACTGAACCAGTTTCCGCGGCTTTGCGTCAACGCCGTAAGTACCCACGAACTTGCCGATCGGGGTGATGCTGGAAGCGTAGTATTCGGTATTGTCGCCTTCGCCCCGCTCGCCAGTCGTCACTTCATTGATATAGGTCATTCCGGGAGCGTAGGGGCCCACAGGCGTGATGCGGGCGGGATCGCCGATCTCCTCCCCCGCCTCGATCTCGAAATAGGTGAGGTTCTCGCAGAAGGAAAGGCCGGACGTGCCGCTGCCATAGTCGTAGCCGATGTTTCCGTAGGACCAGCTGCCGGGGATGCTCTCTTCCGCGTAGATGCGGTCGTCGCCAACGATGCTTCCGTCGATGCGGCGGATGCCCGCATCCTTCACCGCCCTGGCCCAGATACCGAAGATGGAATCGACCGGAAAGGCGATCGTGTCGCGCGAACCGAGCGTCGGGTCGGCGCCGCCCACGATGTAGAGGTTGCCGCGCAGGATGCCGTTCTCGATGCGGCCGTCATAGGCCAGGCGCGTGGAGAAGCGGTAATCCGGGCCGAGCACCTCGTAGCCCAGGCCGGTGGTGATGGTCTTCATCGTGGAAGCCGTCAGCAGCGGCATGTCGGGATTCCAGGAAGCGATCTCGCGGCCGCCGGCGTCGACGGCGCAGATGCCGACCACCGCGTTGATCAGCAGCGAATCGGTCTTCATCTGCTGGTCGATGTACGTCTGGACACGGTTCTGGCCGTAACTCATCAGCGGAATGAGCAGCACGGCCAGCAGGAAACGCATTTTCATATCCGATTTCGTAATATCTGACAAAATTAGTAATTTTGCCGTCTAATACCAAAATTATGCACTGCAGGTTTTCTCAATGCAGCACGCTCCTCGCCCTGGCCATCCTGGTCCTGCTCGCCCCCGGATGCCGCAAGAAAGTGCTGCCTCCGGACAACTTGGCCGTCGTCAACAAGGCCCTGTACGACACGGCCTCGAATTTCTACGTGGAATTCGACGAGTATCCCGCTGAAATGCGGAACCTTCCCATCGGCGTGTTCGACTCGGGCACCGGCGGACTGACTGTCCTGGAAAAGCTGCTCAGCCTCGACAACTTCGACAACATCACGGGCGAAAAGGGACGCGACAGCATCCTCGACTTCGCCGGCGAACATTTCATCTACCTCGCCGACCAGGCCAACATGCCCTACGGGAACTACAACGCGGAAGAGAACAGCGAATACCTGCAGGAACTGGTGATCAAGGACGCCCTGTTCCTCCTGGACGACGACTACTTCGCCAACGCCATCGAAGAACGGCCGAGCGGGAAGAAACCCCGCGTGAAGATCATCGTGGCGGCCTGCAACACCGCCACCGCCTACGGGCTCGACCTCATCCGCTCGCTCCTCGAGCAGTCCGGGACCGGCGTGAAAGTGATCGGCGCGATCGGCGCCGGCGTCCGCGCCACGCTCGACGAACTGGACCTCAAGGGGAACGAAGCCCCCTTCGCCATCGGCGTGCTGGCCACGCCCGGCACCATCGCGACAGGCGCCTACGAACAGGCCCTCCGCGCGGAACTCGCCGCCCGGGGCATCAACACCCGCGTCGACATCGTGAATCAGGGCGGCTACGGCTTCGCCGAGGCCGTCGATTCCGATCCGGACTACGTGAATCCGCTCCTGTTCGCGCCCAGCAGCACCTACCGCGGACCCGCGCTCGGCGAATCCGACGGCAGCATCAAGGAGGAACTGCTCAAGGCCTACAACTTCGACTTTTCCGAAAACCGGATGCTGGCCCGCAGGAGCCCGGGCGGCGGCTACGCCTCGCTCCAGCTCAACAGCCCCGAGAACTACGCACGCTTCAGCATGGTATCGCTCCTGGAACGGCACCGGCAGAGCGGCGAAGGCACTCCGATCCGCGCCATCATCCTGGGCTGCACCCACTATCCTTTCTACCTCGAAACCCTCAACGAGACCCTGGCCGACCTCAGGGAATACCGCGAGGACGGACGCTACCCCTACCGCGACCTGATCGCCGACGAGATCGTTTTCATCGACCCGGCCGTCTACACCGCCATCGAGTGCTACAACACCCTCCGGGCCGACGGCAACCTGGCCTACCGCATCACGCCCACCAAAGTCGACGCCTACATCTCCGTCCCCAGCAACCTCCTCGAAGACAGCTGCCTGACGCCGGAAGGGCTCCTCACTTACGAATTCAAGTACGGGCGCAAGACCGGGACTGAAGACCAGACCACCAAACAAGTGCCCTTCTCGCTCAGCAACCTGGACCCGAACAACCTGCAGCGGATCCAGGACCTGCTGCCCAACTCGTATGCGCTGATCGCGCCCTCGCTCAAATAGTCCGGATGTTCAGAGAGACCATTTCGCCCGAAGAGATCGAACCGATGGACCTGGCGGCCTTCCCCGGCAGGATCACCGTCATCACCGGCCCGGGGCCTGAACTCGACCACGCCGTCGCGCATCTTTCCGCCCAGCGGTTCATCGGTTTCGACACCGAGACCAAGCCGGTTTTCCAGCCGCACCAGCCGCGCCACCACACCGCGCTGCTGCAGCTTTCCAGCGAAACGGAAGCCTTCCTGTTCCGTCTCCAGGAACTCGGCCTGCCGAAAGCCGTCGCCGACATCATGGCGAACCCCTACATCACCAAGATCGGCGCCGCCGTCGGCGAAGACATCCACGGCCTCCAGCACTACTGCCCGTTCGAACCGCACCGTTTCATGGACCTGCAGTCGTTCGGCGCCAACTACGGCATCCAGGAGAAGAGCGTGCGCAAGATGGCCGCCATCATCCTCGGGTGCAAGGTCTCCAAGGCCCAGCAGTGTTCCAACTGGGAAGCCGACCCGCTGTCGGACGCCCAGCAGCTCTATGCCGCCACCGATGCGTGGATCTGCGTAAAAATGTACAAGGCGCTGCTCGCTTCGCAGCGGGTGACGCCCGTCAACGGAAAATAAGATGATTACGCGCCTGTATCTCAAGAAAGGCCGGGAATCGTCGCTGCTGCGGTTCCACCCCTGGGTATTCTCGGGGGCTGTAGGAGGCATCGAGGGACCCGACCCCGCCGAAGGCGACGCCGTCGCCGTGTATTCCACCCGGAAGGAGTTCCTGGGATGGGGCCATTTCCAGATCGGCTCGATCGCCGTGCGGATGCTCAGCTTCGCAGACGATATGCCCGCCGGCGGCCCGGACGTCCCATTCTGGACCGCCCGGCTGCAACGCTGTCTCGATGCGCGCCGCGCGTTCGGTCTGGCCGGGGCCGCCGGCACGAACTGCTACCGGCTCGTCCACGGCGAAGGCGACGGGCTGCCCGGCCTGGTGATCGACTGGTACGACGGTGTCTGCGTGCTGCAGGCCCATTCGGCCGGCATGTTCCGCGCCCGGCTCGACCTGGCAGACGCGCTCCGGGCCGTGTACGGCGATGCGCTACAGGCCGTGTACGACAAGAGTTCCGGCACCGCGCCTTTCAAGGCGGGCCTCGCGCTGGACGACGGCTATCTCTGGCAGGCCGTCTCCGCCCCCGCCCCCTGTCCGCGCACCGTCCTGGAAAACGGGCATCGGTTCCTCGTCGACTGGGAAACGGGGCAGAAGACCGGCTTCTTCCTCGACCAGCGGGAGAACCGGGCGCTGGTGGAAAAGTATGCCCGCGGACGGCGGGTGCTGAACCTGTTCTGCTACACCGGCGGCTTCAGCGTCTATGCCCTGGCCGGGGGTGCTGCCACGGTCGATTCCGTGGACAGTTCCGCCCGGGCCGTCGAACTCGTGGAACAGAACATCGCGCTCAATTTCGGGCCCGACGCTCCGCACCGCGCCCTGTGCTGCGACGCCATCGATTTCGTGAAGGCCGCTCCGCACGATGGCTATGACCTGATAATCGTCGATCCGCCGGCATTCGCCAAGCATCGCGGCGCCCTGTCGAACGCCCTGCGCGCCTACCAGCGCCTCAACGCTGCCGCCATCGGCGCCGTCGCCCCAGGCGGACTGGTCTTCACTTTCAGCTGCTCGCAGGTGGTGGACCGCGAGGCCTTCGCCCTGGCGGTCTTCAGCGCTGCGGCCGAAACCGGACGCTGTGTCCGCATCATCGACCGGCTGAACCAGCCGGCCGACCACGCCGTCAACATCTTCCATCCGGAAGGGGCCTACCTGAAAGGGCTGGTGCTCTATGTTGAATAATCCGTTCTGTTACACGCCGCGTCCCGCCATCGTCGAGGCGGCCCGTTCCCTGGCCGCGCACATCGACGCTACGCCGTCGCTGCGGGCGCTGTTTGCCGAAGGCAAAATGCTGGGGGTGCTTGAAGTCGTCGATGAACGAGTCGATGAGCAGGCCTCTGCCCCGGGCGCAACTGGAACCACGCGTGTCTGCGAGCACTCGACACGCGTGAACCGCAGTTGCTGCACCAGGCCCGCGCACGGCCCGCTCATCGAAAACCGACAGTTCTTATTTGCTTTTTCGGGATTGGCCGGCGGCAGCGCCTTTGTGGAAGGGTTCGTGCCGCCGATCTTCGCGTGGAAGCCGGAAGACATCGTCGGCTCTTCGCCCGAGGAATCGCGCCGGCTGCAGGAATGGTTGTTCGACCAGTACGTCGTGCTGAACGGCCGCGGCGAACGCTGTTCCATCCGGCAGATCTTCGCAGACCGCGGTCTGGTTCCGCCCGGCGGAACCGGCGACTGCGCCGCGCCAAAGCTCCTGCAATACGCGCTCCTGCACGGCTTGCGCCCGGTGTCGATCGGCGAATTCTGGTACGGTGCCTCCCCCGCCCGCGAGGTGCGGCGCGCCGGCGCCTTCTATCCCGCCTGCACCGGCAAATGCGGGCCGCTGCTCGGTTATATGCTGCAAGGGCTGGACGTCGAGCCGAATCCGCTGGAAAGCGATGCCCACTGGTCGCTGTCCGATCCCGTGGTATGTTACGAGGACGATACGCTGGTCGTGGTCGAGAAGCCGGCCGGGATGCTGGCCGTTCCCGGACGGCCAGTTCCGGGCGTAGCGCCCCGCAAGTCCCTGCAGGACTGGCTGACAGCCTATTGCGGCACGGCCGTATTCAGCTGTCACCGGCTCGATATGGACACCTCGGGCCTGATGGTCTTTGCCAAGACACCTGCCGCCCAGGCCTTTCTGCAACAGCAGTTCGAACGGCGCGAAGTGTCGAAGGCCTATCTGGCGCGGGTCGTGGCCGATGACGGAATGGCGGTCGGCCGGCCGCTTGCCATCGGAGACCGCGGCAAGATTTCGCTCCCGCTGGCGCCCGACTGGTACGACCGGCCGCGGCAGCAGGTCGATCCCGAACACGGGAAACCCGCCGTCACGGAATACGAAGTGCTGCAGGTTCTGCCGGAGGGCGAAGCGCTCCTGCGGCTGATCCCCCACACCGGCCGTACCCACCAGCTCCGCGTCCACTGCGCCCACACCGCCGGCCTGGGCCGTCCCATCTTCGGCGACCGGCTCTACGGCGGGCTGCCGGCCGAAAGGCTGATGCTCCACGCATCGTACCTGAGCTTCCGCCACCCCGGCGACAACCGCCGCCTGACCTTCACGTCCGAGCCGCAAAATAAATTTGCATATCAAAAAAAATCCCTATCTTTGTAGTCCCTTTGGTGCCTGGGCCGGGAGGTTAGGCGCTGGTCTGCAAAACCAGTTAGAGCAGTTCAATTCTGCTAGGCACCTCAAAATAAAAGCGAAGCCCCAAAGGCTTCGCTTTTATTTTGGGTGCCTGAGGGCACCGTTTCTACTGGGGGCACAGCCCCCAGACCCCTCGTGCCGTTCCTTCTTCTGTCACGACAGGATCGTAGACTCACTGTGGATCCTGTCGTGACGTGTTTTTGGGCGAAGACCCCTGTTTTCATGCCGCGACAGGATTGACAACCTGTCCAGCGTCCTGTCGTGACAAAATTTCATCCGGATCGGAGATGCGCTTCAGCCGGATTTAATAAATCGTCATTACAAAAAAAGGAATAATCAATAATTGGCAAAAGTCTTTATTTTAATTATTTTTGGACGAATTATCAACTCGGAAGCTTGTTGATGGAAGCGAGGAAATGGAGATCAAAAGGAAAAGTAAGAAAAAGAATAAAATGATAGCACTATGTATAGTGGGTATTATCGTTTTGGGGCTCGCGATAGATTTCTTTGTAGTCAGGAAAATCGCGATGGACAGATTTGCGGTTTATGAGGCGAAAGCAAAAAGTATCAATAGTTCCTATGGAATGATCAGTTATATCGATGAGGGCGAGGGAGAAGCCTTTCTAGTCTGTCACGGAATCACCGGAGGGTATGACCAGGGCTTTGATGTATTGAGCGGACGTACAGACGATTATAGGATTATTGCACCATCGAGATTCGGATATCCGGGGACAGATATGCCGGAAAATTCCACAGTAGATATGCAAGTGGAAGCATTTATTGAATTGCTGGATCATCTTGGCATAGAGAAAGCTTTTGTTGTGGGGACTAGCGCCGGGGGGACAGTTGCGCAGAGATTCGCCTTGATGTATCCGGAAAGATGCAAAGGCCTGGTGCTGTACTGTTCGGGCTATCCGGCAACAGAGAAGCCGACCAAGCCTGTTTCGGGAATGACCGGGCCGCCGAAAATGCTATGTAACGACTTTGCCATGTGGATGGTCAGTCCGTTATTCCCTCTGATCATGGGAATGGAAAGCAGCGTGATAAAGCAGATTATGCCGATGAAAGAGCGTAGAGCGGGCGTAGTCCTTGATGGGAAAGTAGTGAATAAGGATCCTAACGATTCCTATGAGAATTATGATCTAAGAAATATCAAAGTACCTGTTCTCATTATCCATTCCGAAGACGATAAGCTGGCGGATTCGGAGAAAGCAAAGTACTGGAGCAATGAGATTCCCGGTTGCTCCTCTGTTTTCTTTTCAGGCGGAGGACATATGATGGTGGGCAACAGCGAAGAGATAGATCATGTGCTTGATGAGTTTGTGGAGAAGAATAAATAAATACGCAAGGATTGCTCCTTGACGAAGCCCCCCAACCCCCTCGCGCCGTTGGCGCGGTACGCGGCGCGTCATTCGGTCGCCGGCCCTGCGGCCGGCAGCTGACGGAGGAGGCCGTCGATGGAATCGACGACGGCGTCGAACAGTTTGTACATCAGTTCCGGCTCCGCCATTTCCGGAATGTACACGATGACACGCTTGCCGGCGCCGGCCATCCACCCGGCCTCGGTGTGGGCGCTGCGTCCGCAGGGAAGGACCAGGACACACGTGTCGGCCCATTCCAGGGCTTCCAGGTCGGCCTTGAACTGCCGTTCCGCCTTCGGATGGTGCAGGCCTTCGGCATACTGCGCAAAAGTCCAGTCCGGGGCATTCTCATCGATGTCCGTCCATCGGAAACCATTGCCGCCGTGGGGCGGATTGCGGAAATCATACACCTCGTGCCCGGCCTCCCTGAGACGGGCCACCACCTCGGGGTAATATGTGTTTCTCCAGCTGGAGGCGACGTAGATCTTCGCCATAAACTATTTCTCCCGGAAATACCGTGACTTGCGCCGCATCTGCATCTGCCGCTTCCGTTTGTTCGTATACACCAGCAGCACCGCATAGACCGCCACCAGGGCGATTACCAGAATCCAAAACCAAATCATTTTCGTACTCTTTTCTACAAAGATACTTGATTCCTTCGAATTATCTTACAAATTATTGACGGCAGAGGGCATTCCTCCTTAGCGCCTGAGCTCTGCTTTTGCCGCGGCTTCACGGAGTTTCCGTTCTTTCTGCTCTTGACGGTATGATTCCCGGGCTGTGCGCCTTTCTGCCTGGGCTTGCAAGTAGGCTTCTCCGTTCCTCTTGATCTCATCTTCAACGCGAGTGACGGTAGCCTCAATGTTGGCTTTCTTCAGTTCGCACTCCCAGACGATAACTACGCTCCAGCCGGTAGCTTCCAGGTCACGCCAGACGCGCTGGTCACGCTCTTGGTTCCTGGCAACCTTGGCGGTCCAGAAATCAGTGTTGGTCTTTGGAATAGTATAATACTTGCAGCCCTTATGGCCATGCCAGAAACAGCCGTGAATAAAGATGACCGTGCGATACTTGGGGAGGACAATGTCAGGTGTTCCTGGTAGTCTCTTATCATTTACTAGATAGCGAAAACCTTGGTGCCAGAGAGTTTGACGTAGCATTAGTTCTGGACCTGTATTCTTGGCACGGTTATGTGACATGCACTTAAAACGCTGTTCAGGAGTCATATTGACAAGGGCTGTTTTGCAAATTTACGTAGAATCAAGTGAAAATAATTAACTTTGATTTTTGCAATTCGGTACAGTATGCATTTTAACTACGATAAGACGGACAAATGGTCCATATTGGAGTATAGTAAGCAGCTTCTTGGCAAGACCTTAGAGCAGGCTATTGCTCCGGACGTCATTGAAGTCCGTAAAGGAAAAGGGCGTCTTGGCCAACTGGTCGAGGAGTTTTTCTTCGGGTATGATGTCAATTCAAATCCGGATGCAGACTTTTCCGATGCTGGGCTGGAGCTAAAAGTAACACCTCTCAAGGAGCTAAAGAATAAGGTACTGGCCATCAAAGAGCGCCTGGTCTGCACGATGATTGACTACGACGCCGATCAGGAGAAACCTTTTGAGCAGTCCCACGTCTACCTCAAGTGCGCCTACATGCTGATTCTCTTCTACCTCCACGAGGCAGATGTCCCCGTTCAGCAGCTACTGTTCATCTACTCAGTCCTGTGGCAGATTCCGGAAAAGGACCTGCTTATCATGAAGCAGGACTACGAGAAGATTATCGGCAAGATTCGTGCTGGTAAGGCCCATGAACTCTCTGAAGGTGACACCACCTATCTCGGCGCTTGCCGGAAAGGACAAAAGGGCGATTCTGATGTCTTCTACAAACTACCGGACGGAACACGTGCTAAGATTCCAGCTCCCAAGCGGGCCTTCTCGTTGAAGACGCAGTACATGCGGACCATCCTAGACTTTGCAGAGAAGACCGGCGGCCAGGGCACCCACAACACTTCCGCCTTGGTGCATGGGTATGGACCGCACCTGATTGAGGAAAATGAACTACGGGAGAAGATCTTCGAAGACATCCTCCTGGACCGATTTAAACCTTATTACGGCAAAACCTATGATGAATTGGTGGAGGAGCTGCATGCGCCTACTACTGGAGCGAAGAGCAAGTTTTTCCTCATTGCCAATGAAATCCTCACTGAAGGTGAGACCCGGGGCGAAGATGTGACCAAATCCGAAGAGTTTATCAAGTCTGGCATTGTCATTAAGACCATCCGGCTCAATAAGAGTGGCCGCCCTGCAGAAGCGATGTCCTTCGAGAACATCAACTACACTGATATTCTGCAGGAAGATGATTGGTATGACTCCAGGCTATACGACATCTTTACGGGGCGCTTCCTGTTCATTGTATTCCAGGATGGAGATGATGGACAGGTTCGTCTAAAAAACGCTTTCTTCTGGACAATGCCGGTAGATGATTTGAACGAGGCGGCTGTATATTGGCAAAATATCAAGGATGCCGTCAAGGACAATCATATTGCGCCTGAATTCTTCTACCGCGAAAGCGACCACAAGAAGTTCCATGTCCGCCCAAAGGCCAAGAACGCGGCAGATGTGGCCGTCAATCCCCATGGCGGCACGGCCAAGAAATACTGCTACTGGTTCAATCACGAGTACATCAAGAAAATAGTTTCAGAAGTTTAGTTCGCACCTACATCTCTTTTTTGTCCGACACCACCGGCCGGATATGGCTTTATACAATTCACACATACTATATTTTTAAAATATATTAAATATTTGTATTACATTTTTCGGATATTTTATATATTTGCAAAAACTAGATTTGGCAACCCCTTTATCTTCAATGGAAAAATCAGCAAAAAGGATTCGATTCGAAAAAGTCGCATCAGGAAGAGTTCAACGAGTTTTGGATACGCTTCACCTTATCCAAAATTGCTCTAATCGGAATAATTATGAATACGACGAGTCTGATGTAGAGCGCATGTTTTCTGAGATTAATAAGGCCCTTCGAGAAGCTCATTCCGCCTTCAACAAGGAGATTAATAAGGATAAACGACAAGGCTTTTCATTCTAATTATCATGAGTGCGATAGAAAACAACTTAAGATGGACTTTCGACCCAGAGACTGGTGAGGAGGAAGGCGCAAACGATGCATTAGGGCAAAATTTCCGTCAGCGCCCTTATGCTTCGTTACTCCGAGAGGCCGTGCAGAATGCACTTGATGTGCCTTCCGGGAATGGCCCTGTGATTGTTAATTTCTCTTTTGGGAAGATTGATAACAAGAATTATCCTTGTTTCTTTGAATTAAAAGACCATATTCAGGGCTGCATCGATTATTGGAGTCAATCAGAAGCCATTGTCAGCAGGTATAAAAGAATGCAGGAGTGCTTTTCTGACGAGTACATATCAAAATTATGTTACTTGAAGATTTCTGACAGGAACACCCAAGGAATGGCATATGAAGCCAACAACAATAACCTTCCTTTTTTTGCTTTTGTTAGGGCTTCAAAAGTTAGCGTGAAGGGAAACGATAACACCGGAGGAACTTATGGTTTCGGCAAGGCCGCTTACTTTCAACTTTCCCCTATTGGCACACTGTTAATCTCGACGATGACAGATAAAGGAAGGTCTTATTTTGAGGGTAAATCCGTACTATGCACGCATACTTATAAGGGGGAGAAAAAAACATCAGTAGGTTACTACGATAACAATAACGGAAAAGGCCCAATTTCTCAATCAGATCAAATTCCGCCCAGATTTCGCAAATCTGAGCCCGGAACCGATTTTTATATTTTAGGTTTTCTTGATAGCCGAAAGGACATTGCAATAGAAGAAATGAAATATGAGGCGTTACGAAGTTTCTTTGTGGCGATTCATCGTAGAAAATTGGTTCTTGAATTTGAATATTCAAAGGATAAGCGCCTCATCATTGACTCCGATTCTCTTCCGACCATTATGAAAGAGGTCTTCCCCGAGTCGGTTGATAATTCTGGCCAATTTCGCACCCTCAATCCTCGTCCCTATTATGATGCGATTGTCAACGAGGACGATGGATCCAAGTATCGGACATTCACCGATGTTCTGCCAAATATTGGCCGGGTTTATTTATATGTCAAAAGGGCTAAAGATTACAGCGACAAGATTTTATACATGAGGAGGCCCTATATGACTGTATTCGCAAAGAACCAGTCGACAAGTGTAGGCATGGCCGGGGTATTTGTCTGCGATGATTTAAGGGGTGACAATAAGTTGAAGAAAATAGAAAATTCTTCACACACAATGTGGCGCCCGGAACTAAACAAAGATGCTCTGACTCAAGACACCATTGAGGAAGGACGCATAGCATTTAGAGAAGTAAATGATTATTGCGACCGTTGTTTACGCGAGCTTAGCGCTGCTGGCGATAAGCAAGAATTGGAAATCGCAGGTCTTGACGATATGCTATATGTCCCCGATTCACTTATAGGAGATGAAGAAAATGAGGAAGAGAAATCTGTAGGACAGCCGTCAGGAGAAATCAAGGATGAAGGTCTTTCCTTAACGACTGACATAGCGAAAGAAGAATATATTGAAAGGGAACCATCTCAAAAGGGTGATAATGCTGTGATTGTAGGAGACCTTGTGGGAGGAATAGTCATTTCAAGTGATGGAAGCGATGTGGTTGGTGTCGATCAATCTGGTCACAGGCGGTCAGGAAAAGGCAATTCCAAACCGGGCTCAGAATTGAAACCAGTCAATCGGACAGATACCGATGGGTCTTCTTATGGCCCGATTAACGTTACATGCCGATCTTTCGCTCAGCTGGAAGGCGGATTATGGTGGCATTATATCACAATTCACACCGACGCACCAATATACAAAGGGTATATGGACATATTAGTTTGTGGGGAAAATGGTGATGTGTCTGTTAATCTTGCTGAAACCACCCTTGGGGCTGTTAATGACAATCGGATTTCTGGTATTGAACTTCCATCTGGGGCCACACGCTTTAAGGTACGTTTTACCGATAATATGAAATACACTTTACGAACTGCCTTGAGCTATGAATAAAAGCGGTCTTTCATTTCCTCATCCCGTACTCGGCGTCGGCGATGATATTCACTCTACGTGCGAAATTGTACCATCAATTACGAAGGATACTACTAATTATTATATACATTTCGCTCTCTCCATAGACAATAAGGATATCCTTGATTTAATCGATATGGGTAAGGCATCCTTTTCATGCGAGATTAACTGCCCTTCGACTTTTTATCGCCGAGTAGTAAAATCAACAGCACCATATTTCGATATCTCTGTTAACCGAAAGGATGTCTCAAAACGAATAGACTTTGAGTGTGCGGTTGTAGCATCGAGATCTATTGACAATTATACTAATGCTGATTTTCACAAAGACTTTGAGGGCTTTTCATTCCAGATAGAGCCCGGCGACTATCTTGCCGTCTTTAGAGAGGGGCATTATGATGTCGATATTAAATATGACAAACTTCGTTCAGCCGGCTCTTTTATTAAAATAGTGCCGGGTGATGATGATGTGAATACTTTATATTATTTAGACTCGGAAAAGATAGAAATACGCCTGCCCTGTACATTATTTGAAGATTATAGGTTAAGTTTTAATGGGCCAGGCAAACATGCTAACATATTCCACTCTTCCCTAGCTTTTAATGCTCTTGTATACGCCCTGATGAATTATTCCGAAGAGGAGCATGGGGATAAACTGTGGGCTCGTACATTAAAGTATCGCCTCGAAATAGAAGAGCCTTTAAGGCGATATCAAGAATACTTGGGGAAGCGAGATGCGCCAGCCGAAAGCTTAAAGTTGGCCCAGGCACTTTTGTCTAATCCATACAAACGCATGTTCAAGACAATGCATGACATTATTGACGTAACCGATAATCAAGAGGACGATTAAAGAATGGCACTTCAGAAAACATTTACCGCAGATTACGCCGCTAAGCTAGAGGAGAACGCCAAGTGCGGTATCGATATCGAAAAATATCAGAATCCCACTTTCGATTTTGACGCTAAAGAAACTCGTTTAATTCCCGCTGTAGAGCAGCCGGAAGGTTTATTAGAGAAAATGGACCCGGATAACGACTTTATTAGTGCTACAGCATTGTACGAAGCATATTCAGGAATCTCCCCGTTACTTGCCTCAAGCAAAGATTTTTGGACATACCTTACTCATGTTGACTTATATCCATATATCCGCGATCGCCATCCCAAGCTCAAAGAGCCCGGTTTTAATGACGGGAAGTATGTGAATGAGCATCTTTTTTACGGTTTCGGTCAATCGATTTACCACCCTCTTCAAGGTCTATGGTGGTCAGTGAGAATGACCGTAGAGCCCGAACAAAATAATCCGTACAGATATACAGAGTTCATTTTTCGAGATTATGGCCTTCGTGTTACCTATTTAGGAAGATATAAGTTATTCAGAAACCGGGAAGAGCTATTAGGCATCCTAGACTTCATCATTGAGAATCAAGACAATCTATTTAACGAACACTCCAGGCAACGTTATCGTTGGATTGTCCAACATTTTAACAAGATAGGAGCAACCAAACAACTAATGAGCCTTAATCGAGATTATTTTAAGGATGAATTAGAAAGAGTTAAGCCTATTATATCTAGGGTTCTTACAGACGAAGACGTTAAATATTTATAAATAGAATGCGAGGATGTCCCCTCGCATTCTTTATCTTACTTGAGTCTTGACTCAATTTCTTTCCCGACCCGTGTGATAATACCGCAAACAAGCGCATTGCCCATTAGAAACGCCCTCTTGCCATCATCCACCCCCTCAAGCTTTGTGTGGTCGGAAGGAAACATATTTAAGCGCTCCAACTCCACAGGGACCAATCGGCGCAATCGACCGGTCTGATCCCGGATGACGTGCCTACAACGGTCCGGGCTCTTGCCTCCTTCTGAAGTGATGATTGTCCGGGATGGTCTATCAATAGGGTCGGGGAACTCCATCCCGCCTTCAGTATAGTAATACTGGAAACCATCTTTCCTTGTGCGCAACTCACGCTTACTCCCTTTGTAGTACTGCCACCTTTCAATTTGCCCGGCGGGAATGTAGAACTCCTCGGGAACCTGATCAGGAGTCACCATGATATCTTGGATGGTAGTAGGCTTGTCCGAGCAGGAAGGAAATGTAGTGAAAGAAACAGCTTCTCCATCCCGCATTACGCCACTTCCATAGAAAGGATAGGTTACCATCGACTTGCCGAAATTTTCGGTTATGTCAAGCAGTCTGTCCTTCTTCTTAGCAGAAAGCTTTATTGTTGTCGGAATCGGAATAACCCCTTTCTCCGAATCAACGGGGAAAGCCTTCGCAAAAATGCCTGATTGATAAATCCAATCTTTAGGGTCTTTGAAGGCTTGAGCTATTGTTCCATCTTTCTTATACGCCAGGATATAGGTCCTACGCCTCTTTTGTGGCATCGCATAGTCAGCAGCATTGATAACCCGCCATTCAACCATATATCCCAGTTCGTTCAAGCACTCCAGAATAATGGCGAAATCACGTCCCCTCTGACTAGCAGGAGAAAGCAGGAGTCGATCGACGTTCTCAAGAAACACAACTTCGGGCCGTTTGTCTCCTTTCTCTTTCAGTATCCGATAAATGGACCACCACAGAACACCTTTCTTCCCTTCGATTCCTTTAGAATTGCTTAGCGTCGTTGCGACAGAGTAATCTTGGCAAGGAAAGCCCCCAACGAGAATATCATGGTCAGGTATATCCTCGGTTTTTACCGTGTTAATATCCTGATTGACAATGCTTCCTTTGCCATAATTCTTCTCATAGACTAGCGCGGCATGTTGTATCTTGGTTGACGGTTCCCACTGGTTTGCCCAAATCGTATCAAAGAATGCCGCATCGGCCCTTTCAAGGCCAACTCGGAATCCACCGACACCTGCGAACAACTCAACAACGCGAACTTTCTCCATAATTCGGATTTGTGGAGACAAATGTACTCAGTTTTTTCTTTCGATCCAAATATTTTAGCTACGTTTCCTATCGTTCTACTATTGAACGTATTACTTTATTTTAATAATCACGAATTATTAAGAAGCAAGCCAGGATTCAATACTATATGTTTAATCACATTGCTGGAATCATTGCGAACCAAAGCGTCAAGCGTCAGCAATGAAGAATTTATAAAGGCAAGACCGAGAGACATTTCGGGCCTCAGAAATTAAGAGAACTCCCTTTCAAGCCATTCTTTTAAAGCCTTGACAGTGCGAATTTCAAACTGTTCAAAGATAAGATTGATAATTGTTCGCCCCGTAACGAGCACTATGGGGTGACCATCATCAAGGAGCTCTTGGTAGGCTTGCTGGTGGACATAAGATGTTGTCACCATAATTCCGAACTGCCTATCTTTAATCCGAGATATAAGGCGTGCTGTGTCTTTGACACCAACGGCGGTACTAAATGGATTGAAACACTTTGCCTGAAGGTAAAAATCAACAAGAACACTTTGGGTTCCTGTCCCAAATACCCGATAAGTACCAATGCCGTCTATCCCTCCGTCTTTAAAGGGACGAGTTACATCTACAGTAACAACGTTTTCATCTAGCTGTTCAACAACGAAACGAGCAAACTGTTCAAAGCTATAGCCCCTATCTTTCTCGATGAAATAATCATGTAAAGTCTGGAGCATAGCAACCTTCTCCGTATCTCTGGAATCAGGTAGTTGTTCGTCCTTACTCTTAACATAGGTCTCCCTAAAAGCCGTCAGTGACAAGAATTTCTTGCGGTCAATGTATTTCTTCCACTCGGAGGGGACATATTTACTGTCATATGCTTTACCGGCTTCTATATCGGTTAACCACGCGAGGCTAATTCCAGATTCATCTTTCTCAGCCTCGCAACCCTTTGCAGTATCAAGAATTGTAAAAAACGACTTGTAGTTGAGGAAACGATTTCCATTTCTGTCAGACCCCCAAACCGCGGTAAGCCAATCTTTCTGGGGTTTTCCTTGTATTCCGGGCACTGCTAATCCCAAGAATTTGATATCGCGTCCATGGACTTTTTTGAAGACGAAAATAGGTGGCACCTTTTTACGTATGTCCGGATTATCGGAGCATGCATAATCGAATACGTGCTTCAAAATGAGATTTCCCTTCAACTTCGTATTATGAAGATCTTTTCCTGGGGTCTTCTGGTCTCCATAGTAAAGAAAGATTCCTAAAGAAGAATCAAGATCATCTCTCCAATACATATCCTCACCACTAGTGAAGAGGGCGACTAACTGAGGACTCTCCGTTTTTCCTTTATAACGGAAACCACCTTGATTACCTACGCTAAGTAATTTGGACAGCACTTCTCCGCCAAGATTTTTGGCGTTTGGATTTGCTTTATAGATGGCATCGACATATAAATGCCAGTTAGGCCGCTGTTCGGCCGTAACCTTCTCAAAAACGTTAATCTCTTGCATTTTGGGAATTGCGTGTCCCAAATATAGCACATTTTATCCAGGCGACCTGAGATAATCAAATAAAAGCAACGCTTCCCATGGGTGAGATGGGAATTACATAACGTTATTGCAAAGGTTATCTAACGACAATAGCATTCGTAAATAGTAAATAAAAAACCCTAATAAGCGGTTATTCGGCAGTTATAGCGGTAATCACGTATATCACCTTCATAACGTAATCTTCGCATAACCATAAAAAGTCAGAAGACCAATCCTAACCACTCCACTTCCCTCCGCCATCCAGGGACGCCAGAATGCGAGCAGGAAGAACAAAGGTAAATTCGTATCTTTGCATAATCAATGGCTTAATAAACGAAGTTATTATGGGAAAGTTCCAGGATACAACCGTGAAGAAAATAATCGGACAGTTAAACGACAGTTTCTTCCTTCCTGATATTCAGCGCGAATATGTATGGCTGAACAAGGAACAAGACAAGAAGATCGAACTTCTCTTTGATTCGATTCTAAGGGATTATCCCATTGGAACCTTCCTTTTCTGGTCTCTTAAGAAGTCTGATTTTGAAACATCCAAAGAGACAACGCCGGTTGCTGGTAAGTTAAACTTCCAGTTATACAAGTTCATCGAGCGTTATGACGTCAGGAAGAGTCATAACGAGAAGGTAAATATCGAGCAAGTCAAATCCGAAAACATTACGATAGTTCTTGATGGACAGCAGCGATTGACGTCTCTGTATATTGGGTTGATGGGATCTAGGACATTGAAGAAGCCTCGCCATTGGTGGGACAATCCAGATGCTTTCGAAGAGAAGAAGCTATACTTGAACTTACGCCACATTCCTCAGCCGGACAATCCGGATGATAACTATCAGTTTGAGTTTAAGGTTCCTTCTGCATTACCAACCCCAGACGAAAACAATTATTGGTTCAGAGTTGGAGAAATTCTCGAACTTGACAGTGTTCTCGGATATAGCCGGAAGCACGGGCTTTCTGATGAAGAATCCATCATGTTGGAGAAGCTTCATAACAATCTTTGCAGCAAGGATATTATCTCGTTCTATAATGAGGACGAAAAGAACCTTGACAAGGTTCTGAAGATCTTCATAAGGGTAAACAGTGGCGGAACTCAGCTTTCTTATTCTGACCTGTTAATGTCCATCCTAACGGCGAATTTCTCTTCGGATATTCGCACCTTGATGATAGAGTTGGTCGACAATCTTCAGACCTCCGGATTTGGTGTGATGGGACGCGACCAGATTCTTAAGACATGCTTACTCCTGACGGGTTGCAACCACGTGTTCAAACTTGAGAACTTCTCTAAAACGAACATTTCGAAAATTGAAACTAATTGGAGCAGAATTACGGAATGCATACTCGATGCAGCGTCGATTGCAGAAGACTGCGGATATGCCAACAACCTATCATCCGGTTACATCCTGACCACTATAGCTCTCTATCTATATATCAAGAATCTTAGAGCTGGAAAGGTTTCCGTTGATGACCGAAGAGAGATATGGAAGTTTATCCGGAACGCTCAAATCACAGCATACTTCTCGGCGACCCTGGATTCTAAACTCGGTATTGCGGCTAATACTATGAGGGGCAATAAGGATCTCCCTCAGGTGAAAGATTTCGAAGAATTCAATGCCCGCATGGATAAGGACAGAAACATCTCAGTCCACAAAGAGAATGTGTTGGATATGTTGAACCTTCAATATGGGTCTTACGCTGTTTTACCGGTACTTCAGGTGCTGTATCCAACGCTGGATTATAAGAACAGATCCTTCCATATCGACCATATTTATCCGAAGTCAAAGTTTACCGTAAAGAACTCGAAACTGCCCGCAGACTATCTTTCCAAAAAGAATAACCTCTTTAATCTTCAATTACTTGAAGGCGGCGAGAATATTGAAAAGCGGGCTAAAGACCCGGAGGTGTGGCTTTCGCAGAATTATGATACCGTCGATAAAATCAAGGCCTATAAGCGCGAGAACTACATAGACGAGAACTTCACACTCAATTGGGAGGATATTGCTCAGTTCGAAAAAGACAGGATAAAGAGCATAAAGAAAGCCCTAGAGAAATTGTTCGAATAGAAATACTATCAAGTATCCTAGCCAACTATTTATAATTCTGAATCTACCCGGATTTTGTCTTCATCGCCCAGGATGAAGCGGTTATCTACGCGCTTCCGGACCTCATCGGAAACCCATTGGGGCGAGATAACTTTGGAGAATTGACAGAAGTTTACGAGTTCCCCGATGAAATCGCCAGTAGGCCTAATAGTATATTCGAAAACACAGTAGTCATCGCCGGTTTCAATCTCTTTCTGGGAATGGTGAAGCGGTAGAGAGCGAAGATAATCCCTCGTCATTCCCTCCACCCAAAGCCGCACCTGTTCAAGTTTCACCTTGGGATCTACGTAGATGCCATAGTAATCCCCGAAGAAGGCTTGAGCGTCGAAACCTTCGGATGTCTCGAACTTAATCTTGGTGAGTTCGCAACCGACGATTCTATCAAGGGCATATACCCTCAAATGGTCAAGATCCAGGCTGAGCCCAAGAACATACCAACGTTGTTGCCAAAGTTTTAGGCACCAGGGCTCGATTTTGAAGGTGTATATGTTGTCGCTTCTGAAATTCCTATAACTTATTTCCACGACCAGATTCTTGTTCATCGCATCAATTATGATGGTGAGATATTTCTCTCCGGACGGGATGTTTTCCAGAAGGATACGATGATTCAAAGACTTACTCTCCATCAGCATATTCCCAATGGACATAGTATTTAGAATCCATCGCCGGAGGTTGCCCCTCTCGATGTCGTCGCTATTCTCGATGTAGTATTTGAATCCGTCATGCTTATCACACTCGATATCAATGTCGAACAGCTCTTCAACAGCGTGTCTGTGATCGTGAAAGGTTCTGATGGGCAGGTCGCTTCCATCATTGTTCCAAGAAGAAGTACGCCACTTTCTGGCAATTTCTTCGAAAGTGATTTTACCGGCTGAATAAACAGTATTCGCCAACCAGATATAGCGATTGAACAGCTCGGACGCAGATGTTTTGGAAGTAGCCATAATGATTCTATGATTCTTCGCACAAATTTATGCATTTCCTTTTAATTCTGCGGAGTTTTCGCAGAGTGTCCCGGTAACTTTGCATCAGAAACTTAAAACAACAAGCATTATGTTACAAGAAAAAAGACAAACCCTCTTCAACTGCAAACTTGCAGGTTTCACTTACTACGATGGTCCTCTGGCATGGCAGGACCTTCAGGTCGGCTCAAAGCTTACCCCTGTTGCAGAGGACAACAAGTACGACCCGAATGCAATCGCTCTTTTTTTCGGAGACAACAAGCTTGGCTTTGTGCCCAAAGAAAAGAACGAAACTCTCAGACACTTTATTGAGATGGGCTGGGAAGAAGCTATCGACATCCGCATCTCCCGCCTCTCAAGAGAGGAATATCCTGAACGCCAGGTAGACATCTCCGTCGGCATTGCGAGAAACGCGAACAAAAATCAAGAATAAATCCTAACTTTGTAACAATCACATAAAAGACACGTAATATGGCAACTGTAATCTTCAAATGGAATCCTGGTTTCTCTTCATATGAGATGATGCGTTATCTCGAGGACCTCTGCAATGCCGCAGAAAACGATGAATTCGATTATAACTGGAGCGTCTGGGATTTTGATAAAATCAAAAAGGGAGACCGCTTCTACTGGGTAAAACTCGGATATGGTGCTAAAGGCATTGTCGGCTGCGGAGTTATTACATCCGACCCTTATCAGGGTGCAGATTGGAGCGGTAACGGTCGCCCCACTTATTACGTTGACTTTATGCCGCGCATCATGATTAATCCCGATGCGCTTCCTATCCTTGATATGCGCACGCTCGAGGCAGAAATCCCCGACTTCGAGTGGGCAAAGGGTCATTCCGGCCTTATCCTCACCGACGGGCAGGCCAAACATCTCGACGAGATATGGAACACCTTCGTGACGAAGAATATGGATCTCTTCGTGGAGCGTGCGAATAATGACCACGCAATGAACGATAAGTTCTTCATTCAGGGAGACGAATAGCCCTTGTCCAATCAACTGATACAGTTATGGACAAAGTCCTTCCCCCGAAACAAGATCGTGTTTTTGGATGTATTGTAGGAGGAGCCGTCGGCGACGCTCTGGGCTATCCCGTTGAGTTCAAAACTTGGCCTGCGATCGCCAACCGCTACGGCCAACGCGGCATCACTCGCTTCGAACTTGATGAGCGCGGCCTGGCGCAGATATCCGATGACACGCAGATGTCGCTATTCACCGCCGCCGGCGTATTGCTTGGAATGACGCGTGGTCGTATGCGGGGAGTGATGGGGCGCATCGACGGTTATTGCCGGTTTACATATCTTGATTGGCTCCATACGCAAGAATGGAGCTCCAAAAAACAAGACACTCGTATTGATTCCTGGCTAATGGATGTCCCTGAACTCTATTCTAGACGTGCCCCAGGAGGGACCTGTCTATCTGCTCTGAAAGCAATAGAGAATGGTAAACAGGTCGACAATACCAGTTGCGGCTGTGGCGGCGTAATGCGCACGGCACCCATTGCACTTATTTCGTATATTCACGGATACTCTCGATTCGATAGCACCAAGGATGATACGCTATTTGTTGATGACGTAGCTGCAAGTGCTGCCTGTATCACGCATAAGCATCCACTTGGTTTCATTCCTTCCGCTGTGCTCAATCATTTACTTATGTCAATTCAGAGCCGGGATGCCCACACTAGAGATGATTTCGTTGCAATAGTTCAAGACGCTATAGAAGTTTTGCCACATACTCTTTGTCAAGACGATGACGACAAGCCGTATGGAGAGCTATGGCCAAAGCACGTGGCAATAATGCGAAAGCTGATTCGCCAAGCACTTGATCTTTCATGCTCTGATACTCCCGACCAAAAAGCCATCGCATCAATCGGAGAGGGTTGGACGGGCCATGAAGCGCTGGCCATCGCCGTCTATTGCGCCGTCAAACACGCTGAAAGCTTCGAAGATGCCGTAATCTCAGCAGTTAACCACTCCGGGGACAGTGACTCCACAGGGGCAATATGCGGCAACATCATCGGTTGCTTACTCGGACGTACTGCGATTCCGGCACATTACACGGAACGGCTGGAACTGTTGGATGTCATAGAAGAGATGGCCCAAGACCTCTACACCGGATGCATCATCAGCGAATACGACCTGTTCGATACCCCAGAGAAGCGCCTTTGGTATAAGAAGTATTGTCTTCACGAGTGGTCACCTAAAAGAAGATAGAAATACCCCCCCCCCCGGGCTTCAATGCATAAAAGACTATGAAACAAATAGAAAAACGGCTGTATGGAGTACCCGTCATAATGGTCATCGAAGTCAGTCAGGCGAGCGTAATCTGCGCCAGCGTGGTTCGCGACAATTATAGCGATGACAATTATCCAGGCGACACGCATTGGACCGTCGATCACGAAACGGAGGATATTACCCGCGACGATGATTGGGAAGAAGAACAGGATCAGGATTGGGGCGACTCCTGGGGCGAGTATTAGCATTATGGACATACATCTCCCCTGCCCATCGACATTTTGAAAGAATAATAGAATATTCTTTGGGTTTGGTCGATTTGTGTATTATCTTTGTGACATACTAATCGCGAGCTCCTTGAGAAAGAGCGATCACCTTACAGAGCATTATTCTGAAATTCAGGGTAATGCTCTTTTTTTCGGAGACTCGCCGGATGTGCCGGTTCTTCATTATGGTTCCTAGTGTGCCTTGTAGTTGTACACCGGCTTGATGATCCTTTCCACCTCCACAGTAGGTCCAATCTGTGCCAGGATGGACTCCATCGGCTTGTAGGCACCGGGAGCTTCGTCTTTGGTGGAGTCGCAGACCGACCAGGAGGCGATGCCGTCCATGTCGTTCTGGAAGTCTTCCATCTGAATTCGCTTGAAGGCATCGGCGCGGGACATCAGTCGGCCGGCACCGTGCGGGGCGGAATAGTTCCAGTCGGGGTTGCCCTTGCCGATGCAGATCAGGGAGCCGTCTCTCATATTCATCGGGATGAGGACCCGCTCCCCTGCCCTTGCGGAGATGGCTCCTTTGCGGAGAATCATGTTCTCGATGTCGATGTAGTTGTGGATGGTCTGCCACACGACCTTCGGCTTGAGCCCCATTCCTTCGGTGATGACGCGGATCATCGCCTTGCGGTTCAGTTCGGCGAACCGCTGGCAGAGCCCCATATCGTGGATATAGTCCTCGAACGACTTGCCATCGAGATAGGCCAGCGGATCTTTCGGCCCGGGCTTGCTACCCAGTTTTTTCAGCTCCGTCTGGATATCCCGTGCACGGCCTTCGGCTTTCAGCCGGGCAATCAGTTCCGCCACTACGCCCTGGCCCGAGTAGTAGCGTTCCTTCTCGGCCAGGTGCTGATAGTATTCGCAGACCTTCTTCCCAAGGTTGCGGGAGCCGGAGTGGACCACGAGGTACATATTGCCATCTTCATCTTCGTCAAGTTCTATAAAGTGGTTGCCGCCGCCCAAGGTGCCCACGGAGAGGGCGTTGTACTCACGCTTTCCGTGCGGACTGCGCAGCGCATCCACCAGGGCGAGGCCTTCGGCGGTCTCTTCGATGGCATTTTCACGGACGTTCATCCCGGAAGGGATGTCCTTCTCGATCAGGTGCTCCAGCTTCTGCGGATCAACGAACACCTTGCCCAGCTCAGCCACAATCATTCCGCATCCGATGTCCACGCCCACCAGATTCGGCGTCACCTTGTCCGTCAGCGTCATCGTCGTGCCGATCGTACAGCCCGCACCCGCGTGCGCATCCGGCATGATGCGGACCTTCGCGTCCTTGTAGGCCTCAAACTCCGCCAGCGACTGGATCTGCTTCAGCGCTTCGCCTTCAATCCCTTCACAATATATTTTCAAATCTGCCATTATTTCAATTGTTTGTTTTTTCTATCTCCCTAAGGAAGAAATTGTCTAATCTATTAAAGTCTGCGAACTTGTCTGCCGGGAAACTTCCCAGTTGTGCCGCAATCTTATCCGCGGTCTCGGATGCGTACGCAATAAGCCTATCATTTACAATACTCTTATCGTGTTCCTTGCTCTGACTTTTGAGTCGGACCAATTCTCTCAACTCTCTTTGGATAGAGTCATCACTCACCTCTGCCTCAACGAGTTCCATGAATGGAACCGGCGGATATGTTCCCTTATCCATCGCCCACTTCGCCGCTAACAAACCACGGATATGATACATAAATCGTTTGAGTTCGCATCCTCGCTTTTCCAAGTACCGTTTATCATGGTTCATTGCCATATGGTAGTAGTGATTGACGGCAGAAACCTTGCGAAAGTACAGTTCTTTGAGCACGACTATTTCCCGGAAGAAGTTCTCTTCTTTGTAGTATATGATCGGTGACCCCAGCCACTCAACAAATGAACAGTTGCATCGTCCCATCAAAGTGAGTGCCTTCTTAAGATCCCATCCCGATACATCAAGGATGCCCTCTGGATCAAGTTCTTCAATGACGTCCCGGCCTTCTAGTAAAGACAAGTACCAATCCCTTTTATGAACATAAATAAACCTCACATCATAATCGCTATCCGGAGAAGCAAAACCCCAAGCCCTGCTGCCCGATTCAACGGCCAGCAGAACACGGACCTCATATCTTTTCTCGATGTCCATAAGCTTCTGCAATATTTCTTCTTCTATCTTCATAACTATAAGGCGCAACAGTCGCAAAGAGACTTATTGCAAAGATAAACGGCCGTTATTTTGCTCCCAAATCTCTGCAAGCCTTGCAGGGATTTGTATACGGATTATCCTCTCTGTACTTTTGCACTCGGTTAGTGCATTTCCCAAGGTAGGGACACTTATAACCCCACGTGTATCACTTGTTGACTGCCAACTGAAAAGACCCCTGCCATCGATACCGTGGCTATACGATGAGGAAGCGGCTCGATGTCCGGAGTCGTTCAGGACGTCAAGGGGAAGGCAGAATGTTGCATCAACCCGCCGGAACTGTTGGCATACTCATCGTTTGATAAACAATAACGATAGATGGAACTTACAAAGACACAGCAGGCGCTGTTGGCTATATTATGCAGCCAGGGCGTGCAAGAAGATTCAATAATCGCAATAATGCTTCTTCTCCAAAAGAGCGAGGACGCGATGATAGATCTTGGATTGTGGATCGGTCAGGAGAATCCGACGGAGCCGGAGATACTGAACAAGGCGGTGGAGATACACAACAACCTGCCGGTGGAGTTGCAGACGACAACGACAAGCCAGGTGGAGGAGGCGGAGGAGGAGTAGCAATCTTCCGCAAAGTAACCGAGCCAAAGAAGATTGAGAAACGGAAAAACGGCTAGAAGTCAGGATATAGTAGTGTCTGGGCTAGCCGGAACAACAAAAAAAGAGTTACTGGATGGACTAAGTGGGCAAGCCGTGGCAAGCCCCCGCATTTCCAATAACTCTAAAACGGCAGCATAATTGCTTAAAAGTATTCATCTTTCGTCTTTCGACGGCCGCCTTTAATCTGCGAGACTGCGCTTTCAAAAATTCGATAGAAAAGTGCATCGACAGTGTTCTCTCATTTTCTTTTTCGCACGCAAAGATACTGTTCATCCCCTATTGTCTACAATTCCTGCAAGGCTTGCAGGCATTACGTCATGACGCGCAGAATGCCGGGAAAGAGATAACTCACATTAAAAGTAAGTATTCACAGCGAAAGCGAATTGATCGATAAAAATCTTCTTGAAGGCAGAAATATTGTTCTGCTCGTAGAAGATGAGCATTGCTTTCTTGTAATCGACAGAATCGACTGTACGGAAGGAAATCGGGCAATACTTGTATGCGATGAGTATCGCATTGCTGGTAATGCGGGCTGTTCGCTTGTTACCGTCAGTGAAGGCCTGTATATAGGAGAGCAGGACCAGCGTCAGCAGTGCTTTCTCAAAAACATTCTTTCTGCCATTGACAAGTCGACAAGTATCTTCCAAAGCTTCCAGAATCTGGTGCTCGTTGTCAAGAGGGCGATAGTTCGTGCCGGTGATGCCGACACGGCGCTGGCGGATTCCTGCGTCAACGCCTAAATCCTTGACCAGGATACTATGAAGCTCTTCGATGCGACGGACAGAAATCTCTTCCAAATACGCTGGCATATCCAGAATGAAGTCCAGCGCATCTTTATGATTGAGGAGCATCACCGCTTCTTCCCTGGTCTTACCGGAAGCAGTTTGTTTTTCCTTCAGGAGTTTCTCCGTCTCCAACAGCGAATAGGTGTTTCCTTCTATTTGGGAAGACTTCCAACTGAGGTCAATTCCAAGGCGCTCCATCTCTTTACGGTACTCCGTTGGCGTAATACCCACCAGATTATGGGTGAACTGGGCCTGCAGGCCGTTTAAGCGTTCTTTCTCCTCTACTGTAAATAATTCCACTTTGGGAAGAATGTCGTTGATAAGCTCGAAGTTGAACGATGTCTGCACTTCTCGTTCATCCGTCTCCTTTTGGTAGTAAGTATCAATATCCAACTCCATCGTCACCTGTGCCTGCGGTGAAACGCTGTACCGCGTTGCCCGGCCCCGGCCCTCCACAACAGCCGATCCGGAATCCACCAAAGAGGCAAGTATTCTCTTGACGGTAGCGGGACTTTCTGTAAGGTTCATTCCCGCTTCAATCTCACTTCTGGAAGAGCCGGGGTGGTAGTGAAGATACTGGAGTATTTCGTTTTCTCTGGTCATATCATTATCGTTTTCGGCTCAAATTTACGAAATAAACGGCTCATTCCGCAAAGATTTGAGCCGTAAACAAGAAAATAAACCGAATTTTGAGCCGATTGGCCGATTGTTCTCTTCGCAAGTCTTGCAGAAATTAGAACTGAATCTCCCAAGACACCAATTCCCGGGGCAGGGTGATATTCATCGTTTCACCCTTCTTTCCCGTGATGTAGTATTGCTGGGCCAATGCGCTGTCAAACTCTCGTTCAAAGGCACTCTTCAGTCGAGAACGATGCTCGTTGATTGCGTTGGAATCCAATTCGAACAACCGGTCTACTGACGCACCGATTCTTTCAAGATCACTTTGGTTCGTCAAGTGCCCATAGATATGGTATATCTCTGACCGGTAGTCGATCAAGTCCTTGAATGCAATTCCTTCAGGATGCCGCAGATAAAAGAAGAAAAGTGTTTTCTCCATCGGCCGCATCTTTATCATACGGTTATATTCCGGAAGGAACACATTACAATTCTTCTTGATTACAACACGGCTGAGCACATCTTCATCAACCAACGCCTTCTCAATCGCTTCTCGAACAACGCCCTTGGGCTTCTTCTCCATCAAGGTGAAAAAGAGATTGATAATATCCGGATCGGAGCTCTGCTCTGAATAGAGCGCATGGCTGATTTTATCTCCATACCTACGGGCAATGTGCTGGAACTGCTCCATGTACAGTTCGGGTCTGCTGACGTCGATCTTGATCAGAACCTTCTCATCTTGTTCTCGGATCACAACTTCTGCATCCGTAGAGTGACCGTGGACTACGCTTTCAATTTCTTCGCTCTGAATAGCCCTAAGTTTGAGAATCTTCTCGTAGTCGACTTCTTTGAGCCAGGGCATACGGTAGAGAATCTTCCCCTCCAATTCCATCACATCGTCGAACATAGCCGGCATATAGCAAAACTCCAGCTTGCGATGGCGAAAGATGTGCTTGAGCGCAGGGAGGTTACTTTTGACAAAGTCGTTCAACTCATGGCACGAACCGTTATCGATGAAGACAACTTGGCTTATTTCTACTTCGAACGGTAATTCTGCGTAGATCATTTCATACTGGTTGAATACTTGCAGCATAGGAACCTCCTTGATTTCAGATTGCTAAGTTAAGCATTTCCCATTGAGGAGACAAGAATTACAACCCTTTGCGTAGAGCATTATATCCCACAGTAATGTCGAAATAGAGTTGAACATCGTGTATCGTTCCGTCTTCTTCCGTCATATGATACAACAACACATCTACATAATGATCATTCTTTTCCAGTAGGGACTGCATCATGAATTTATATTGCTTGGGATGCAGCAGGAACTGAGCCACCAGATACTCCATCCGTACATACTCCTCGGCAAAATTGATAACGATGGGATCATCCAGACTCCGCCCCCTCGTGCTTGTTTTCTCATTCTCCGGCCACATTCCGTTCTTGTACAGAATATATAGCATCATTTTCATATGCTTGGGCAGCTTGTTAAAAGAATCTTTTCCATTCATTTCATTGTCGATTTTGTCGCAAAGCTATCCACTTAGTATCCCTCCTGAAAATCCCTGCAAGCCTTGCCAAGATTTCCTGCAATCATAGCACTATCCTACCTTTGCCAGCAAATCAAAACACACACGATTATGGGTTTCACCATTCAAGATATCAAGAGCGTCACGGACAAACATTATGAGCAATTCGTCGATAAAGAGATCGACGCTTCTGCAGCCGCCTCTGCCATAACGGAGATTGCTTCCTGGGAAAGCGAGCTTCCGTTCGTACTTGGGTTGAAGAAACTAGGCGTAGACAAGTATTCCGTGTCCGAAAACCTATGTCTCTTAATGCTTATCGACGATATTTTCTGGGATGGGCTGGAACCGCTGCAGTACACCAGGTTCTCAAAACACCCAGAATACGGAGTAATACTCAAAGGAATCGACGGCCTATTAAAGAGAGGCGTTTTACGGTATGATGTTGCTCATACGAACGCTCCTGAAAAAAACGCGAACAGGATCGACCGGTTCTATATCACACCAAAAGCGCTTAGGCTGCTCTTCTTTGGGCATCGAGGACTAGTGTCCTTGGGGGACATCGCAAGGCAGGCGGAAATCATTCCCTCAAGTACGATTCAACAAAAACAACTCTATTTCGACGAGAATAATAAGGAAGATATTAAACGATCGTTTCACCTTCTTAAACCAGATGTCTACAATTCGGTTATGGACAGATTGTCCAATCGTGGGCGGAAAGCGGCTGCGACATTCCTATTCTATGGAACACCCGGCACAGGAAAAACCGAACTGGTGAAACAGCTGGCCAGAGAAACAGGACGAGACATCATAATGGCTGACGTTTCCAAACTACACAGTTCCTTTACCGGCGATACTGAGAAGAACTACCGTGAAATGTTCAATGCATATAGGTATTTATATTGCCTGTCTCCCGTTGCCCCTATTCTTCTGTTCAATGAGGCGGATGCGATCTTAAGCAAACGAGGAGATGTGCTGAGACAGGCCATCGACAAGATTGCAAACCGAGTCCAGAACATCCTGCTCCAGGAGTTAGAAGATTTTGAAGGAATCTTGATAGCGACGACAAACCTGGCGGAGAACCTCGATCCAGCCTTCGAGCGCCGGTTCCTGTATAAAGTCAAATTCGAACAGCCCGGGGCCAATGTCAGGGAAAAAATATGGATGTCCCTGATTCCCGAACTCTCGAAAATGGAAGCAGCCATACTTTCCGACACCTATCCCTTCTCCGGCGGCCAGATCGCAAACGTTGCAATGAAGCGCGACCTCGACGAAATCCTTTTCGGCGACACTCCGTCCTTTGCGCAGATGAGAAGCTATTGTGACAAGGAACTGCTCAAAGCTTAACGCATCCGCGCTATTCTTTTGTCACGACAGGACGCTGGGCAGATTGTCAATCCTGCCGTGGCATAAAAATAGGGGTCTCCGGCCAAAATCACGTCACGACAGGACCCACAATAAGTCTACGATCCTGACGTGACAAAAGAAGGATCGGTCATCATCTGCACCTGACAAGCATTCCGGACAAAATGCGCCTACCTAGGCTCCATGTGGATGGTGACGAGGGTGGCGGGGCCGAAACGGTCCTTGAGTTTGTATTCGACGGCGGTCACGATGTCGTGTGCCGCCTCGAGGGACATTTCGCCGTCGAGCCGGACGTGCGCCTCGATGGCGATCCGGTTTCCGATCCGCCGGGTGCGGAGGTTGTGCGGCTCGGCAATCTCCGGGAACGACCGGATGATCGATTCGATCTCCCGTTCCGTGTCGTCCGGAAGCGAGCCGTCCGTCAGCTCCCCGGCGCTCCCCTTCAGCAGGTCCCAGGCCACTTTCACCAGCAGGGCGCCCACCACGACCGATGCGAGCGGATCGAGCACGGCCCAGCGCTGTCCAAGGAGCAGCGCCCCGCCGATGCCGACGGCGGCGCCGATGGACGACAGCGCGTCGCTCCGGTGATGCCAGGCGTTCGCCACCACGGCGGGAGAGTCCAGCGCCTTGCCTTTTGCCACGGTATAGCGGTACAGCACTTCCTTGACGACGATCGACACGAGCGCCGCCCACAGGGCCAGCCGGCCCGGCATCGTGAGGGTCTCCCCCTGCAGCCAGCGCGCGATCTTCACCGCGCCGGAGACGATGATGCCGATGGCCGCGCCCACCAGGGCGAGTGCGACGAACAGTGTTGCCAGGGTTTCGAACTTCCCGTGCCCGTAGTCGTGCGACGCATCCTGCGGCTTCGCTCCGATCCGGATGAAGACGATTACGATCAGGTCGGTCAGGAAGTCCGACAGCGAATGCACGGCATCCGCCATCATCGCGGCGCTGTGCCCCACGATGCCGGCCACGAACTTGAAAGCCATCAGCGTAAGATTGCCGAGGCTGCCCACCAGGGTGACCCTTGTCAGTTCTTTTTCACGCACTGCCATCGCCGAAAGTTCAGTCTTGCGAAGTTACATACTTTCACGGATATTCAAAAGAAATGCGTAACTTTGAAGAATAATGCTTTGACCTGACTGACCTATGACTTTTACCATGATCATCGAGCTGCTGATCGTCCTTGCGGCTCTGTACGTAGGTTCCCGCTACGGTTCACTGGCGCTCGGCGCCATCTCGGGCATCGGCCTCGCCATCCTCGTCTTCGGCTTCGGACTCAAGCCGGGCACGCCGCCCACCGACGTCATCTACATCATCATCGCCGCCGTCACCTGCGCCGGCACGCTGCAGGCCTCCGGCGGCATGGACTGGATGATCCAGATCGCCGAGAAGATGCTCCGCAAGCATCCGGAGCACATCACTTTCCTCGGCCCGCTGGTGACGTTCTTCCTTACGGTCCTGGTGGGTACCGGCCACGTGGTCTATACGGTGATGCCGATCATCTGCGACATCGCCTTGAAGAAGAACATCCGTCCCGAGCGGCCCTGCGCCGTGGCTTCGATCGCCTCGCAGGTGGGCATCACCTGCTCGCCCATCGCAGCCGCCGTCGTGGCCTTCGTCACGATCTCCAACGCCAACGGCTATATGGTCACGATCCCGCAGGTGCTGATGGTCACCATCCCTGCCTGCCTCTGCGGCCTGATGTGCGCGGCCCTCGCCTCCTACCGGCGCGGCAAGGACCTCGACAAGGATCCCGAATTCCTCCGCAGGAAGGCCGACCCGGAACAGTACGCCTATATGTACGGCAACTCCGCCACGACGCTCGACAAGGTCATCACCCGGGAAGCCAAGGCCTCCGTGTTCGTGTTCCTGGGCGCCCTGCTGGTCATCGTCGCGTTCGCTTTCTGCCAGATGATCCATACGGCCGACGGGAAGACCATCGCCCAGGCCATCGAACTGCCGAAGATGAACATCTGCATCCAGATCATCATGCTGGTGGCGGCCGCCTGCAACATCATGTTCTGCAAGGCCTCGCCCAAGAAGGCGGTGGCCGGCGCCGTGTGGCAGTCCGGAATGGTGGCCGTGGTGGCCATCTACGGCATCGCCTGGCTGGCCGACACCTACTTCAGCAACTATCTGGAACAGATGGAGCAGATGCTCGGCAACATTGTGGCCAACTACCCGTGGGCCATCGCCTTCGTGTTCTTCATCGTCTCGGTGCTCATCAATTCGCAGGGCGCCGTGGTGGTCGCCATGCTGCCGCTGGCCTACCATCTGGGCATCGCCGGACCGGTGCTGCTCGGCGTGCTCCCAAGCGTGTACGGCTACTTCTTCATCCCGAACTATCCGTCGGATATCGCCACGGTCAACTTCGACCGCTCCGGCACCACCCGCATCGGCAAGTACCTGCTCAACCACAGTTTCATGCTGCCGGGACTGATCTGCGTGTCGGTGTCGTCCATCGTGGGCTACCTCATCACGAACGTGTTCTTCCCGGGCTATTTCGCCGGGTTCCTGCAGTAGACGGACGAAATCCCGTTTTTTTGTAGAAGTTCAATCTTTTATGCCTACCTTTGAAAATTCAAACAAATCATACGTCAAAACGAGATAACAGCAACAATATGAAACAAATCGTCGAGTGCGTCCCCAACTACAGCGAGGGACGCGATAAATCCGTAATTGACAGCATCGTCGCCGCCATCGCCTCCGTCGGGGAGGTGAAGGTGCTCGACGTGGATCCGGGCGAGGCCACCAACCGTACCGTCGTGACCTTCGTGGGCGAACCGGAAGCCGTGTGCGAAGCCGCGTTCCGCGGCGCGGCCCGGGCGCAGGAGCTCATCGACATGCGACATCACCACGGCGCCCATCCCCGCTCGGGTGCGACGGACGTGCTTCCGCTCATCCCCGTGGCAGGCATCACGCTCGAAGAATGCGCTTCCCTGGCAAGACAGCTGGCGAAGCGCCTTTTCGTTGAACTGGGCATCCCGTGCTACTGCTATGAGGCGGCCGCCTTCAAGCCGGAGCGCAAGAACCTGGCGGTCTGCCGCGCCGGCGAATACGAGGCGCTGCCCGAGAAGATCGCCGACCCCGACCGCCGTCCCGACTTCAGCCCCGACGCCTACAACGACACCGTGGCCCGCTGCGGCGCGACGAACGTCGGCGCCCGCAATTTCCTGGTGGCGGTGAACTACAACCTCAACACCACCTCCACCCGCCGGGCGATGGCCGTCGCCTTCGACGTGCGCGAGAAGGGCCGCAAGGCCCGCGAGGGCGGTTCCCTCACCGGCAAGCTGCTCAAGGACGAGAACGGCGAGCAGATCTGGATCCCCGGCACGCTGAAGGGCTGCAAGGCCATCGGCTGGTACATCGACGAATACGGCATCGCCCAAGTGTCGATGAACATCACCGACATCGACGCCACGCCGCTCCACGTCGCCTACGAAGAGGTAACGCGCGCGGCCGCGGCACGCGGCCTGCGCGTGACCGGCGCCGAGATCGTCGGCCTCGTGCCGAAGAAGGTGCTGCTCGAAGCCGGCCGGTTCTACCTGGCCCGCCAGCAGCGTTCGCTCGGCATCGACGAAAGCGAAATCCTCAAGATCGCGGTCAAGTCGATGTCGCTCGACGACCTCAAGCCGTTCGACCCGAAAGAGAAAGTCATCGAATTCCTGATGCAGGACGAAGCCGAAGAGGCGAAGAAGCACCGCCTCGTGCGGATGACGGCCGAGGGCTTTGCCCGCGAGACCGCCTCCGAATCGCCCGCTCCGGGCGGCGGATCGATCTCCGCCTATATGGGCGCCCTTGCCGCCGCACTCGGCACGATGGTCGCCAACCTGTCGTCGCACAAACGCGGCTGGGACGACCGCTGGAAGGAATTCTCCGACGTGGCGGAACAGGGTCAGGCCCTGATGCAGGAACTGCTCGACCTCGTGGACGAGGATACCGCCGCCTTCGACCGCATCATGGCCTGCTTCGGCATGCCGAAGGGAACCGATGAGGAAAAGGCCGCCCGGGCTGCCGCCATCGAGGAAGCCACGCTTTACGCCGCATCCGTGCCGCTCAAGACGATGGAGGCTTCGCTCAAGACGCTGCCGCTGGCCCTCGAGATGGCCCGCAAGGGCAATCCGGCCTCCGCATCGGACGCCGGCGTCGCCGCCCTCGCCGCCCGTGCCGCCTGCCGCGGCGCCGAGCTCAACGTCCGCATCAACGCATCCGGCCTGAAAGACAAGACCCCGGCCGAGCCGCTGATCGCCCGTGCCGCCGCCATCCTCAAGGAGGCGGAAGCCCTGGAAGCCCAAGTCATCGAAGCCGTCAACGGCCATATCAACGGATAAGCAGCCATGAACGCATTTCAGGAAGAAATACTGGCAGGAATCCCGGCGGAGTTGCCGGAGGCCAGGCCTTACGACAAAGAGATCAACCACGCGCCGAAGCGCAAGGACATCCTTACGCCCGAGCAGAAGGTCCTGGCGCTGAAGAACGCGCTGCGCTATTTTCCCGCGCGGCACCACGCGGTGCTGGCGAAGGAATTCGCCGCGGAACTGAAGGCCTACGGCCGCATCTATATGTACCGGTTCCGCCCGTCTTACGAGATGTACGCCCGACCGGTGGAAGAATATCCGGCCAGGTCGCGGCAGGCTGCGGGCATCATGGCGATGATCCAGAACAACCTGGACCCGCGCGTCGCCCAGCATCCCCACGAGCTCATCATCTACGGCGGCAACGGCGCCATCTTCCAGAACTGGGCCCAGTACCGGCTCGTGATGCAGTACCTCGCCACGATGACGGACGAGCAAACGCTCGTAATGTACTCCGGCCATCCCCTCGGCCTGTTCCCCAGCCATAAGGACGCCCCGCGCGTGATCGTCACCAACGGCATGGTCATTCCGAACTACTCCAAGCCCGACGACTGGGAACGGATGAACGCAATGGGCGTCAGCCAGTACGGGCAGATGACCGCCGGAAGCTATATGTACATCGGCCCCCAGGGCATCGTCCACGGCACGACGATCACCGTGATGAACGCCGCCCGCAAGCAGCTCCGCAAGCGCGGCGCCGCGAACACCGACGACCGCGGCGGGATGCTCTTCGTGACGGCCGGCCTCGGCGGCATGTCCGGCGCCCAGCCCAAGGCGGGCAACATCGCGGGTGTGGTGAGCGTCACGGCGGAGATCAATCCACTTGCGGCGCAGAAGCGCTACGACCAGGGATGGGTGGACGAACTCCACTACGACCTGGGCGAACTCATCCCGCGTATCCGCAAGGCGATGGCCGCCAAAGAAGTCGTCTCGCTGGCCTATGTCGGCAACGTCGTCGACCTCTGGGAGCGCCTCGCCGACGAGGGTGTGCCCGTCGACCTCGGCTCCGACCAGACCTCGCTGCACAACCCCTGGGCGGGCGGCTATTATCCGGCCGGTTACAGCCTGGAGGAATCCAAGAAGATGATGGCCGACGACCCTGCCCGCTTCAAGGAAGCGGTCCAGGCTTCGCTCCGCCGCCACGTGGCCGCCATCAACCGTCTGACGGCCAAGGGTATGTATTTCTTCGACTACGGCAACGCATTCCTGCTGGAGAGTTCCCGTGCCGGTGCCGACATCCTGCTGCCCGACGGTCGTTTCCGCTATCCGAGCTACGTGCAGGACATCATGGGCCCGATGTATTTCGACTACGGCTTCGGCCCGTTCCGCTGGGTCTGCCTCAGCGAAAGTCCGGAGGACCTCGCGCTGACCGACCAGCTCGCGATGCAGGTGCTCGGCCAGATCGCGGCCACGGCGCCCGATGAGATCGCCGGCCAGATGCGCGACAACATCCGCTGGATCGACGAGGCCGGCCGCAACCACCTGGTCGTCGGTTCCCAGGCCCGCATCCTTTACGCCGACTGCGAGGGCCGCACGAAGATTGCGCTCGCCTTCAACGAAGCCATCCGCGACGGCCGACTCCACGGTCCCGTCGTCCTGGGCCGCGACCACCACGACGTATCCGGCACCGACTCGCCGTTCCGCGAGACCTCGAACATCTACGACGGCTCGCAGTTCTGCGCCGACATGGCCGTCCAGAACGTCATCGGCGACGGCTTCCGCGGCGCCACGTGGGTTTCGATCCACAACGGCGGCGGCGTAGGCTGGGGCGAGGTGATCAACGGTGGCTTCGGGATGGTGATCGACGGGTCCGACGATTCGGCCCGCCACATCCGGGAGATGCTCTTCTGGGACGTGAACAACGGCATCGCACGGCGCAGCTGGGCCCGCAACGAGGGCGCCCGCTTCGCCATCGAGCGCGAGATGGCCCGCACGCCCGGCCTCCGCGTCACCCTTCCCAATATGGCCGATGACGCCTTGATACAATCCGTTTTGAAATAATCGAATAACACCGTGGCACCTATTGCGCTGACAGACAGTTGTTTACCCAAAATCGGTTGCGTGATTTTACGCAACCGATAATAAGCAAACGATTGATTATCAGGGATGTAGATGCCACACTTCATAAGCAGCAACAGACTATGCATTATATCTCTCACGAACATCTGACGCTGGAGCGGGTCCGGCAGATCATCGAGACGGGCGAGCAGCTTGCCCTCTCGCAGGAAGCCGTGGCGGCCATCGAGAAATGCCGCCGCTATCTCGACACCAAGATGGAAGACATCGGCCGTCCCGTGTACGGCATCACCACGGGTTTCGGTTCGCTCTACAACGTGACCATTCCCGCCGAAGACCTTTCGCAGCTGCAGCACAACCTCGTGATGTCGCACGCCTGCGGAACCGGCGAACGCGTCCGTCCGGCCATCGTCAAGCTGATGCTCCTGCTCAAGGCGCAGTCGCTCTCCTACGGCCACTCCGGCGCCCAGCTGGTCACCGTGCAGCGGCTCATCGACATGTTCAACCACGACATCCTGCCCGTCGTCTACCAGCAGGGCTCGCTCGGCGCCTCCGGCGACCTCGCGCCCCTCGCCCACCTCAGCCTGCCGCTCATCGGCCTGGGAGAAGTGCTGTACGACGGGAAGGTGCGTCCTTCCGCCGAAGTCTGGAAGGAATTCGGCTGGGAGCCCATCCGGCTGCAGTCGAAGGAAGGCCTGGCGCTGCTCAACGGCACGCAGTTCATGAGCGCGCACGCCGTATGGGCCCTCATCCAGGCGCAGCGTCTCTCCAAGTGGGCCGACCTGATCGGCGCCATCTCGCTGGAAGCCTACGACGGCCGCATCGAGCCGTTCCTGCCGCTCAGCCACAAGATCCGTCCCCACAAGGGACAGATGGCTACGGCCGCCCGCTTCCTCGAAGTGCTCGAGGGCAGCGAACTTATCCGCCGGCCCAAGGAACACGTGCAGGATCCCTACTCGTTCCGCTGCATCCCGCAGGTGCACGGCGCGGTGAAGGACAACCTCGCCTACGTGCAGTCGGTCATCGAAAACGAGATCAACGCCGCCACCGACAACCCCAACGTCTTCCCCGACGAGGACATGGTGATCTCGGCCGGCAACTTCCACGGCGAACCCATCGCCATCCCGATGGACTCGATGGCCATCGCCCTGTCGGAACTGGCCAGCATCTCGGAACGCCGCACATACCTGCTCATCCACGGCTACCGCGGCCTGCCCCGCTACCTGGCGCCCAATCCGGGCCTCAACAGCGGCTTCATGATCCCGCAATACACCGCCGCCTCCATCGTGAGCCAGAACAAGGGCCTCTGCTGGCCGGCGTCCTGCGACTCCGTCCCCTCCTCCAACGGACAGGAAGACCACGTGAGCATGGGCGCCAACGCGGCCACCAAGCTGGTGCGCATCGTGGACAACGTGGAGACCGTGCTGGCGATCGAACTCTTCAACGCCGCCCAGGCGCTGGAGTTCCGCCGTCCGGCGCACACCTCGCCGCTGCTGGAAAAACTGATCGCCGACTACCGCACCGCGGTCCCGTTCATCGACGTGGACACCTATATGCATCCGCTGATCATCCGTTCGGCGGAATTCCTGCGGGAAAAGCAATACATCTAGCGAGATGAAGCGGCTCTTCAAGCACATCGGCACGCTGGCGGGCGTCCTTCCCGCCGGCGTCCTCCGCAAGGAAGGCGCGGAAATGGACGAGGTCGGCACGGTCTCCGATGCCTGGCTCCTGGTCGACGACGGCCGCATCGCCGCGTTCGGCGGGCCGGAGGAGCCGCTGCCGGAGCGCGTCAATGATGTTGTCGACTGCGAAGGCGGCCTGCTGATGCCGGCTTTCTGCGACAGCCACACCCACATCGTCTATGCCGGCTGCCGCGACGGCGAATTCCTCGACAAGATCCACGGCCTCTCCTACGAGGAGATCGCAGCCCGGGGCGGCGGCATCCTCAACTCCGCGGACCTGCTGCACAAGACTTCCGAAGAAGAACTCTTCCGCCAGTCGATGGAACGGGTGGACGAGATGGTCGCGCAGGGGACCGGCTCGATCGAGATCAAGAGCGGCTACGGGCTCAACCCTGCCGACGAGCTGAAGATGCTGCGCGTGATCGACCGGATCAAGGCGGTCTCCCCCGCCCTGATCCGCACCACCTTCCTGGGCGCCCACGCCGTGGGACGCGGCTACACGCACGAAGAATACGTCCGGGCGGTCATCCGGATAATGCCGCAGGCGGCGCGCTATGCCGATTTCGTGGATGTCTTCTGCGAGGAAGGCTTCTTTACGGTGGACGATACGGCCCGGATCCTGGAGGCGGGCCTGCGTGCCGGCCTGCGCCCGAAACTCCACGCCAACCAGCTGGCCGTCAGCGGCGGCGTTCAGACGGGCGTCCGCTACAAGGCGCTGTCGGTCGACCATCTGGAGCGCACCGGCGCGGCCGAGATCGAGGCGCTCCGCGGGTCTTCGACGATGCCGACCTTCCTGCCCGGCTCCGCCTTCTTCCTGCGCATCCCCGACGGTCCGGCGAAGGACTACATCGCCGCAGGCCTGGGCGTCGCCCTGGCTTCCGACTACAACCCGGGATCTTCCCCTTCGGGCGACATGCGCTTCATCTGGGCGCTCGGCTGCATCCGGATGCGGCTCACGCCGAACCAGGCGTTCAACGCCGTGACCCTCAACAGCGCCTGCGCGATGGGCGTCAGCGACGTCGCCGGATCGATCACCGTCGGCAAGCGCGCCGACCTGATCCTTACCCGGCCCGGCTGGACTCTCACCAAGATCCCCTACCTCCACCATTCGCCCTTCATCCGGCAGGTGTATCTCCAGGGGAAACCGGTGTAATCAATGATGAAAAGGCTGGCAATCCTCCTGCTGGTGCTCCTTTTTTCAACGGCATCCTGCGGCATTATGAGGCCGCGGAACGCCGTTGTCATTACCGACCACGAAGAAATGATGGCCATCCTCCAGGCGCATTTCCCCGACCTCTACGAACTTCACGAGGCCGACCGCATCGAAGTCGACGAGATCTACTTCTACCACGACCGCAACGGCCAGCCGCAGTACAAGGTCTCCCTCCGCTACCTCCCGCCCCACAGCCACTAGCCGGGCATAACGAGCGTCGGCCACGGATTCGGGGGAATCCGTGGCCGACGCTGTTAAAAACGACGGGTGGGCCACGAAATAGCCTTGAAACGTGGCCGACTCGCCCCCCGGTCAAGCCGGGGATGAAAAACTATTTGTACAGGAAGCGCTTGATGGACATCTTCGGGGTCTTCTCGAAGGGCTTGTCCATCAGTTCGACCTTGTAGAGCTGGCTGTAGGCCGGAAGCTGACGGTTCGCGCCGAGACGGATGTTCTCGGGGATGTTCGACTTGGCTTCCGCATCGAGCAGCGCCTTGGCGATGGCCTGCTCGTCGGGGAAGACCAGCGCGACCAGCTGGCCGCCGCGCTCGACCACGACCGTCTCCAGTACGTAGTTCTGGTTGTTGACCACCGCCTCGATCTCCTCGGGATAGATGTTCTGCCCCGAAGGACCCAGGATCATGTTCTTCGAACGGCCGCGGATGAAGATGTTGCCCTCGGCGTCGATGATGCCCAGGTCGCCCGTCTTCAGCCAGCCGTCGTCGGTGAACGCGTTGGCCGTGGCTTCCGGATTCTTGTAGTAGCCGATCATGATGTTCTCGCCGCGCGCCTGGATCTCGCCGACAACGTGCTGCGGATCCTCCGAATCGATGCGGACTTCGGCGCAGTCGACCGCCTTGCCGCAGGAACCGGCCACATACTTGGTCCAGTGCTCATAGGCCAGCAACGGGCAGGCCTCCGTCATGCCGTAGCCCACCAGATACGGGAACTTGATGCGCTTGAAGAGCCGCTCCACCTCGGGGTTGAGCGGCGCGCCGCCCATGATGAACTCCTGCACGTTGCCGCCGAACGCCTGCACCAGCCCGTCCTTCACCTTCTTGTAGATGATGTTGTTCAGGCCGGGGACCTTCAGCAGGAACTTCACGGCGGGTTTCTCGAGCGTCGGCTTCACCTTCGACTTGTAGATCTTCTCCATAACAAGCGGAACCGTGATGAGCAGATACGGCTTCACGTCGGCGAAGGCCTTCATCAGCGCGGCCGGCGTGGGCGCCTTGCCCAGCCAGTAGATGGACGTACCGTTGCAGAGCGGATAGATGAACTCGATCACCAGGCCGTACATATGTGCCATCGGCAGCATCGACACCATCTTGTCGCCGGCCGGCACGTTGCGCTGGCTGTAATCGACATTCGCCGAGAAGTTGCGGTAGGTCAGCATCACGCCCTTCGGGTCGCCCGTGGATCCGGAAGTGTAGTTGATGGTGGACAGGTCGTCCCAGTTGTCGGTCGGGAAATGCACGTCGTCCGGACCGTAGCCGTTCGGATGCTTTTCGGCAAAGAGCGCCTCCATCTGGTCGTAGACGGCCTGGACAGTCGGATCGGCCACCCAGAGGGTCTTCCAGGTGTCCACGTCGACGACCAGCTTCAGAAGCGGCATCTGCGCGATGTCGAGTTTCTTCCACTTGGCCTCGTTGGTGAACAGCGCGATGCTTTCGGAATGGCTGACCAGGTGATTGACGCTGTCCGGGGTGAAATCGGCCAGGATCGGCACGATCACCGTCTCGTAGGTGTTGACAGCCAGATAGGCCATGCCCCAGCGGGCACCGTTCTGTGCGCAGATGGCTATGCGGTCGCCCTTCCTGAAGCCGAGTTTCTCGAAGACGAGGTGGAACTTCTCGATCTGGGTGGCCATCTGCGCATAATCGAAGGTCTCGCCTCCGATGTTGTTGAGAGCGGGCTTGTTCCAGAATTTCCGGGTCGCGGCCTCCAGTCTCTCAAGGTAGTGCGGGTAGTTGCTCATCGTGGTAGTATCGGTTTTAGTATTCGTTGGCTAGGCTTCTGCATCGGACTTGAGCGGCGGCATCATCATCGGGTTCATCGGGAGCTTGATCTCGCCGAACTGGCCCTCGTATTTCCGGACGTTCTCGGTCAGGGCGCCGAGCAGGCGCTTGACGTGCTCCGGCGTCATAATGATGCGGCTGTTCACCTGCATCTTGGGCAGGCCGGGCATGTTCTGGACGAAATCGAGGATGAATTCGCTGGAGGAATGGGTGATGATGGCCAGGTTGGCGTAGTGTCCCTGCGCCACGTCCGGCTTGATTTCGATGTCAATCTTCTTTTCCATGGCTACTTCGCAAAGGCTACGGCCCGGGTTTCCCGGATCACGGTGATCTTGATCTGTCCCGGATAGGTCATCTCATCCTGGATCTTCCGGGCGATCTCGGTGGAAAGTTCTTCGCACTGCTGGTCAGTCACGCTCTCCGCGCCGACGATGACGCGCAGCTCGCGGCCGGCCTGGATGGCGTAGGTCTTGGTCACGCCCGGATGCGAGAGGGCGATGCCCTCCATATCCTTGAGCCGCTTGATGTACGACTCGATGACCTCGCGGCGGGCGCCGGGACGGGCGCCGGAAATGGCGTCGGCAACGAGCACGAGCGGCGCGATGAGCGTCTGCATCTCAATCTCCTCGTGGTGCGCGCCGATGGCGTTGCAGATGTCGGGCTTCTCCTTGTACTTCTCCGCCACCTTCATGCCGAGCAGGGCGTGCGGCAGTTCGGGATCCTCCTCGCACACCTTGCCGATGTCGTGGAGCAGGCCGGCCCGCTTGGCCGCCTTCGTGTTGAGCCCGAGTTCGGAAGCCATCGTCGCACAGATGTTGGCCACCTCGCGGGAATGCTGCAGCAGGTTCTGGCCGTAGGAGCTGCGGTACTTCATCCGGCCGATGAGCCGGACCAGTTCCACGTGCAGGCCGTGGATGCCCAGGTCGATGCACGTGCGCTTGCCGGTCTCCATGATCTCGTCGTCGAGCTGCTTGCTCACCTTCTCCACCACCTCCTCGATGCGGGCGGGATGGATGCGGCCGTCGGCCACGAGCTGGTGGAGAGCCAGGCGCGCCACCTCGCGGCGGACCGGGTCGAACGAGGAAAGCAGGATGGCCTCGGGCGTGTCGTCCACGACGATCTCAACGCCGGTGGCCGCCTCGAGCGCCCGGATGTTGCGGCCCTCGCGGCCGATGATGCGGCCCTTGATCTCGTCGTTGTCGATGTTGAACACGGTGACGGCATTCTCGATGGCCGTTTCCGGCGCCGTACGCTGGATGGTGTTGATGACGATGCGCTTGGCCTCCTTGGCCGCGTTCAGGCGCGCCTCGTCCATCACTTCGTTGACGTAGGACATCGCCTGCGTACGGGCTTCGGCCTTCATGTTCTCGACCAGCTGGTTCTTCGCGTCGGCGGCGGTCATCCCCGCCACCTCCTCCAGCTTCTCGATCACCTTGCCGCGCAGCTTCTCGTATTCTTCCTGCTTCTTTCCGACGATCTCCATCTGGTTCTTCAGGTTCTCGCGGATGGCCTCGACCTCCTTCTGCTTGCGGCCGAGTTCGGAATTCTGCTGGTTCAGGCCGAGCTCGCGCTGCTTCAGCTTGTTCTCCATCTGGAGCGCCTGCGCATTGCGGTCGTTGATGTAGGCCTCGTGCTCGCTCTTGAGCTGCAGGAATTTTTCCTTTGCCTGGAAAATCTTCTCCTTCTTGATGGCCTCGCCTTCGGCCTCGGCCGCCTTGATGATCTCGTCCTTGCGGCCCTTCAGTATGACGTTTCTGACGAGGATGGTGCCCAGTATGCCCAGTCCTGCAGAAATAATCGCTGTAATGATGTAAGCTAACATGTTGTAAATATATTGAGTGATAATTGGCTCGCCATACTTACAATTGAAAGAAAAAAGCCGTTAGTCCTGGTCTATCGAAAATCTTGAATGTCAAGATTTGAGCTCCGGTTCTGTCGCAGACTTCCAACGTCCTATGAAAATAGAATCCCCCGAAGGGTCACCCAGGCCTGTCTTTGACGGCCGAGTTGGCTCGGTTGTGTTTGAAATGTTGATTTTGGCAAAGAGCAAAACTAACGGCTAAGATATTCACCAAGGCTCGTGTCCAGTTCTTCCAGACGACGGAGCATATTGTCGGTTTCCCGGTTGGTCCGGGCTTCCAGTTCCAGGAGTTTGGTCTCCTCCGAGAGGAGGAGCATGCTCAGCACATCGCTCAAGTCCTGATCGCGGAAATCAAACCGGAGCGAATCGATCTCCTTGTTGATCCGGTCAGCGGCGGCACGGATCACCTCCTCCCGCGCAGCATCCACCACGTGTTCCGTCTCCTTCCCCGCAATTTTCAGTGTGATCCGCTGTTTCATCGCTTCATTCGCCGAGCAAACTCACGCAAGCATCAATCTCCTTGATCAGCCTGGCCACTTTCTGCCGGGCCTTTGTCCTGTCACCGGACGTCCCAAGAAATGCTTCTTTCAATCGTAAGTTCTCTATCTGTTTTTCTAAGTCTTTTATTTTTAGTTCCTTTTTATTGTCGCTGCGTTCGTAGCGGTCAAGCCGGGCCTTCAAGTCAGCGTTCTCCCGGTCGAGCGTCTCGCAGCGGGCGATCAACTCCTCGACCTTGGATTTCAACCGGAATGCCAGATCTTTTTCCATACGAAAACAATCGTACAAATTTACGGATTATTTTACAAATTTCCAATTGGTTGCCACCGTAGGCACAATTTCTTCGCGCTGCGAAATGTAATCGCCGATCAGCGAACGGATGTCCTTCAGCCTGTCCACGACCACGAGGTCCGCCGGGTCGACCTTCGCGCCGAGGCGCAGCAGGTCGCCGCCGCCGCTGGCCCGGTACGACGTCATCGCCACCTTGTAGGTCTTATCGGGGTCGAACGGCGTGCCGTCGCACATCGACAGGATCCGCACCCGCTCCCCTGCCGGCGCGCTGCGGCTCACCTCATACACGATGCCGTCGGCGGAATCCCAGTTGTAGGAGGGGCCCGTCCGGTTCACCCAGTTGTCGTAGGAATACTCCAGGTAGTCCTTCACCTGCCGGCCCGTCATCTCCACCGTATAGAGCTGGTTCTCGAACTTGTAGATCGACACGAGGTCCTGGAACTCCACGACGCCCGCGGGCACGACGCCGCTGTTGACGAGCGGGGCCGCAAACGAGATGTCGGCGCCCGTCGCCGCGAGCTGGACCGTCTGGACCAGGTTGATGTAGGAAGACGGACCGTCGAGCGCGTCGGCCAGGAAGATGTCTTCCGACAGCCGGCCGACCGGCCGGTTCGCAAAGACCTTGACGGCGTTGAAATCGTCCTTGAAAGCGGCCACGTAATCGGGATCGGCGGGATACTTGTCCATCGGCACCAGCTTGTAGTCGACCGTCTTGGCGACGACCTTGCCGTTCTTGACGGTCAGGGTGAAGTCGGCCTGGCCCACCACCATCGCTTTCGTGCCGGCGTTGAGCAGCACCACGTCCCCTTCGGGGTTCGCCACCTCGCGGGCCAGCGGCCGATGGTCGTGGCCGTTGAGCACGAGGTCCACGCCCCGCAGGGTGGACGCCAGGTAGAGCGCCTCGTTCTCGCGGTCGGCCTGCTCGGCGCCGCTGCCGGAATGGACGGCCAGGACGACCAGCTGCGGCTTCTCTTTCTCGATGACCTGGTCGACGAGCCGCTGGGCGACGTCGGAAATGACCTGGAAGTCGATGCCCTGCCAGATCGACGACGAAAGCCAGCTCTTGATGTTGCCGTTCGTCATGCCGATAACGGCGATCCGGACACCGTCGCGGACCACCACGCAGTACGGCTGGAAATAGGGATCGACGACCGCCTTGTTCTTCGGATTCTCGTCCATGTCGGCCTTCCCGTTCTCGTCGCGGTCGAAGGCGGCGTTGGCGCCCAGATAGGGCATCGTCAGCTCGCGGGCCACCCGGTCGTACACGTCGTGGCCCGTCTCGATGTCGTGGTTGCCCACGACGATGGCGTCATAGCCCAGATACGCCGCGATCCGCGGATACACGTGCGGCACGTCGGTCGCGACATAGTTGAAATAATAGGCCGCGTTGTCGCCTTGCAGGTTGTCGCCCGCATCGACCAGGACCGGCTGCACGCCGCTGGCACGAAGCTCCTTGAGATAGGAAGCCACATTGGCCAGCGAGGTCTTGGCCGCGAGATTGTCCACGTAGGATGAATCGAAATAGGCGCCGTGCACGTCTGTCGTGGAACAGACCGTCACCTTGTACTCGCCGTCGGCGAGCGTTCCCTTCGAAGACAGGAGGGAAATCAGGCAGCCGATGCCGAAACCGACGCCGAACAGGGCGATCAGGATGGCTGCGATATTCAATGCATTTTTCTTCATCGTATATTGTCTGCGTATTAAATCTTGATTTCAAACCGGTCGGAATCTTCCAGGACCGGGAACCGGTCCCGATAATGGCGCAGCGGCGCCATCTGGAGCGTGGCCGAATAGAACCGCACGCCCCCCACCCGGTGCCTGCGGGCGATGCTGCCGCCGACATAGTCGAGGATCATCGACTTGCCGTCGTAGCTGCAGAGCGCGTCGCTGCCGATGCGGTTGCAGAACAGCGCGTAGGCGGCATTCTCCACGGCGCGGGCGCGTAGCAGGATCTGCGCCGCGTCGATCCGGGAATCCGGCCAGTTGGCGATGTTCACCAGCAGGTCGTAGCCGTTGTCCACGTTCCGGCTCCAGACCGGAAAGCGCAGGTCGTAACAGACGTTGAGCTCGATGTTCCAGCCCCGGTACGGCACCGTGCAGCGCCGGTCTCCCTGCCGGAAGGCCGGATTCTCCCCCGACGTCGTGAAGAGGTGACGCTTGTCGTAGTGGTACGTCTCCCCTTCCGGCGAGATGAACCAGCAGCGGTTCACGCGGTAAGGCGCGACGCCCGGCGCGTCCACCCACGTGGGGACGGATGCGATCACGGCCACGGCACATTCGGAAGCGATGCGGCGGAGCCACGAGGCGGAGAAACCGTCCGCCGGCTCGGCCGCCGCCGGATTCATCGTGAAGCCCACCGAAAAGGCTTCGGGCAGGACGAGCAGGTCGGGCCGGTGCAGCGCACAGAAACGCCGCACGGGTTCATCGATGCGCGCGATCGTAGCGGGCGCATCCTCCCAGACGATATCATGCTGGCACAGTGCTGCTTTCAGGTTTTCCACCGGCTATCTCCTTATTCTTTATCTTGTTAATTATCAAAGCGATGGCACCGTCACCGGTCACATTGCCGGCCGTGCCGAAACTATCCATTGCGATGTAGAGGGCGATCATCAGGCCCTGCATGTTCGCATCGAAGCCGAGCATCGAGGCGAGCAGGCCGAGGGCCGCCATGATGGCGCCGCCCGGCACGCCGGGCGCGGCGATCATCGTCACGCCGAGCATCAGGATGAAGCCCGCATACGTGCCGAAGCTGATATCCATCCCCATGCTCAGCGAGATGGCATAGGCGCACGCCACGATCTTCAGGATGCTGCACGACATATGGATGGTCGCGCACAGCGGCACCACGAAGTCGGCCACTTCGGGATCGACGCCGTTCTTGATGGCCTGGGCGCGCGTGACGGGGATGGTCGCCGCCGACGACTGCGTGCCGAGCGCCGTCATATAGGCGGGCAGCATCGTGACCAGCGCCTTGAACGGGTTCTTGCGGGCGACGGCGCCGGCGATGCAGAACTGCAGCACCAGCACCGTGACGTGCATCACGAAGATGATGAGGATGATCTTCAGGAACATCCCGAGCACCGGGCCGACGTTGCCCTCGGCGCCCATCTCCAGGAAGATGCCGAAGATGAAGAGCGGCAGCAGCGGGATGATGACCTTGCGGATGACGGCGAAGATGACCTCGCGGAGTTCCAGCATCGCGTTGCGCAGCGTATCGCCCTTCAGGTTGATCAGGGCAAGGCCCAGGATGAAGGCCAGCACCAGCGCGGTGGTGACGCTCATCACCGCGGGCATCTCGATGGTGAAATAGGGTTTCAGGTCGTTGGCCGCCATATCGATGCCGCCCAGCGACACCGCCGCGTCGCCCAGCAGCCCGGGATAGGTAAGCCGGCACGTAACGTACGAGAACAGGCCCGACAGCACGGTCGACAGGTAGGCGATCGCCGCCGTAAGCAGCAGCAGGCGTCCCGCCCCCTTCCCGAGTTCGAAGATGCCCGGCGCGATCAGGCCGAGAATCAGGATCGGGATGACCAGCCCCAGGAAATTGCTGAAGATGCTGTTGAACGTGATGAAGCAGCGCGCGAGCCAGTCCGGGAAGAAAAATGAGCAGATGATGCCCAGCGCTATGGCGATCAATACTTTGGGGAGCAGGCCCCAGTCCTTGAATCTTTTCATCTTGCTACCGTTTCAAGTGGTTTGCCGCATCCGCCAGCCGTCCGAGCGCCTCGGCGAGCATCGCCCGCGGCGCGCCCACGTTCATCCGCATATGGCCTTCGCCGCCCGGGCCGAAGGCTTCGCCGTCGTTGAGCGCCAGCCGGGCCTTGTTGACGAAGAGGTCGATCAGGGCGTCGTGGTCCAGGCCGAGGCCGCGGCAGTCGAGCCAGACCAGGAACGAGGCCTGCGGACGCACGGCCCGGATGCCGGGGATATGTTGCTGCAGGAAATTGCACACGAAGTCGACGTTCCCCTGCACATAGTCCAGCATCTGCCTGCGCCACGCGCCGCACTGCGTGAAAGCGGCCTCCGTGGCCACCGTGGACAGGAACATCGTCGCATTCAATTCATTGGCTTCCAGATATCCGTAGAACTTCTCCCGGATTTCCGGATGGGTCACCACGCAGAAGGAACTCACGATGCCGGCGATGTTGAACGTCTTGCTCGGCGCCGCGAACGTGACGGAAATGTCGGCGGCCTCCTGCGAGACCGTCGGGAACGGATGGTGGACCGCCCCGCACAGGGCCATGTCGGCGTGGATCTCGTCGGAGACCACCAGCACGCCGTACCGCTTGCAGATGGAAGCCAGGCGGGCGAGGTCTTCCACCGGCCAGACGATGCCGGCCGGGTTGTGCGGATTGGAGAGGATCAGCACCTTCGGCGCCTCGTCCCGGCACACCTGTTCCAGGTTCTCCAGGTCCATCCGGTAGGTGCCCGCCGCCTCGTCGAAGCGAAGCGGATTATAGACGAGCCTGCGAGCGTTGGCGCGCGGCAGGTTGAGAAACGGCATATACACGGGCGGCTGCACCACCACCTTGTCGCCGGGCCGGGTGAAGCACTGCAGCACGAAGGCGATGCCCCGCACGATGCCGGGGATGAAGCTCAGCTGTTCGCGCGGAATCGTCCAGCCGTGGATCTTCCGCTCCCAGTCGAGAATCGACTGCCAGTAGCTTTCGGGGGCGACGGAATAACCGTAGATCTGGTGGGAAAGCCGCTGTTCGAGAGCCCGCCGGACAGGTTCCGGCGTCTCGAAATACATATCCGCGATCCACAGGGCGATGAGGTCTTCCCGGCCGTATCGCGCCTGCAGGCAGTCGGTCATGATGGCGCCGGAGCCGCGGCGGTCGATCACCTTGTCGAAATCATATTGCATAGGAAACTGCTTCCAAATAACTTGTAAAGTTAACAAAAGGAGACGACAATCCGAGTTTTTTTGTAATTTTACTGATTATTTGGCAATCTTCTTCTATGGGAAAACTATACGACCGACTTTCACAGGACTACCGCATCCGGGAAGGGCTCAAGGCCTGCATCAGCTGCGGCACGTGCACGGCCATCTGTCCGGCGGCGGAGTTCTATCGCTACAATCCTAAGAAAATCGTGTCCATCGTCCAGAGCCGCGATGACGACGCCATCCTCGAACTGCTCAAGAGCGACGTGATCTGGTACTGCGGCGAATGCATGTCGTGTGTGACGCGCTGCCCGCGCAAGAACGCACCCGGCCTGGTGATCGTCGCGCTCCGCGCGCTCAGCATCGAACTGGGTTATTTCGTGGAGAGCGAGAAGGGACGACAGCAACTGCCGCTTATGCACGCACTCCAGGGCAATGTGCTCAACTACGGCTACTGCGTGTATCCCCTCACCTTCGCCTACGAGATGCATCCGGAATACGGGCTTGTGGGCAAATGGCAGAAGGAACACATTGAGGACGTGTACGAGCGGCTGGGCGCGCACCTGGGCCAGGTCGGTCCCGGCGCCCTGCGCAAGATTCCCCAGGAGTCACTCGACGAACTGAAGGCCATTTTCGACATCACCGGCGCCACCCGCTGGATGGAGATCGTCGAGGAAAAATCCCGCGAAAAGGCCGCTGAAATGGGCCTGACGATGGAAGAATACGAAGCGCAGGCCTTCACCAAGACTTCGTCCTGCCACCTCAACCCCGAAAACTGACGCACGATGATCTACCAGGGAAAACAGAAAATCTGGTCCGAATACCAGAAAGAGATACCGACCGACCACTGGTTCTACGTGCGGAGCTGCATCCGGCAGACATTCTTCCCCGCCTCGGAGAAGATGTTCCTGGAAATCCTCCGCAACCGGCTCGGAAAGGATGTGTACGAAACGCCCAGTCACACCACCTGCGGCGGCATCGCTTACCACAGCGAGGCCATTCCCCAGGAAACCGTGATGACCATCATCGCCCGGCAGTTCGCCCTGATGACGGAAGCAGGCTACGAAAACTACGTGTGCAGCTGCATCACGAGCTTCGGCCTCTACACGGAAGTGATGGAAGACTGGCGCGAATTCCCCGAGCTGGAGGCGAAGATCCGCGAGAACCTCTGGAAAGCCACGAAACGCGAATTCAAGACGCCTAAGTACCTGGCCCACGCCAGCGACCTGGTCTACAAGTTCCGCAACGAGATCGCCGAGCAGGCGAAGTTCCGGCTGGTCAACCGCGAGACGGGCCGGCCGCTCCGCGTGGTGGAGCACATCGGCTGCCACTACGCGAAGATGTTCCCGTCCAAGGGCGTGGGCGGCGCCGAATACCCCTATGTACTGGCCGGCATGGTGGAGTCGTGGGGCGGCGAGGTCGTCGACTATCCGGAGCGGCGCCACTGCTGCGGCTTCGGCTTCCGGCAGTATCTCGTAAAGGCCAACCGCGGCTATTCCCTGTCGAACACCCACAAGAAGTTCGAGAGCATGGAGCCCTTCAAGCCCGACATGATCATCACCAACTGCCCGGGCTGCCCCTACTTCCTGGACCGCTGGCAGTACGTCATCGCCGAACAGACGGGAAAGACCTACGGAGAGAACGGCTACGGCATCCCCGTCTTCACCTACGAGGAAGTGGCGGGCCTGGTGCTGGGCTACGACCCGTGGGACCTCGGCCTGCAGACCCACCAGGTCGCCGTCGAGCCGCTGCTCGACAAGATGGGCGTCCCCTACAAGCCCGAAGATAAATACAAGGGATTGAACGGCAAGCGGTTGCAGCGGCCGGAATTCCCGATGAACATCAAATGCTGCTGATATGAGCCAGAATGTAGTCGTCATCGGCGGAGGACCCGCCGGCATCGAAGCCTCCCGCAAACTCCGGGACCTGGGCTACACCCCCATCCTCATCGAAAAAGAACCCGTCCTCGGCGGCCATCTCGCCCGCTGGGACCGCCTGTTCCCCGACGGGGTGGACGCCAGCACGTTCCTCGATCCGATGATCGCCGACCTCGACGGCATCAAATACTTCACCGACACCGAGGTCGCATCGATCAACCGCCTGAAGGACACCTGGGTGGTGAAACTCTCGAACGGCCTCTCGGCCCAGGTGCGCGCCATCCTGCTGACCACCGGCTTCGACCTGTTCAAGGCCGAGAAGAAAGAAGAATACGGCTACGGCATCTACGAACGCGTGATCACGAACGCCGACCTGGAGGCCTGGTTCAAGAGCGGCGCGGCGCCGCAGTTCGACGACGTGAAGGTCATCGGATTCGTCCACTGCGTAGGTTCGCGCGACGAGAAGGCCGGCAACCGGCAATGCTCGAAAGTCTGCTGCGTGACGGCCGTCAAGCAGGCCTGCGAAATCAAGGAGAAGTTCCCCGACGCCACGGTCTACTGTTTCTATATGGACCTCCGGATGTTCGGGCGCAAATACGAGGACCTTTACCTGAAGGCCCAGAAGGAGTACGGCATCCGTTTCGTGCGGGGGCGCGTCTCCGAAGTGTCGGAAGACCTGGACGGCCATCTGTTCGTCAAGGCGGAAGACACGCTCTTCGGCAAGCCGATGAAACTCAAGGCGGACCTGCTCGTGCTGATGAGCGGGATGACGCCGGCAGCCAGCACCCAGCAACTGGCCCGGATGGTCAACATCCAGACGGGCGACGACGGGTTCTTCCTTCCGAAAAGCCTGATTGTCAGCCCGTTCACTTCATCCCGGGAAGGTATATTCTTCGCCGGCGCCGCTACCGGACCGAAGACCCTGCCGGAGACGCTCAGCGAGGCATCGGCCGCCGCCCTGGCCATCGACCATTACCTTAAAACCCTGCAACGATGATCGATTTCGGCTACGGGCTGACCCCGAGTTCCACGCTCAAGATCGAAGACGTACGGCTTCCGGCGTTCGGGGAGCTGCTCCGTCGTGAACCCGACGCGGCCAAGTGCATCGCCTGCGGTTCGTGTGCGGCCAGCTGCAGCGCAGGCGTCTTCACGGAGATGAACCTGCGTCGCGTGATCCTCTCGCTCCAGCGGGGCCGCGAAAAGGAAACCCTTCCCCTGCTCCGGCACTGCATGCTCTGCGGCAAGTGCCAGCTTGTCTGCCCGCGGGGCGTAAACACCCGGCACCTCATCCTGAGCATCGGCAAGGTCTATCAACTGGAGGAGGACAAACGATGAAGGAACGCATTCTGGCCGCTTACGACCCGTTCGTCCTGCCGTTCGTCTTCGGCATGACGTTCGTCCTGGCGTACTGCCTCATCGCGCTGGTCAAGGTACTGATCCAGCTCAACGCCGCCGACCGGCGCAAGTTCGCCCTGTCGCTCATCACCCCGACGACGATCTTCAAGAACATCCGCGACATCTTCTGCGACTGCCTCTTCCACGTGAAGCTCTGGAAGCGCAACAAGGTGCTGGGCTATATGCATTCGAGCATCGCCTTCGGCTGGTTCATGATCATCGTCATCGGCCATATCGAAACGATCCTCTACATCCCGGAGCGGCTGCACAAGATGTACTACCCCATCTTCTTCCGCTACTTCATGGAAGAGCAGAATACGACCCTCCAGGGTTCGTTCTTCTTCTTCCTGATGGACTTCTTCCTGCTGGTCATCCTGAGCGGCATCGCCATCGCCATCGTCAAGCGGTTCCGTTCACGCATCGTGGGGATGCGCCGCACCACGAAGCTCACGCTGACCGACCGCATCGGGCTTTACAGCCTCTGGGCCATCTTCCCGCTGCGCTGGATCGCCGAGGGATTCACTGCGGGCGTGGCCGGCGGCAGCTTCATGACCGTCCCGATCAACTGGCTGCTCCACAACTTCATGAGCAAGCCCGAGAACATCACGGTGGCCTGGTGGCTCTACTCGATTGCGCTGGGCACGTTCCTGACCGTGCTGCCCTTTACCCGCTATATGCACATTCCTGCCGAGATCCTGCTCGTCCCGATGCGCAACGCGGGCCTGCCGGTGCGCCATACGCGGAAGGGCTTCTCGCTGGCGATGCTCTATTCCTGCCCGAGCTGCGGCGTCTGCATCGACGCCTGCCCGATGGGCGTACAGAAGAAGAACGTGAAGGATGCGACCGTCTATATGGTCCGCAACCTGAAGCGCAGAAACCGGAAGCGGTCGCTCGAGATCGCCGAAAAATGCCTGATGTGCGGCAAATGCGCCGCCCTGTGCCAGGTGCAGATGGATGCCTGCGGCCTGCGGCTCGCCTACCGCACTTCCCAGGAGCGCAAGCAGAACCGGATTCCGGCCGATTTCGGCTACCTGAATGCCGTCGCGCCGCTGCCGCGGACCGAGACGGAAGGAAAAGTGCTTTACTATGCCGGCTGCATGAGTTCGCTCACGCCGGTCATCTCCCGTTCCGTCCAGCAGGTGCTCCGGCACGCCGGCGTGGAATTCGAACTGATGGACAAGGACGGCAGCATCTGCTGCGGCCGGCCGCTGATGCTCGCCGGGCGACAGGACGAAGCCCGGGCGCTGATTGAAAAGAACCGCAAGCTCATCGAAGAAAGCGGTGCCCGCATCCTGCTGGTGAGCTGCGCCATCTGCTACCGCATCTTCAAGGAGCACTACGACCTGATCGGCGTGGAGGTGATGCACTATACCGAGTACTTCAACCGGCTGCTGCAGGAAGGCAGGCTGAAGGTGAAGAACAGCCACCAGACCCTCGTCTATCACGACCCGTGCGACCTGGGACGCGGCTGCGGCATCTACGACGCCCCCCGCACCGCCCTGCGGGCCGTAGGACAGCTGGTCCCTGCCCTCAAGGAGCGGGAGGAGAGCATCTGCTGCGGCGGCTCCGTCGGATCGCTGACGCTCCGCTACGAAGACCGGGAACCCATCACCCGGGGCGCCCTCGACAACCTCACGGCCAACAATCCCGAGCAGATCGTCACCGCCTGCCCGCTCTGCCTGAAGACCTTCGGCCGCTACGCCACGGTCCCCGTGGCCGATTTCGCCCAAATACTGGCAGAGAACCTTGATAACGATTAATACCCATCATATGACAGACTTTCAACCGACACGATACGGGCTGGAGACGGTGGCCACGGGCCGCCGTTTCGAAGACACCGGCTGGATGCTGGCCGACCCGCAGTGCAAGGAGCCCTCGCTGATCCGCGCCGTTTACGAAAAGAAACAGATCACCTTCGGACCCGCTTCCCGCGGCATCTACAAGTTCGCCGACTGGATGCCAGTCAGGCGGATGCTCAAGGGATCCGCCCCCACGGTCACCTTCAAGAGCGAAAAGCTGGCGGCACGGCTGGGACTGCCCAACCTCTACATCGCATTTTCGGGATACTGGCCCGAGAAAGGCGGTGCGATGACCACCTGTTCCTTCAAGGAGACGGAGGCCTACAGCGTGTGCGCCCGGCTGCCGGAAGGCGAGAAGCGCATCCTGGTGGTATCGTCGGCCGGCAACACGGCCCGCGCCTTCGCCAAGGTCTGCTCGGAGAATGAGATTCCCCTCCTTCTTACCGTTCCGGAGGAAAACATCGGCGCCCTGTGGTTTGAACAGCCGCTCAGCGACTGCGTGAAACTCATCTGCTCGCCGAAGGGAACCGACTATTTCGACGCCATCGCCCTGGGCGACGCCGCCTGCACCTCTCCGATGTTCTTCGCCGAAGGCGGCGCCAAGAACATCGCCCGCCGCGACGGGATGGCCACCACCGTCCTCTCGGCCGCAGAGGTCATCGGGTACATCCCCGACGCATATTTCCAGGCCATCGGATCGGGCACCGGCACCATCGCCGCCTGGGAGGCCAACCTCCGCCTGATCGGCGACGGCCGTTTCGGCAGCCACAAGATGAAGCTCTTCCCGTCGCAGAACGTCCCGTTCCTGCCGATGTACGACGCCTGGAAGGCGGGCAGCCGTGCGCTCCTGCCGATGGACGACGACGATGCGCGCCGGAAAGCCCTGGCCATCGACGCCAAGGTGCTCTCCAACCGGCGTCCGCCCTACAGCATCAAGGGCGGTCTGTACGATGCCCTCTGCGACGCGGGCGGCGACGTGGAATGCGCCACCAACGACGACATCCGGGCGATGCAGGAACTCTTCCTCGACACGGAAGGCATCGACATCTACTCTGCCGCGGCCGTGGCGCTCAAGGGCATGCTCAACGCCTTCGAGGCCGGCAAGCTGCCGCGCGACGCCGTGGCCCTGCTCAACGTCACCGGCGCCGGCGAGGTCCGCTTCAAGAAAGAGCACACCTGCCATTACCTCAAACCCAGCCTGATCGGCAACGCCTCCGACCCCGGCATCGTCGAAAAGATCGAGAAATTATTTAAATAATGAGATTAACAGGGATGTAGCTGTTTCAAAACTACGGACCCTGCGGGTCCTATCCCTCCCAAGCAAGCTTGGGCCCCTCCCACTCACGGCTGCGTGGGCGCAGACGGTTTTGAAACAGCTACATCCCTGTTGAAGAACAACCTATGAAAATACTATTCCCTATCTCGGTTCTCACCGCCCTTATCCTGACGGCCGGATGCGGCCGCAACCACGACGGAACGCCGGACGCGAAGGCGGCCTCCGACCTGGCTGCGCGTGTCATTCCCGATGCTGCCCGCCATTTCACCTTCGAGACGCTGCCGGCCGACACGGCCGACTTCTTCACGCTCCGCAGCGAAGGCCGCAGGATCTTCATCGGCGGCAACAACGCCAATTCGATGGCCGTGGGCCTCAACCACTACCTCAAATACTGGTGCCACGTGAACATCGGATGGTTTGCCTGGGACAAAGGCACGATGCCCAAAACGCTGCCGCGCGTGGAGGCGCCGGTCCGGCACGAAGCCCGCGTTCCGGAGCGTTTCTTCCTGAACTACTGCACCTACGGCTACACGATGCCGTGGTGGGGCTGGAAGGAATGGGAGCACTTCATCGACTGGATGGCGCTCAACGGCATCAACCTGCCGCTGGCCATCACCGGACAGGAATCCATCTGGTACCAGGTCTGGACGGAACTCGGGCTCTCCGATGCGGAGGTCCGCAGCTATTTTACCGGACCGGCCCACCTGCCCTGGCACCGGATGCTGAACATCGACCGCTGGGGCGGCCCGCTGCCGAAGTCCTGGCTCGAAGGCCAGGAGGCCCTGCAGAAGCAGATCGTGGCCCGCGAGCGCGAACTCAATATGAAACCGGTGCTTCCGGCCTTCGCCGGGCACGTCCCGCCGGAGCTGCAGCGCATCTATCCGGACGCCCGGATCGAACGGATGAGCGACTGGGCCGGCTTCGCGCTGGAAGACTATCCCTGGTTCCTCGACCCGGAAGATCCTTTGTTCCCCGTCATCCAGCAGAAGTTCCTGGAGAAGGAGACCGAAATCTACGGCACGGACCATATCTACGGCATCGACATCTTCAACGAGATGATTCCCAGGAGCTGGGATCCCGACTATCTGGGCGGCGTGAGCAAGGGCGTCTATGCGTCGCTCGCCGCGGCCGATCCGCAGGCCACCTGGCTCCAGATGACCTGGCTCTTCTACAACGAGCGCAAATACTGGTTCGAAGGGGACTCCGACGCACGCGTGAAGGCCTTCCTGACTTCCTACCCCGCCGAACATTCGATCCTGCTCGACTACTACTGCGAACGGATGGAAGTCTGGCGCAAGACCCAGAGCTACTACGGCATCCCGTTCATCTGGTGCTATCTCGGCAACTTCGGCGGCAATACGTTCCTGGCCGGCGACATCCAGGAAGTCGGCAACCTCATCGAGGGCGCCTTCGCCGAAGCCGGGCCGAGTTTCAAGGGCATCGGCTCCACGCTGGAAGGCTTCGACTGCAACCCGTTCATGTACCAGTTCATCTTCGAAAAGGCCTGGGACTTCCCGCAGCACCAGGATCCCGGCGCCTATGCCGACGCCCTGGCCTGGAGCCGCGCCGGCGTGGACAACGAAGAGGCCCGGGCCGCGTGGAAAGAACTCTTCGACGAGATCTACATCCAGCGTTCCGTGCCCGGCCACAGCCCGCTGATGAACCTGCGCCCGTCGTTCGGCCGTTCCAGTTCCTACCATTCCAGCGTCCGCTTCAACTACGAGAACGAGAAGCTGCGCGAAGTGGTGGCGCACCTGCTGGCCGCCGGCGGTCACGGACCGTCCTACGAATTCGACCTTGTCAACCTTACGCGACAATACCTGAGCAACCGGTTCGAGCAGCAGTTCGCCGACTACAAGGCCGCCTATGAAGCGGGCGATACGGAGGCGATGGCTGCCGGCCGCACGGCTATGCTTGCCACCTTCGACACACTCGACGAACTGCTGGCTTCGCAGCCGTATTTCCTCGTCGGGAAATGGATCGCCGACGCCCGCAGCTGGGGCGCCGACGACGCCGAGGCCGACTATTTTGAAAGCAACGCCCGCAACCTTCTGACCAGCTGGGGCGACCGCGGCAACCTCCTCACCGACTATGCCGACCGTTCCTGGGCCGGCCTGGTGGGAACCTACTACAAGCCGCGTTGGGAGATGTTCTTCCGGGCGGTCGACGAGGCCGTCGCCGCCGGCCAGCGGCTGGAAGGCGCCCGGGAGGAGGCGTTGCTCGAGGCGATGAAGGACTTCGAATACGCCTGGTGGGCCGAGCGCCCCGGCATCTTCCCCGCCACCCCCGTCGGCGAGCCCGTGGCGCTGGTCCGGAACGTGTTCGCCGAATAAGCCGTCCATCCGGCACCGAAATAAAGCATTTACGCGTATGATCGTCAAAGAATACAAGACGGAAGGACTCACCGTCATCTGGAAACCGGAGCTTTGCACGCACACGGGCATCTGCGTGCGGACGCTGCCGAAAGTGTACAACGTGATGGCCCGTCCCTGGTGCCGGCCCGAAAACGCCAGCCGGGCGGAGCTGATCGCCCAGATCGACCGCTGTCCCTCCGGGGCCCTCAGCTATCGGATTGAGGAGGACTGAGATGGATATCGTCCACCAGAACGATGCGGAGCAGTGCGCCTTCCTGGCGCAGGAGAATGGCGTAACCGTCGGCCGGCTTACCTATGAGTGGGCCGACGGAGCGACGTTCGTCGTCTTCCACACGATCGTCGAACCCGGTCACGAGGGAAAAGGCATCGCCCGCGCCCTGGTCGACGCCGCCGCCCGCTATGCCCGCAAGAACGGCAAGCGTATCCGCCCCGTCTGTCCCTACGTCGAATCCCGCTTCACCCGGCACCGCGAATACGACGACGTCAACGCAGATCGTATCTCCGCCGACCGCCGCTGAGCGCAGTCGGCCACGTTTTGGGCCTCCAGCGTGGCCGGCAGCGCTTTCAAACCCCGGTCGGCCACGTTTTACGGCTGTTTCGTGGCCGAAATCACCTGGATTTCGTATCTTTGTCTGCACAACGCTTAACCTGCCATGAAAAAGTTCCTGCTGCTATTCCTGCTGCTGGCCGGAGCCCCGATCCTTCGGGCGCAGGATGTTCAACTGTATTTTACGGAATATGAGCTGCCCAACCTGGTGAATTGCCTGCCGGCGCCGCCCGATACCATCGGAGAGGCGTTCACGCACGACATCATGCGGTATATGTGGGGCAAGACGCAGCGGCTGGACAGTGTGCGTCTGGCGCAGGCCAGGCGCGACGCAATCTGGAGCCTCGACACCACGCGCGTCATCTACAGCGTTCCGTTCGGGCTCCAGATCGATCCGATCAACACCCCGGAGATTTACAAACTCTTCGTGAACGGCGTATCGACCATCGAACAGATCCGCTTCCGGCCGAAGGCCCACTATTTCCGGATGCGACCCTATGCCCGCTTCCACGAAAGCTCCATCTTCCCGCAGGACGACGAGTGGCTGGCCACGGAAGGATCCTATCCTTCCGGCCACACCATCCGCGCCTGGAGTGCCGCGCTCATCCTGACGGAAGTGAACCCCGACGCGGCTGAGGCCCTGTTCCACCGGGCGGTGGAAAGCGGGGAAAGCCGCGTCATCGCAGGCTGCCACTGGCAGAGCGACGTCGATGCCAGCGCATCGGCCGCCTGCATCGGCTACGCCTTCCTTCAGGCCAACCCCGAATACCGCGCCCAGGCGGAACGCGCCCGCGCGGAATTCCGCAGGGTATCCGGCATCCCGCCGCTCAAGCCTGAATTCGTCTGCGACTTCGCCGACTGGACACCGGAAGACGAAGAAGTCACAGGCTCCACTCAGGGTTTCGCGATGTACGGCAACTATGCCTTCGTGCTGCACGACAAGGGCCGCCTCTGCATCTTCGATATGAAGAAGAAAAAAATGGCCGCCAACTACCTGCTGGAAGGCAACACCTCGCACTGCAACAACGCCTGTTTCGGCGTCGAGAAAGCCTCGCGCCGCTCTCAGTTCCCGCTGCTCTACATCGCCTCCTGCGGCGGGGAGAACTGCTGCTACGTCACCGACGTCAGCCTCAAGGGCAGCCGCATCGTCCAGAAGATCTTCTACACGGGCACCGACTACGCCGGCACCATCGACTGGTGCCTCGACGCCGAAAACGGCTTCATCTATACCTACGGCGGCCGCAACGGCGACTACAAACTGCTCAAGAAGTTCCGACTGCCGCGTCTGGCCGATTCAGATGCGAACGGGGAAGTCCACCTGACCGACGCCGACGTGCTCGACGTCACCCGCCTCGACACAGGCATCAACATCTGGCAGGGCAGCATCGTCCGCGGACGCTACGCCTACCTCCCGGACGGCTACGCGCCACACGACCTCCTGCTTCACCTGGTCGACCTCCATGACAAACGGATCGTCCTCTCCCGGAACCTCAACGACCTGAAAGACGAGCCCGAAGGCATCTGCCTCACCCCCGACTACGCCTACGTCGTCTTCAATACTTCCGACGGCCCCCGCCACTCAAGACTCTGGCGGTTCAGCCTGAAATAAACGGATGGTTATGCAATACAGAAAAGACCGGCGCGGAGAAGCGCTTTCCATTTTGGGGTTCGGGTGCATGCGGTTCTCCCGGAAAGGAGGATCCATCGACATTGACGAGGCCGAACGGGAGATTATGGCCGCCTATGAGGCCGGCGTGAATTACTACGACACCGCCTACATCTATCCGGGCAGCGAGGCGGCGCTGGGGCAGATCCTCGAGAAAAACGGCATCCGGGAGCAAGTGCACATCGCCACCAAACTTCCGCAGTATCTCGTCCAGAAGCGGGCGGCCCTCGACCGCTATTTCGACGAGCAACTCCGCCGGTTGCGGACCGGCTACGTGGATTATTACCTGATGCACATGCTGACCGATCCCGCCCAGTGGGAGAAACTCAGGGCGCTCGGCATCGAGGAATGGATCGCGGAAAAGAAGCGGTCGGGCGCCATCCGCAACATCGGATTCTCCTATCACGGCAATACCGCGAATTTCCTGAAGATTCTCGAAGCCTATGACTGGGACTTCTGCCAGATCCAGTACAACTACCTCGACGAGCATACCCAGGCCGGCGTCGCGGGACTGGAGGCGGCCGTCGCCAGGGGCATCCCCGTGGTCATCATGGAACCGCTCCGCGGCGGCAAACTGGTCAATCTGCTCCCCGAGGAGGCGAAGAAGATCATGGCGCGCAGCGGAAGGGGCTGGTCGCCCGCCGGATGGGCGTTCCGCTGGCTGTACAACCAGGCCGGCGTCACGGTCGTCCTCTCGGGCATGAACTCCCTGGCGATGGTCGAAGAGAATGTGGCCACGGCGTCCGACGCGATTGCCGGTGCTTTCACGGAAGCGGATTTCGACGTGATCGAACAGGTCAGGCAACAGATCCGGCGCACCGAGAAGGTCGGCTGCACGGGCTGCCGGTACTGCATGCCCTGTCCCCAGGGTGTCGACATCCCCGGGACGTTCCGCTGCTACAATGCGATGTACGCCGAGACGAAATCCGCCGGGCGTTTCCAATACGCCCAGACGGTCGCGATGACGAAGGAACCCGCCTTCGTCTCGCAATGCATCGGCTGCGGAAAATGTGAACGCCACTGTCCCCAGGGCATCCCAATCCGGGAAAAACTGAAAGAAGCCGACAAGGCCCTTCGACCGCTTCCCTACCGGATCGGTATCGCCCTGACGCGCAAATTCTTTTTCCGATAGCCGTTATTCCGACTTTTTACTACGAAGCTCTTCCAGGTAGCTGGCGGTAATGACGCCGGAAGGAAGCGCGATGATCGCCACCCCGAAAAGGGAAGACACCATACTGACAAACCGTCCGATCTCGGTCACGGGAATCATGTCGCCATATCCCACGGTGGTGAGGGTGACCGTGGCCCAATACAGCGCGTCAAAGAAATTCGCGAACGTCACGTCGCCCGTGAAGGGGTTGATACGGGGCTCCGTATTGAACATGATCAGTGCGGTAAGGAACACATAGAAGACCGCTATCCACAACACGCCCAGCAGCACGCCCTTTTCCTTCCGCACCACCTTGCCGAGGATCCGGATCTTTTCGGAATAGCGGATGAACTTGAACAGCCGGAGAATGCGGAGCAGGCGGGTGATCCGGAAGATCTTGAATCCCCTGGAAAGAATGCTGAGTCCAGGCAGGATGGACAGGATGTCGATGATGGCCCAGCCCGTGAACGGATAGATGACGAACGACCGCCATCCCTTTCCCTGACGGTAATCGGCCGTCAGCCAGCGCAACAGATAATCGATGATGAACAGGGAAACCGTCACCGTCTCGATGATGCGGAACACCGGGTATTCCGTTGCGAACATCAGCGGCACGATGCTGGCGGCAATAGCCACCAGCATCAGGATGTCATACGCGATACTCACCGTGTCGCCCGGCCTGCCCTGTTCGATGATTTCAAAAATGCGTTTTCTCATATGCCTGGACAATTACCGTTTCTACAGCACCTCGCAGACGACGAAATTGCTGCCGCCGATGAAGATCAGGTCCTTGTCGGTGGCTTTCTCGTCGGCCATGGCAAGGGCCTCGGAGACTGAGAAGGACAGCTGGCCGGGCAGCCCGTGGTCGGCCATGGCGTTGGCCAGGGCATAGACGGGCAGGGCGCGGGGGCTGGACGCCTGGGTCCAGATATACTGGACATTGCGCGGCAACATGGGCGCAATGGCATCGATGTCCTTTTCACGGGCCAGCCCGAGGATGAAGAACACCGTGTCGTAGTCGCAGGAGATGCGGTCCACCTGCTCGGCCACCCAGCGGAGGCCGTGGGCGTTGTGGCCGGTATCGCAGAGGATCCGGGCGCGGCCGGCGACGTGGCCGGCCGGATCGGCCGGAACGGCTTCGCGCAGGGTCTCCCAGCGGCCGCGCAGGCCGGTGCGGCGGGCGGTCTCACGGACGCCCGCACGGAATGCGTCGAGATCCAAGCCGGAACGGAGCCGTTCCGGCAGGATGTTGGAACTGCGGACCGCCAGGTCCTGCAGCACGCCGACGGCGGCCGAGAGCGTGCACAGGTTGCGCTGCTGATAGTCGCCCGGCAGGTCGAGGTCAGCTACCTGCAATTCCAGGCACGGCGGCGCCTCGACGGCGAAGGTGAGCGGACTGTCGTTCGCGGCGGCCTTCTCCGCGAAGACCGCCCGTGTCACGGGTACGGACTCACCCACCACGACGGGCACGCCGGACTTGATGATGCCGGCCTTCTCGCCCGCGACGGACTCGAGGGTATAGCCCAGGTGCTCGCAGTGTTCCAGCCCGATGTTGGTAATGATGCTCAGGATGGGCGTGATGATGTTGGTCGAATCGAGGCGACCGCCCAGGCCGGTCTCGATGACGGCGATGTCCACCTGCTCGTCGGCGAAGAAATCGAAGGCCATCCCGGTCGTGATCTCGAAGAACGAGGGCTTGTTTTCTTCGAAGAAGGGCTGCCAGCGGTCGATGAAGGCTTCGACGAAGTCTTTCGGCACCATCCGGAAGGTGTCGCCTTCCACGATCTTCATCCGTTCGCGGAAGTCCAGCAGGTGCGGCGACGTATAGAGGCCGACCTTCAGGCCGCAGGCCGCCAGGCCTGCCGCCATCATATGGCTCGTGGAGCCCTTGCCGTTGGTTCCTGCGACGTGGATGCTCCGGAACCGCCGGTGCGGGTGCCCCAGCGCGGCGTCGAACGCCTTCATCGTCTCAATCCCCGACTTGTACGCCACCTTCCCCACCTTCTGATAGGACGGAAACTGATTGAACAACCAATCAATCTTTTCTTCATAGGTCTCCATAATCATCGGTCTATTCGCCGCGGCCTGCAACGGACGCAGCTGATTGTTAGCTATTTATGAAAACTACACCCCCTTTCCGCAAGGGGGTGTAGTTTACGTATGTTATTGATAGTCAATTGCGTACATTGCAGGCGCAGAAGCGGCATATTCTTCGGAAGTTTTCGCAATGATATCTCCGCAAGCTTAATTACGCGGAGAACTGTTCGCGCAGCGCTTGGTTGCGGGCGTCGGCGTCGGGGCCGCAGGCGCTGAAGTAGAACTTGATCTTCGGTTCCGTGCCCGACGGCCGGACCGTGACCTTGCAGCCGTCTTCGCTGAAGAACTGCAGCACGTTCGACTTCGGAAGCCCCGTCTTTTCCGGCTCGTTGTAGTCGATGGCCTTCACCACCGGCGAACCGGCCAGCGCCTTCGGCGGGTTGGCGCGGAAATCCACCATCATCTTCTGGATCTGCTCGATACCGTCCTTGCCCTTCTTCGTGACCGAAAGCAGACTCTCCTTGAAATAGCCATATTCCTTGTAGATCTCCTGCAGATAGCCGTAGAGCGTCTGGCCGCGGTCGGCCAGCCAGGCGGCGCACTCGCAGAGCATGCAGCAGGTGATCACCGAATCCTTGTCGCGGACGAAACTGCCCACGTTGAAACCGTTGCTTTCCTCACCGCCGCAGATGAAGGTCTTCCTGCCTTCATACAGATGCTGCTTGTCGGCGATATACTTGAAGCCGGTCAGCACGTCGAAGAGTTCGACGCCGTATTTCGCACAGATCTTCTTCAGAAGGTCGGTCGTCACGATCGTCTTGACCACAAACTGCTTCCCGTCGAGCTTGCCCAGCTCGCTCCAGCGCGTCAGCGCATAGCTCGTGACCAGCGTGGCGATCTGGTTGCCGGTCAGCAGGACGAGTTCTCCCTTGTCGTTGCGGATGGCACAACCCACACGGTCGGCATCGGGGTCCGTTCCCAGCGCGATGTCGGCGCCCACGGCGTCGGCCCGCTCCATCACCATCCGCATGGCCGTAGGCTCCTCGGGATTCGGCGAGACCACGGTCGGGAAATTCCCGTCGCTCACATCCTGGTCGTCCACATGGTAGATGTTCGTGAACCCGGCCTGCCGGAGCCCGGCCGGCACCAGGCGGACACCCGTTCCGTGAAGCGGCGTGTAGGCAATCTTCATGTCGCTGTGACGGGCGATGCTTTCGGGCGAGAGCAGCAGCGAAAGCTGGCTGTCGAGGAACGCCTTGTCCACCTCCGCGCCGATGCCCTCGGGATAGCTGTTCTCGTCGATAAGCACCTGTTCCATCGAGGTGATCTTGTTCACCTCGGCGATGATGTTCTTGTCGTGCGGCGCGATGATCTGCGCACCGTCCTCCCAGAACACCTTATAGCCGTTGTATTCCTTCGGATTGTGCGAAGCCGTGATCATGATGCCCGCCTTGCAGCCCAGATGACGGATGGCAAAACTCAGTTCCGGCGTAGGACGGATGTTGTCGAACACGTAGGCCCGGATGCCGTTGGCCATCAGCACGTCGGCCGAGACCTTGGTGAACAGCCGGCTGTTGTTGCGGCTGTCGTAGGAAATGACGACCGAGATGTCCTGGTCGGCGAAATTCCGTTTCAGATAGTTGGCAAGTCCCTGCGTGGCCATCGCCACCGTGTAGCGGTTCATCCGGTTGGTACCCGCCCCCATCACGCCGCGCAGGCCGCCGGTGCCGAACTCGAGCGTCTGGTAGAACGCATCCTCAAGCATTTTCGGATCGCCCTGCATCATTTCCAACACTTCCCTTTGGGTTTCAACGTCATAACCGTTGCTCAGCCAGGATTTGGCCACGTCGAGATAATTTGCCATAGCTTTTGTCTTTTAGTCCTTCAAAGATAGCAAAAAAGGTGTAAAAATGTTATCTTTGTCAAGACATGGACGAAGAAAAATTCATCCGTTTCGTGCTGGATCACGCGGAGGACGACCCGGACCGGCTGCTGCTCTCGGCCGACCGGTGGCCCGGCATCGATGTAAGGCGCGCCGCCCGGATGATCGCAGTCCGGCGGAAGATGCGGGAGAAACTGCCTTCGTGGCACGCGCATCCCGAAATCGACTGCCCCGCCCTGCTTTCCCTGGAACAGTGCAGTTCCGAAGCCACGGCGCTGTACAAGCAGGCATTCGTGCCGGAGGGAGGCCGCGTCGCCGACCTGACCGGCGGACTGGGCGTGGACACCTGGGCGATGAGCGCCCGGGCCGCCGAGGTCCATTACTGCGAACGGAACGAAGCGCTCTGTGCGGCGGCCCGCCACAATTTCGGCATCCTGGGCGCGGACAACATCGCCGTGCACGCGGGAGACGGTCCCGCTTGGCTGCAGGCGCAGCCGGGACGCTTCGACCTGGTCTATCTCGATCCCGCCCGGCGCGACAAGTCGGCCCGGCGCGTTTACGACGTCGCCGACTGCGAGCCGGACCTGTCCGCCCTCAAGGATGCGCTCCTGCAGCGGACGGACCGTGTCCTGGCCAAGCTGTCTCCGATGGCCGACATCACCCGCCTCCTCGTCCTGTTCCCCGAAACCCGGGAGATCCACATCGTCGCCGTCAGGGACGAGGTCAGGGAACTGCTGCTCCTGCTGCAGCCCGGCCTGCCGGCCGTGCCGCCAAAGATTGTCGCCGCCGACGGGGACCTCCGTTTCACCTTCACGCCCGCGGATGAACCGGCAGCGGCCGTCCGCTACGCCAACCGCATCGGCCGGTATCTGCTCCAGCCTGCCAGGGCCTTGCGCAAGGCCGGCGCCTTCCGTCTCCTGTCACAGCGTTATGGTGTCGCCAAACTCGCCCCCGGCACCCATCTCTACACTGCCGACGCCCCGGTCGCAGGCTTCCCCGGTAAGACTTTCGAAGTAGAAGAAGTCCTCGACTGGAACAAGGCCACCCTGAAAGAGATCCCTGCACGGTATCCCCGCCTGGCGCTGACCGCCCTCAACTTTCCCCTTGCCACCGACGCCCTGCGCCGGCGGACCGGGATTCCGGACGGCGGTGACCGCCATGCCTTCGCCACCACCTGCAACGACAAGAAGAAAATACTGATTATCTGCAAGCCATGAGAGAAAACTACACCGAGGTCGAAACCCTGTACGCCCTGCGGCAGGTCCTGTCCCATACCGAAACGGTCCGGCACTGCGCCTTCCAGTCGGTCAACTTCGAAAAGTGCGGATTCCCCGTCGAGAACTACCGCTTCGAAGACTGCCTCTTCATGGGTTGCCACATCCCGCCCCGGATGTACTATGCGATGGACGAGGCGTGCATCGTCTTCCCCCGCGTGAAGATGCCCTACAAGGTGTTCCCCAACAAGCTCTACGATGCACACTCGCTGTACCTGCATTACAAGCCCGGCTACCACGAGACGTTCTACACCTGCTACGACACCATCGTCTATGACCGCTACATGGCGATGGGCAAGCAGACCTGCGACATCAAGGAGACGCTCTGCCGCCTGCTGCACGACCATTCCATCAGCAATGCGATCGACCGTTTCATCGCCGAATACGACGAGAAAGACATCGTGGCCGTCATGGGCGGGCACGCGGTCAGGCGTACGGACACCAACTACCGGCAGATCGTGGAAATCAGCAAGCGCCTTACCGAAATGGGTAAACTGATGATCAGCGGCGGCGGTCCGGGCGCGATGGAGGCCGTGCATCTCGGCGCCTGGCTCGCGGGGCGCAGCGAAGCCGAACTCGAGGATGCCCTGTCCCTGCTTTCCGAGAGCCCCACCTTCCGCGACAAGGGCTGGCTGACGAGCGCGTGGACCGTGATGGACAAATACCCGCGCGACCCGCAGTTCCACAGCCTGGGCATTCCCACGTGGTTCTACGGGCACGAACCCGCGACCCCCTTCGCATCGCAGATCGCCAAGTTCTTCGACAACAGCCTGCGGGAAGACTGCATCATCTCCCTTCCGAAAGGCGGCATCATCTACACGCCGGGCAGCGCCGGCACCTTCCAGGAAATCTTCCAGGACGCCGCACAGAACCACTACGAGACGCTGGGCTACGCCAGCCCGATGGTCTTCCTGGGCCGGCAGTACTATACCGAGGAGACCCCCATCTACACGCTATTGCACGACCTTCAGGAACGGGGCAAGTACCAGAACCTCCTGCTGTCGATCACCGACAGCACCGACGACGTCATCCGTTACCTGATGGACTTCCATCGTCCGTTCCATCAATGGTCCGGGCAATCTTTTGAATATTGAGACTCCGCGCCGAAGCGTCGATGATCTCCTTGTAGATACCGCCTTTCCGGTAGACCTCGTCGGGATGACCCGCCTGTTCCACGCGGCCCGTCTTGAGGGCGTACACCATCTCGCTGTCGATGATCTGGGAGATGCTGTGCGAGATGATGATCACGGTCCGGTCTTTCTTGATGGCGTCGATGCTGTTCTTGATCTGCTCGGTGGCGATGGCGTCGAGGCTGGCGGTCGGCTCGTCGAGGAAGATGACCGGCGGGTTCTTGAGGAACATCCGGGCGATGGCCACGCGCTGCTGCTGACCGCCCGACAGGTCGTTCGCCTTGTTCTGGAACTGTTTGGGCAATTCCATGATCTGGTCGTAGAGATACGACTTCTTCGCGGCCTCGACCACCTGTTCGTGCGTGGCGTTCGGATTGCCGTAGAGGATGTTCTCCTCGATGGTGCCGTCGAAGATGTGGTTCTTCTGGAGCACCAGGCCGATGTTTTCGCGCAGATACTTCGTATCGTATTCGCGCAGGTCCACCCCGTCGAGCAGGATGCTGCCGTGCTGCGGCTCATAGAACTTGTCGAGCAGGTTCACGATCGTGCTCTTGCCGGCACCCGAGAGGCCCACCAGCGCCGTAATCTTGCCCGGCTCGATGGTCATGTTCACGTCGTAGAGCGCCTGGTTGCCGTTGGGATAGGTGAAGTCCACGTGCCTGAGTTCGAACCGGCCGTGAATCTTTTCGGGCCGGTAGTCGCCCGAGGGCTCGACCTCCGTCTCGGAGTTCAGGATGCCGAAGAAGCCTTCCGCGTAGATCAGGGCGTCGTTCACGTCGTCGAAGATGCGCTGCAGCTGCGTGATCGGGGCGATGACGTTGCTGAACAGCATCACGTGGTACATGATCTTGCCGATCGTCATGCCGGGGTACTCTCTGAGCACCAGATAGGCCGTCAGGATGATGACCAGCACCGTGCCGATCTGCTTGACGAAGCTCTTGAGGCCGTTGTAGTAGAACGCCACCTTGCGCGTCTTCATCTGGTTCTCGGTCACCTGGTTCTGGATGTCAAGCTGCTTCTGGGCCTCGATCTTCTCGCGGTTGAAGCTCTTGATCACGTTGATCGAGTCGATGATGTTCTTGATGCCCTGGCTCTTCGACTCGAGATGGCCGCGCATCTCACGCCGCCAGCCCTTGAGCCGCCGCGCCTGCCGGTAGGTGATCCAGAAATAGACCGGCACGATGCCCAGGGCGACGAGCCCCACATAGACATTGGCGGCGAACATCAGGATCAGGGCCAGCAGGGCGCTGGTGAACAGCGGCAGCAGGTCGATGAAGAAGTTCTGCACCGTACGGGACAACGAACTCACGCCCTGGTCGATGCGCGCCTGCACCTTGCCGGTCGCATTCTCGTCCGTGTTGAAATAGGCCATCCGGAAGGTGAGCACCTTCTCGATGACGCTCTGCGACAGGTCGCGTGACACGAAGATGCGCATCCGTTCGCCGTAATAGTTCTGGGCGAACGTGATGCCGGCCGACAGGATCTCCTTGCCCAGCAGGACGATGGAGATGACGGTCATGATGCGCGCCGCCTGCGCCCAGCTGAAATCGGTGCCGATCAGGGCGTTGATGGCATCGACCGTCCGGTCGAGCACGATGGCGTTGACCTGGGCCATCAGGGACCCCACGAGCGTGAGGACCAGCGTGATGGCCACCAGCCATTTATAGGGCCTGACGAAGGGCCGGATGTTCTTGAAGAGCTGGAAAAGGTTCACGGCCTACTTGTACTTGACCTCGACGCTCTTGTCGTACTCGAACTCTTCGATCTTCTGTCCCGTCTTCAGCCAGATGCACTTGAGCTTCGCATTCGGCTTGAGGAACACATGGCGCAGCGCCTCAAGGCCGCTCAGGTCGATTCCCTCGATTTCCGTGTCGTGGCAGGACAGCGTTTCCAGCAGCGGGCACTCCGCAATCGTCAGTTCGCTGTCGAGCTTGTTGTGGCTGCACTCCAGGGAAAGGAGCTTCGCGCCTTCCGTGACGGACAGGTCGGTAATCTTGTTATGCGAGCAGTCCACCGACTCCAGCAGCGGCAGATTGGCGATCTCCAGGGCGGTCATCTCATTCCAGGAGCAATCCAGCGTCCGCAGGCGCGTGTTGTTGCTCACGTCGATGTCCTCGATCTTGTTGTGGTCGATCGCGAGATCATTCAGCAGGCGGTTCTCGAGCAGGTGGATGTGGCGCAGTCCATTGTAGCCGGCATCCACGGATTCCAGCAGCGCATTGTCGCGGATGACCAGCGAAGTGAGCAGGTTGTCCCGCACGTTCAGTCGGCTCAGCAGCACGTTCCTCGACAGGTCGAGGCTCCCGAGCCTGTTGTCTTCGGCATACAGTTCGGTCAGGAGCGGGCTGTTGAAGACATACAGATGCCGCAGCTGGTTTCCGCTGACGACCAGACGCCGCAGGTCGGAGTTGCCGGTAAGGTCGAGTTCCGTCAGCGCGTTGCCGTCGCAGACCAGGGTAGCGAGCTTCCCGTTTTTGGACAGGTCCAGGTCGAGCAGCGCATTCTTCCGGCAATTCAGGCTCGTGATGTTGACGAAGCCCTCGATCCCCTTCAGCGATACGATCCCCAGGGAGTCGCATTTGATGGCTTCGGCCTTCGCAGCCTCCGCACACGAGACTTTTCCGTCACCGTTCTCATCGAATTCCTTCACGCAGTATGCCTCGAACATCACATCGTCGAACGACAGGAAGCCGCTCCCCTGCTTGACCGTGACCTCCTTGCGGTCCTCGTTCTCCACATACAGGACGATCTTCGCCTGGCGGCCATCCTTCTGGTTCTCCTTGATGCTCAGTACGAGCGTCATGTCCGGAACGACGCCCCGGATCGAATCCAGGCTCATCCAGTCCTGTTCCTCCATCGAAACCTCGAACGGCACGTTCGTCTTGACCGGGATCCGAAGCGACTGTTCCTGCCAGTCTACCTCGTATTCCGAAGGATCGACGACGATGTTGCCCTTCGGGGACTGCTTGATGATCACCTTCCCGCTCAGGATTCCGTCCTTGACCTTGATGACGACGGATCCCTTCCGCTCCTTCGACGTCGTGTTCTTCGCGATGTGGAACGTGCAGTTTTCCGTAGAAAGGCCCTTCGTCTCCACATACTGGATCCAGTCGTTGCAATCGGAGCCGACCGTCACCTCGAGTTCCCCGTTGTGCCGGACCTCGACGTCGAGATCCTGTTCCTGGCTCGAAATCGTAAACTCCTTTTTCGGGATTTCCAGGCCCTGCGCCTCCGCCTGCACGATGGACACCGTGCCGCTGAGCGGGCCGTCCTGCTGCTTGAACGTGACCGAGCCCGAGCGCGCTTCATATTCCGCGTTCCGCTTGATGCGGAAAGTATAGTTGCGTGTCCGCAGCCCCTTGGTGCCCAGCAGCACGATCCAGTCCTTGCATTCATCGGGAATCACCACGTCCAGACGGACATTGTATTTCACTTCGATGTCGATCGTCTGTTCCGCGCTGGTGACCTCATAGGCGGTCTTCGTGACAAAGAGGCCGTAGGTCTCGTCCTGACGGACCGTAATCGTTCCGCTCAGGCCGCCGTCCTTCTGCCGCACGACCACCTGGCCCTCCCGGACGTCATAGGTCTCGTTGGCGTCGATCTCCAGCACGACCTGGGAACTCTTCAGGCCCTTTGTCTCCACATACCGGATCCATCCGGCCTGGGAAACCACCTCGAATTCCACATTCGCCTTCACCGCCACAGTCAGTGTCTGCTTCTCATTGGAGATGTTGTACGTCGGCTCGTCGATGAACAGGCCGTAGAACTCACCCTGCGTGATGGAGACCGTCCGGGACAGCGATCCGGAAACGTCGCGGACCGTTACCGTGCCGGTGCGGCGGTCATACTCCTTGTTGGCGGAAACGGCCAGCACGACCTTTCCGGGGCTGAGGCCCTTGGTCGACTGGACCTTGATCCAGGACGTCGCATCCCCGTCCACGGAGACGAGGTAATCGACGTTCGCCATCACTTCGAAAGAGACGGTCTGCTCCGTATTGTCCAGGGTGAATTCCGTCTGGGAAACCACCAGGCCGGCCCCTTCCGCCTGCGACACGGCAATGGTCGCCGTCAGTTCCGCACAGGCCACGGTGACCGTGCAGCTGCGGGAATCGTAGTCGGAATTGGGATCACAGGAAATCGAGATGGCGGAACTTCCGTCGCCGGAAGCCGGCGTAACCTTGCACCAGGACTGGCTGGCGCTGGCCGTCCAGGCCTTGTTCGCGAGAAGGGTCACCGACTGGCTGCCGCCCGCGTTGTCGAATGCCAGCGACGACTGGCCCACCGAAAGCTCCGTCGCCGGTTCACAGGCGATGAAGCAGAACAAGCACAGGACAATGCCCGTTATTGCGAAGAATGCTTTTTTCATAAGCTATCTGAAATTAATGGGATTCGGAAATTGTTTCGTGAAATAGTCCGACAGGATGTCGGGAAGGGGCTGCCCGAGCAGGTAGCGGTACCAGAACTTGTAATCCTGCAGGGAGGAGTGCAAGCCCTGGTCGCCGCGATAGCCGTGCATGCCGTCGGGATAGATCATCAGCTCGAAATCCTTGTGGTCGCGTTCGAGCCGGTCAATCAGCTGAAGGGTGTTCTGGAAATGGACGTTGTCGTCGCCGGTGCCGTGGGTGACGCGGAGCATATTGGTCGCGTCGCCACGGTAGTTTGCGATCCGGCCGTAGACGCGGGACGCCGCGTAGCCGTCGGGATTGTCCTGCGGACGGTCCATATAGCGCTCCGCATAATGCGTGTCGTAGAGTTCCCAGTCATAGACGCCGCCGCCGGCGATGCCGTATTGGAAATGCTCGTTGCCTTCCGTGACGCAGAGCACGGTCATCGTTCCGCCGAAGGAGAAGCCTTCCACGCCGATCTTGTCTTCAGCGACGAACGGCAGCTTGCGGAAGCAGTCGATCCCGTCGCAGAAATCCTGGAGTTCCAGCACGCCGAGCCGGCGGTACACCGACTCCACGCCTTTCTTTCCGAGATGGCCGCCCGCACGGTTGTCGAGCGTCACCTGGATCACGCCGTGGTTGGCCCACCACTGGCTGGCCATCGACGGGGCCCGCCAGCTCTCCCGCACCTGCGGGTTGTCGGGTCCGCCGTAGATGTTGACCTTCACCGGATAGCGTTTGCTGCGGTCGAAATCGACCGGCCACGTCACCGCGGCCGGCAGTTCCACCCCGTCGCGCATCGTGACGGTCACGAGTTCCGGCAGGGCGACGGCATAGTCGTCGAACCGGGCGCCTTTCGTGTCATACACCACGCGGACGTGCTTCGCCGGATCCACGTCGCCCTTGGCGGGGACCGTGATCACGGCCAGTTGCGTGGGCGTCCGGTAGTTCGACACGAGGGCGGCCACGTACTTCCCGTCCGGGGAAACCTGCACGCCGGCGAAGTTGTACGGCCCGTAGGAGATGCGCTGCAGGTTCTTGCTGCCCAGGTCGAGCCGGTAGATGTCGGTACGGGTCGTGGCTTCGCGCCGTGCGGTGAAGAAGAGATGCTTCCTGTCCACCTTGAGCAGGCCGACGCCCCAGTTCTGGCCGGTGGTCAGCTGCTCGAACTTCTTCCCGTCATAGGACAGGAAGTAGACCTGCTGCCAACCGGTGAAGTCGCGCACGATGTAGATGCCCTCCTTCGTGAAGAGCATGTCTTCCATCCAGTCGATCCAGCTGTCCTGGTGCTCCTTGTACACCAGGGTCATGCTGCCGGTCTGCGGGGTGACGGCATACAGCCGGAAATTGTCCTGCGCCCGGTCCATCCAGCTGACCATCAGTTTGGTCCCGTCGCCGCTCCAGAACGGCGTACCGAAATACTGGTCTTCCTTCGGGTCGAAGTCGGCCCAGACGGTCTCACCGCCCTCGGCCGAGACGAATCCCAGTCTCACTTCCGGATTCGGGTCGCCGGCCTTGGGATAGCGGGTCTGGTTGAGCGAGCCGTGCTTGCCCCTGGCCGAATAGATCGGGAACATCGGCACCTTCGAATTGTCGAACCGGTAGAAGGCGATCACCCGGCTGTCGGGCGACCACCAGAAGGCACGGTACATCGAGGGGCGGCCGAAGATCTCCTCGTAGTACACCCAGGAGGCGTAGCCGTTGAGGATCAGGTCGCTGCCGTCGTAGGTGTGGCGCGTCACGTGCTTCGAGCGCACGTCGATCGAATACAGGTCGTTGTCCAGCGTGAAGGCGATCTTCGTGGAGTCGGGCGACCAGGTGGGATTGACCCAGCCCGGCACCAGGTCCTCCTGCCGGGAGCCGGAGGGACGGGATTCAGGTGCCAGGAGCGTCTGGCGCCCGTCTTTCAGTGCCACGGCGAAGCGTTCGCCGCCGGCCCGGTAGGTCAGCCGGTCACCGTCGAACGCTACGGCGAACGGTGCGGGCTTGACGATGTCGGCCGGGAACGCGTTCAGGAGTTCCGCGTCGGTGAACCGTTTGCCGGAAAGGGCCGACTGGCCCTGGACAGAGAGGGCAAGCAGGAATGCCAGGGAGGCAAGCAGAATGCGTTTCATGACAGGATCAGCTTCTTCGTCCGGAAAAGATGGATAGATAATAGATGAGCGTAGCCAGCGAGCTGAGCGCCGCCACGACATAGGTATAGGCAGCCGCCCGCAGGGCCCCGCGCGCCTCGACCTCGTTGGAGGGATCGATGATGTCGGTCTGGCTGAGCCAGGCCAGGGCCCGCCGGCTCGCGTCGATCTCGACGGGAAGCGTGACGAAGCTGAAGAGCGTGGAGAAGGCGAACAGCGCGATGCCCAGCCAGAAGACCTGCGGGAAGACGTTGATCAGCAGCATGCCGGCCAGCAGCACGAAGGGCACGAGCTTCGACGTGATGGAGACGACCGGCACCAGGGCCGAGCGCACCTTGACCGGGAAATAGCCCTGCGCATGCTGCACCGCGTGCCCGCACTCGTGCGCGGCCACGGCGGCGGCTGCGACGTTCGTCTGCGAATAGACCGCCTCGCTCAGGTTGACCGTCTTGTTGGTCGGATTGAAATTGTCGGTGAGCTGTCCGGGCGTGGAGGTGACCTTCACGTCGCGGATGCCGTGGTCGGCAAGCATCTTCACGGCCACCTCACGGCCGGCCATCCCATTGAGGATCGGCAGCTGCGAAGCTTTCTGAAACTTTTTTTGGAAGGAGACCTGCACCACATAGCTCAGCACAGCCACTCCGATGAACAAAATCCAGTATGTCATATCTTCTTACGTTTTTTGGCAAAAGAATTCATCCCTAAAGTTAACAAAAAAAATCTTTTCCACGCCCCGCGTGATCGCCGTATAGAGCCATTTCAGGTCGTCGAGCGTAAGTTCCTTCCAGAACGGATTGTCGATGAAGACGCACCGCCACTGCCCGCCCTGCGACTTGTGGCCCGTAATGGCGGTGGCGTATTTGATCTGCAATGCGTTGAAATACGGGTCTTCGCGCACCTTTTCATAGCGCTTGCGCGCCCCGCGCACGTCCGCATAATCTTCGTTTACGCCCTGATAAAGCGCACGCTGCTGCTCCGGAGAAAGCGACGGCTGCTCCGAATCCAGCGTATCGAGAATGATCTTCGCTTTCACTTCCACGTCGTTGTAGTCGGGGAACGACAGGACGGCTTCCGCAAAATTGAGGCCGTAACGCGACTCATAGCGCGAAACCTTCACCAGCTGCGCCACGTCGCCGTTGGCGATGAAGTCCAGGTCGGGGATGTCTTCCAGGAACTGGTAGCAGTTCTTGACCACCATCAGCTTGTCGCCCCGCGACAGCCGTTCCTCCCGGTACAGCACCGATGCCCGGATGCCGGCATTGTAGCGGTTGGCCCGCTTGTTCGACCGGCACAGCACCACGATGTCGTCGAGCCCGTAGCGGCCCACGGCGTCGCCGATCCGTTCGATCAGTTCGCTGCCGTCGATCCGCTCCACGTCGTCGAACCCTTCGAGCCGGAGTTTCGGCGTCTCCACCCGTCCCGCCTCGATCAGGCGCCGGACGATGGTGGCATTGGTCAGGATGCCCGATTCGGCCGCCTGGCGGACGACCGTGGTCAGGCTGGCGGTCATCAGGTTGCCATAACGGCCCATATAGGCGGCGTCCAGCGCCGGACTCCGGTCGAGCCCGATGGGCGGCAGCTGGCCGCAGTCGCCGATGATCACCAGCTTGTCGTCCACCCCGCTGCGCACGAAGCGCACCAGGTCGTCGAGCAGGTCGCCCGAACCGAACATACTGTCGGCGCCCGTTCCGATGGTGATCAGCGAAGCCTCGTCCACGATGAAGAAGGTGTCCCTGGCCTTGTTGAAATCCAGCTGGAATTCCCCCACTCCGTCGTGCACCGATTTCTGGCGGTAGATATGCTTGTGGATGGTGCTCGCCCGTTCGCCGGTGAAGCCCGAGAGCACCTTCGCCGCCCGCCCGGTGGGCGCCAGCAGCACATAGCGCTGGTGAAGCTCTTTGAGCGTCCGAACGAAAGCCGCCACGGCGGCGGTCTTCCCGGTACCGGCATAGCCGCTCACCAGCAGCAGGTCGCAGGTCTCATACTGCATCGCGAATTCCGAGAGCCGGTCGAACAACCGCTCCTGGCAGGGCGTGGGCGGATAGCCCAGATGGTGCCGCAGCCGCTCGGCGAAGAACTGTGCGACGCCCATTACGCCCGCTTTCTATACAGGACGAACACCAGCAGGAGGGAATAGATGCCGAGACGGCCGATGATCATCTGGAACCCCATCAGCACCTTGACGACCTCGGGCGCAGCAGCGAAACTGCTCATCGACGAGCCGAAGGTGCCGAAGCACGGCCCTACGTTGCTCATCATCGAAACGGAGGCGCTCACCGACGTGAGCAGGTCCAGGCCGAAGGCCGCATAGACGATGGCCATTATCAGCGTAAGGAACAGGTAGATAAGCACATAGAGCACTACGCTCATGATCAGGTCTCGGTCCACGGCCTGCCCGTCGGATTTCACCTGCACCACGGCGCTGGGATGCGCCATCTTGACGACCTGCGCCCGGGCCGCCTTGAAGGCCAGGTACACGCGGTCGGACCGGAGGCCCGACGTCGTGGACCCGGAGCAGCCACACTGGATGCCCGCATAGAGCAGGATCAGAATCGAGAAGATGGGCCAGACATTCGTGTCGGTCGATCCGAAGCCCGTGGTCGAAATCGTCGAAACCACGGAGAAGAAACCGTGGCGCAGCGCGCTCCATACGTTCGGAATCGTCCCGCTCGCCACCAGGTTGCCGGCCACCAGCAGACCCATCACCAGGATCGTCACCAGGTAGAACTTCGTGACCGGATTCTTGAACACCTTGAACGTACGGGTGGCGAACGATGCGTAGATCAGGCCGAAATGCAGGCTCGCCACGATCATGAAGAGGGTCAGGATGATCTCGATCAGCGGCGAGTCGTAGGCCGCGATCGAGGCATTCTTGATGCTGAAGCCGCCCGTCGCCGTAACGCTCAGCGCGTGGTTGACGGCGTCGAACAGCGGCATTCCCGCCAGCAGCAGCGCCGTGAGCGAACAGACCGTGATGCCCAGGTAGACCGAGACCACTACGCGGATGAACTTGTTGGACTTATACTGGTAGTTGTTCTTGGAGATGTCGTCGACGTCCATCTTGCTCATCTTGAAGCGCACCGTGCCGAACGACGGAAGAATCATCATGATGAAGACCACCACGCCCAGGCCGCCGATGTAGTGGGTTGAAGAGCGCCAGAAGAGGAGGCCCTTCGGCAGGGCCTCGATGTCGTCGAGGATGGTGGCGCCCGTCGTCGTGATGCCCGACGTACTTTCGAACCAGGCATTGACCAGCGAGAACTCGCCGCCCCAGAGCACATACGGCAGCATCGAGAACACGCAGCTGAAGAACCAGGCGATGAGCAGGATCGCGAGGCCCTCGCGGGTGTTGATGTCCCTGTGCCGGCGGACGAAGACCAGCGGGAAGATGCCGACCATCATCGTCAGGATGCCGCTCAGCAGCAGCGGCGAGAAGGATGAGTCGAATCCGTCGAGTGCCGCGACCAGTGCGGACAGGAACATGAACACCGCACAGCAGATCAGCGCGATTCCCACGTTTCTCGATATGACGCCCACGTTCATCGATCCAATTCCCGTTTGTACGAAAGGTTCTGGTCTATGATGTCGCCGACGGCCTCGTTGAGTTCCTCCAGCTCGTCGTCGTTGTCGAGCTTCACGTCATAGCCGCGGCCGTGGTAGCGGTATCCCTTGATGCCGCCCGTCACCCTGAGCAGCGGATTGATCAGGTAATAGTTCAGGAAATAATTGAAGAGCAGCACCATGATCATCCCCACCAGCACCGACGCCAGGCCCGGCATCAGGCTGCGGTAGGTACCCTCCCGGATATCCTGGGAACTCTCGATCAGCGCATCCTGGCAGACCGATGTGAGCTGCATCATATAGCCGCGGAACTTCAGGTACACCGGCTGCAGGCGGTTGAAGAACCAGTGCTGCCGCTCGGCATAGTCGTGCTGCCACATCTGGCCGGCCTCGGAGACTACCTGCATGTAGGCGGCATAGGCATAGAGCACCGAGTCGGCGCCCGCCCGTTCCTCCGGCGTCACGAAACTCCGGCTCAGGTTCTCGAAAGTGGCGACCAGTTCTTCCTCCCGCAGCAGCGGCATCTCCTGCACCGTCCCCTCATTGTCCAGCACCAGGCCGTTCATCAGGCTGATGTTGTACTGTTCCGAGACGGAGAGCAGCTCGCGCGCCGCGTTGATGCTGCGGATGTTGTCGGCGATCACGCCCGACACGTAGCGGTTCATCTTGGTGAACTCGAAGATGGAGATCAGGCTGGAGAAGAACAGTATGATCGCCAGCACGATGCATCCAAACAGCACCTTCCGCTTGATTCCCAGTTTCTTGAATCTGAACATAGCGCAAATCAGTCAAATAGTCGGTCCAGGTCGATGTCGGTCTCGAACACCCGGGTGGCCGGACCGGTCAGCCACACGTCGCGGAAGAAACCGTCCGGTTCCGCGATGAAGTCGACCGCCAGTTCCCCGCCCAGCGTCCGAATGGCAAATTTAATACGTTCTGCGTCATTTTCCGCAAAACGGACGAAACATTTTTCACCCTTCGCGTACGAAGCGAGCGCCGCGGCCGTCGATCCGGTGCCGCAGGCCCACGTCTCCGCCTCCACCCCGCGCTCATACGTACGCACGAAAAGGTGGTCACAGGACGCCTCCACGAAGTTGACGTTGGCGCCCTTCGGGAAGCGGGCGTCCCACCGCAGCCGCCGTCCCTCGCCGGGAACGTCGTACGACGCAAGGTCCTTCACCCACTGCACGAAATGCGTCGATCCGGTTTCGAGCAACCAGCCGTCGGGCAGGCGCACGGGCGGGTCCACGTCCCGCATCCTGAGCCGCACCACGCTCCGGTTGCCCTCCTGCGAACACAGCTCGGCCCGGTGGAGGCCGTCGCAGGCCGTGAATTCGAAGTGCGACAGGCCCATCAGCGCGGCGAACGCCACCAGGCAGCGGCCGCCGTTGCCGCACATCGTCCCCTCCAGCCCATCCGCATTGTAGTAGTGCATGTCGAAATCGGCCTCCGTGCCGGCGCAAAGGGTCATCAGGCCGTCGGCGCCGACGCCGAAACGCCGGTCGCAGAGCCGGTTGACCAGCCGGGGCGTCAGGCAGCCGGCCTCGCCGAGCCGGTTGTCCACGATGACGAAATCGTTGCCGGCGCCCTGATACTTATAAACGTGCAATCTGCCCATAGATGTCTTTTGCGATTCTTTCGGAAGCGCCGGGACCGCCCAGCGCCTTCCGCAGTTCTCCATAGCCCGCCAGCATCCGGGTGCGGGCTTCCCCGTCCGTCAGGACCGTTTCCAGTTCCCGGAAGATCCGCTCCGGGGATGCGTCGTCCTGCAGCAGCTCGGGCACGAGCCTGCGGCCGAGGACCAGATTGACCAGGCTGACGTGCGGGACCCTGACGGTCTGCCGCGCCACCAGCCACGTGAGCCGGCTGAAGCCGTAGCACACAACCTGCGGCGTCCCGGCCAGCGCCGCCTCGAGCGACGCCGTTCCGGAACTGATCACCGCCGCCCGGGCGGCGGCCAGCAGATCGCGGGTCCGCCCGAAGACCAGTTCGATCTTCGAGCCGACCGGCAGGCAGTCGCGGTAATCGGCCGGCGTCATCGACGGCGCTCCGGCCACGGTGAGCCGGAAGTCCGCGAACCGGGGATCGGCCGCCAGCAGCCGTTCCAGCGCCGCGAAGCGCGGCAGCAGGAATTTCAGTTCGGGCGTACGGCTGCCAGGCAGCAGCGCGATGCGGGGCGCAGCGGCCGGGTCCGCATCCAACGGCCGGATCTCCGCCTGCGCCATCCCGTCGACCAGCGGATTCCCGAAATACCGCGGCGCCAGGCCCCGCTGCCGGAACCATTCCAGCTCGAAGGGAAAGATGCAATAGAGCGCATCCACGTCGCGCCGCAGCCGGCGTACCCGCCAGGCCTTGTGCGCCCAGCATTTCGGAGCGATGTACCAGAAAACCTTGAAGCCGTGCCTGCGGGCGAACCGGGCGATCTTCAGGTTGAAGCCGGGATAATCGACCAAGATCACCGCGTCGGGCCGCCAGGCCGACAGGTCGCGCCGGCAGAAGGCGAGGTTGGCCACGATGCGGCCCATCCGGGACGCCACCTCCGCCACGCCCATCACCGCGGTGTCGCGGTAGTGCCGCACCAGCGTGCCGCCGGCGGCCGACATCGCGTCGCCGCCCCAGAAGCGGATGTCGCACTCCGGATCGCACGCGTACAGGGCACGCATCAGGTGTGAAGCGTGCAGGTCGCCCGAGGCTTCACCGGCTATGAGGTAGTATTTCATTGCGCATCAAAGGACCAGCGCTGCCGCAGCCGTTCCAGTTCCGCATAATCGGTGGTGTCCACCCGGTGCGGAACGACGGACACATAGCCGTCGTTCACCAGACGGTGGTCGGCGTCCGGCGCTTCTTCCTCCTCCAGGTCTTCGAATTCGCCCACCATCCAGAAATAATGCTTCCCGCGGAGGGTGACGCGGTGGTCGAACTCCTTGACCCAGCGTCCGGCGCCCTGGCTGGCCAGCCGGATGCCCCGGACCTGGTCCGCGGGTATGTCAGGGAAGTTGACGTTCAGGAAGACGCCCTTCCGCAGCCCGTCTTCCAGCACGCGGTCCAGGATCATCGGTCCATAGCGCAGCACGCAGCCGAAATCCGGGTCTTCCGCGTGCGTGTCGATCGAAAAGCCCACGGAAGGGATGCCATAGAGCGCCCCCTCCGTCGTCGCACCCAGCGTGCCGCTGTAGATCGAGGCGGCCGAGGCGTTGGAACCGTGGTTGATGCCGGAGACCAGCAGGTCGGGCAGCCCGCCCTCGCTCAGGAACAGGTTGATGCCCAGTTTCGCGCAGTCGGCCGGCGTGCCGCTCAGCGTGTAGACGCGCAGGGAGCCGCGCTCCCCCTCCGCCGGTTCCTTGACCGGCTGGTCGATCATCAGCGGTTTGTCGAGCGTCAGCGAAACCGACTTGCCCGACTGCGGCTCGCAGGGCGCCACGACCGTCACGTTTCCATATCCGCGGAGCAGTTCCGCCAGCACGCGGAGACCCCGTGCGCGGAAACCGTCATCGTTGGACACCAGTATTTCCCGTGTCTTTTCCATTTTTTCGGTTGAACTCACAAAGATACGAATATTACCAAAAAATATTACTACATTTGCACGATAGAATCACTGACGACAGTATTAAACCCATAACAAAATGAAAAAGATTAAAGTAGGCATCAACGGCTTCGGACGCATCGGCCGTCTGGTTTTCAGAGCCGCCCAGAAGCGTGACGACATCATCGTCGTCGGCATCAACGACCTCATCGACGTGGACTACATGGCTTATATGCTCAAGTACGACACCGTCCACGGCCGTTTCGACGGCACCGTCGAAGTGAAGGACGGCAACCTGGTCGTCAACGGCAACAGCATCCGCGTGACCGCTGAGAAAGATCCTGCCAACCTCCGCTGGAACGAAGTCGGCGCCGAGTACGTCGTGGAGTCCACCGGCCTGTTCCTGACCAAGGAGAAGGCTGAGGCCCACCTGAAAGCCGGTGCGAAGCGCGTCATCATGAGCGCGCCTTCGAAGGACGACACCCCGATGTTCGTCTACGGCGTGAACCACACCAAGTATAACGGCGAGGCCATCATTTCGAACGCCTCCTGCACCACCAACTGCCTGGCGCCGCTCACCAAGGTGCTGAACGACAAGTTCGGCGTCGTCAACGGCCTGATGACGACCGTCCACGCCACCACCGCCACCCAGAAGACCGTCGACGGCCCGTCCGCAAAGGACTGGCGCGGCGGCCGTGCCGCAGCCGGCAACATCATCCCGTCCTCCACGGGTGCCGCCAAGGCCGTCGGCAAGGTGATCCCCGAACTCAACGGCAAGCTCACCGGCATCTCGATGCGCGTCCCCACCCTCGACGTCTCCGTGGTCGACCTGACCGTCAACCTGGCGAAACCCGCCACGAAGCAGGACATCTGCAATGCGATGAAGGAAGCCTCCGAAGGCGAGCTCAAGGGCATCCTGGGCTACACGGAAGACGCCGTGGTCTCGAGCGACTTCATCGGCGACGCCCGCACCTCGATCTTCGACGCGAACGCCGGCGTGTACCTCACCGACACCTTCGTGAAAGTGATTTCCTGGTACGACAACGAGTGGGGCTATTCCAACAAGCTCCTCGAGATGGTCGCCTACACGGCAAACCGGTAAGCCTTTCCCGGCAATCCCCTGAAAAACGCGGCTCGCAAGCCGCGTTTTTTTTGTATATTTGCGATTATGAAACGTTTATCCTTCCTCCTTCTGATTGCCGCGGCCGCCGTATCCTGCAGCCCGAAGGCCACACCGGCCGGCAGCGGAAAAGCCGCCCCGTCCTCCGTCGGGCGGACGAATGACATCGTGATCCTCTACGACAACGACGTGCACTGTTCCGTGGACGGCTATGCTGAAATGGCCGCGATGAAGGCGGAGAAACTGGCACGCACACCCTATGTCGCACTGGTTTCGAGCGGCGACTTCGTCCAGGGCGGCAGCCTGGGCGCCGCCTCGAAGGGCGGGTACATCATCGATATCATGAACGCCGTCGGCTACGACTACGTAACCCTGGGCAACCACGAATTCGACTATGCGATTCCCCGGCTGCGCGAACTGACCGGCGCCCTCAGGGCCAGGACCCTCTGCTGCAACCTGATCGACCTGCGCAACGACCGGCGGATGTACGATCCCTACGCGATCGTCGACTTCGGCGGCACGAAGGTAGCCATCATCGGCGTGGCCACGCCCTACAGTTTCAATTCCTCCACGCCGGCCTACTTCCAGGACGACGCGGGCAACTACGTCTATTCGCTCTGCGCCGAAACCTTCTACGACAACGTACAGAATTTCGTGGACGACGCCCGGGAGCAGGGCGCTGACTACGTGGTGGCCATCACCCATCTGGGCGACGACGTCAACTACGACCCGATCAACTCCCAGACGCTGGCCGCGAACACCCGGGGCATCGACGTGATCCTCGACGGCCACTCCCACAGCACCGTCCCGTCCAGACACCTCACCGCGAAGGACGGAAAGGACGTACTCTATTCCCAGACGGGCGCGCATTTCGAAAACATCGGCGTACTTACCATCAAGCCCGACGGGACCTGCTCGACCGAACTGGTCCCGGTCGCAGGTTATCCGAAGAAGGATCCCGCGGTCGTGGCGGTCATCGACAGCCTGAAGAAAGACTACGCGAAGCTGGGCGCCCGCAAGATCGGCTGGTCGGAAGTGATGCTGCCCGCAAAGGACGCGAACGGCGACTGGCTGGTGCGCAAGTACGAGACCTCGCTCGGCGACCTGTGCGCCGACGCGTTCCGCATCACGCTGGGCACCGACATCGCGATGCTGGGCGGCGGTTCGATCCGCAAGGACCTGCCCGAAGGCGACCTCCGCTACGACGATATCTTCAACGTGTTCCCCTTCAACAATTCGACCTGCACGGCCGTCCTCACGGGCCGGCAGATCCTCGACGCGCTGGAATTCGGCGTGGGCGCCTGGCCCACCGACTTCGGGGGTTTCCTGCATGTGTCCGGCCTGACCTACGAATTCGACCCTTCGGTCGAGAGTCCCGTGGTATACGACGTCAACAAGGCCTTCGTCCGCATCGACGCGGGGGAACGGCGCGTGTTCAACGTCAAGGTGTTCGATTCCCTGACCGGCCAGTATGAGCCCATCGACCCGGCGCGCACCTATACCGTCGGCGGAACGACCTACCTGCTGCGCGACGCCGGCGACGGGTACGAGATGCTCAAGGGCCTCGGACACGACACGGGTACGCCCGACGTGGACATCCTCGAGCGGTACATCGTGGAAAGCCTCGGCGGCCGCATCACGGCGTCCCGGTACGGCGGGCCGCAGGACCGCGTGATCCGCAGATAGCCGGAAAGCAGCTTCTTATTTCAAGAGTTCCGGACGAAGGCGCTTCGTCCGTTCGAGGGCCTGTTCGTCCTGCCAGGCAGCAATCTTTTTCGGGTCGCCGGAGAGCAGCACCTCGGGCACCTTCCAGCCGTTGAATTCGGCGGGACGGGTATAGACAGGCGGCGCGAGAAGGCCGTCCTGGAACGAATCGGACAGGGCGGACGTCTCGTCGCCCAGGGCGCCGGGCAGCAGCCGCACCACCGCATCGGTGATGATGGCCGCCGGCAGTTCGCCGCCGGAGAGGACATAATCCCCCACCGTGATCTCGCGGGTAACCAGATGCTCCCGGATCCGGTGGTCGACGCCTTTGTAGTGGCCGCACAGGATCATCAGGTTCTCCTTGATGGACAGTTCGTTGGCAACCTGCTGCGTGAAGGGTTCCCCGTCGGGCGAGGTATAGATGACCTCATCGTAACCGCGTTCGGACCTGAGTTTCTCCATCAGCGTGAAGACCGGCTCGATCATCATCACCATGCCGGCGTCGCCGCCGAAGCTGTAGTCGTCGACCTGGCGGTAGCGCCCGCGGCCGTATTCCCGGATGTTGTGCACGTGGATCTCGACAAGCCCCTTGTCCCGGGCGCGCTTGACGATGGAGTAGCCCAGCGGACTCTCGAGCAGCTCCGGTACGACGGTCAGGATATCGATTCTCATAGGATGCAAAAATAATGAATATTTCTAAAAAAAGACTATATTTGCAAGTTACAACAAAAACTGTAAAGCAATGAGTGAAGATCTTAACCCGGTTGTTCCCGCCGAGGAGCAGCCTGTAGAAATGAAGGAAGAAGTCCTGGAGACCGCTGCGGAGACCGCCGCGGAAACCGTGACGGACAATTCCCGGACCGATTTTTCGAACAAAGGCCTCAAAGAGATTGTCGACCTGTTCAAGGAGTTGATCGACGGCGATAACATGCAGCAGCTATACAAGCATGCCGAAGCCCTCAAGGCGGCATTCTACAAGAACCTGCGCAAGGAGAAGATCGCCTCGGGCATCCTGCAGCCTGCCGCCGAAGCGACCGACGCCGAAGCGCCGGCCAAAGAGACGCCCGCCGAAGGACAGCCTGCCCAGGAGACCGTCTCCTACAATCCCTTTGCCGAAATCGAACGCGGTTTCAAGGATCTTTACAGCCAGTATAAAGCGCGGCGCGCCGCCTTCACGCAGGAGATGGAGAAGCAGAAGGAGGAGAACTACCAGGCCAAGCTTGCCGTCATCGACGAACTCAAGTCGCTGGTCGAAGCCAGCGAAGACCTCAAGGAGACGTTCCCCAAGTTCCGCGACATCCAGAACCGCTGGCGGGCCGTCGGCCCCGTCCCGCAGGGCAAGGTGAAGGACCTCTACGACACCTACCAGCACTATGTCGAGCTCTTCTACGACTACGTGAAGATCAACAAGGAGTTCCGCGACCTCGACTTCAAGAAGAACCTCGAGGCGAAGGAGAAGCTCTGCGAGAAGGCCGAGGCGCTTGCCGAAGAGGAAGATGTGGTGGGTGCGTTCCGCACGCTCCAGAAACTGCACGAGCAGTGGAAGGAACTCGGTCCGGTGAGCAAGGAATTCCGCGATTCCATCTGGGACCGCTTCCGCGCCGCCACCGCCGTCATCAACAAGAAGCACCAGGCTTTCTTCGAGAGCCAGAAGGGCAGCCAGAAGGAGAACTTCGAGGCCAAGTCCGCCCTCTGCGAGAAGGTGGAGGAAATCGCCCGCCGCGAAATCAAGGACTCGACCACGTGGAACACCCTGACCAAGGAAATCGAGAACATCCAGAAAGAATGGAAGAAGATCGGTTTCGCTTCCAAGAAGGAGAACCAGAAGGTGTACGACCGGTTTCGTGCCGCCTGCGACGATTTCTTCGCCCGCAAGCGCGACTTCTACGCCGGGTTCAAGAACCAGATGCAGGACAATCTCGCCCGCAAGATCGAACTCTGCGAGAAAGCCGAGGCCCTGAAGGAAAGCACCGACTGGAAGAAGGCTTCCGACGAATTCATCGAGCTCCAGAAGCTGTGGAAGGAGATCGGCCCCGTTTCCCGCAAGAAGTCGGAACAGGTGTGGAAACGCTTCCGCGCCGCCTGCGATGAATTCTTCAACAACCGCGACCAGCATTTCGGCAGTCAGAATACCGAACAGGCCGATAACCTGGAGAAGAAGCGCAGCCTGATCGAAGAGGTCAGAAACTATGTCGTGGAAGACAGGGATGAGGCCCGCGAAGCCCTCCGTGCTTTCCAGGAGCGCTGGAACGCCATCGGTTTCGTCCCGTTCAAGGAGAAGACGCGCATCCAGGATGCTTTCCGGAAGGCCGTGAACGAGAAGTTCGCCGAATTCCGCGAGGGCGGCAGCCGTTTCGCCGGCAAGGCTGAACGCGCCGTCCGCAGCGAACGCGACCGGCTCGTGCAGAAGTTCATGAAGAAAGAGCAGGAAATCGCCACCTGGGAGAACAACATGGGCTTCTTCTCGCAGTCCAAGAACGCCGAGGCGCTGCTCGGAGAGCTGAACAAGAAGATCGACATTGCAAGGCAGGAACTCGCCCGGCTCGAAGAAGAGATCAAGGAATTCGACCGGCAGCACGAGCAGGAGTAACCCGGACCGGAGATGAACGACAAGAGAAGCAGCATCGTCGGGTTCGCCCTGATCGGCGTCATCTTGCTGTTGTTCAGCTGGTACAACAGCAAACAATACGAAAAGAGACAGCAGGAGGCCATCGCACGGGATTCCGCCGCGACGGCAGCCGCCATCCAGCAGGGAGAGAGCGCCGTCACCGTTGAAGACCTGTTTTTCGACAACGAAGAAGAAACGCCCGTTGCGGAAGAAAACGACTACCAGCAGCAATACCTCAACGAGGCCAGCCGCGCCGAAACCGCCTTCTATACGCTGGAAAACGACAAGATCCGGTTCACCGTCACTTCGAAGGGCGCCCAACCCTACGAAGTCCTCATCAAGGACTATTACACGTACGACAGCACCGCGCTCTTCCTGATCCGCCCCGACAAGAGCCTGTTCGACCTCGAACTGAACACCAACCAGTGGCTCAACACGAGCGACCTGCACTTCCGCGCCGTCGAGTCCACCGACAGCACGCTGACCCTGCGGCTGCAGTTCGAAGACAACGCCTGGATCGACGCCGTCTGGTCGCTGGCCAGCGACAGCTACATGGCCGGCTACCAGCTCCACTTCGTCGGAATGGATCAGGTGCTCGACCGCCACACCGGCCAGATGACGCTCAAATGGGTGCTCGACGTACCCCGTCTCGAAAAGGGTTACCAGAACGAGCGGAACTACTCGGGCGTCGCGTACAAGTACCTGGCCAGCAACGAAGTCAAGACGCTGGGCAAGCGCCGCGACAGCGCCGAGGAAAGTTTCAGTTCATCCCTCCGCTGGATCGGTTTCCAGCAGCAGTTCTTCTCGGCCATCCTCGTATCGGAAGACGGCTTCCCCGCCGGGAAACTGGTCAACCGCTTCTATCCCGAGAACGATCCCGAGGGCAGCCTGATGCAGTCCGGCGCCGAGATGTCCGTCAGCCTCGACACCCGGAGCGCCGACTTCACCGTCCCCTTCCAGTTCTATTTCGGCCCGAACCACTTCTACACGCTGCGCAGCTACGGCGAGAACTTCGAAAAGATCATCCCGCTGGGCGGAAAGGTGATCGGCACCATCAGCCGCTACGTCATCATCCCGACGTTCAACTGGCTGAGCCGGTTCATTCGGAGCTACGGCCTGATCATCCTGCTCCTGACCATCATGATCAAGCTCGTGATCTCGCCGCTCACCTGGAAGTCCTACTCCTCCTCCGCGAAGATGCGGGTGCTCAAGCCCGAAGTCGACAAGATCAACGAGAAGTATCCCCGACAGGAGGATGCGATGAAGAAGCAGCAGGCCACGATGGACCTCTACAAGCGGGCCGGCGTGAGCATGTGGGGCGGATGTCTTCCGATCCTGCTCCAGTTCCCGATCCTGTGGGCGATGTTCCGGTTCTTCCCGGCCTCCATCGAGCTGCGCCAGCAAGGCTTCCTCTGGTGCCACGACCTGAGCGCCTACGACTCGATCCTCGACTTCGGCTTCAAGATTCCGCTCTACGGCGACCA
>CAMZGD010000007.1 GCA_947306365.1 uncultured Bacteroidales bacterium
GCGCCTACGACTCGATCCTCGACTTCGGCTTCAAGATTCCGCTCTACGGCGACCACATGTCGCTCTTCGCCCTGCTGATGGGTATCTCGATGTGGGGCTATTCCAAGATGACGATGTCGCAACAGCCCAGCACGCAGACGATGCCGGGCATGGAATTCATGCAGGTCTGGCTGATGCCGATCATGATGGTGTTCATCTGCAACAACCTCTCGGCCGGTCTGAGCTACTACTACCTGCTCTCGAACATCATCACCATCGGACAGAACTGGGCCATCCGCAAGTGGTTCGTCGACGAGGACAAGATCTACGAGAACCTGAAGAAGAAGGCCAGTTCCAAGGAGCCGCCCAAGAAATCGAAGTTCCGGGAGCGCCTCGACGCCGCCTACAAGGCCCAGCAGGAGCAGATGAAGCAGCAATCCAAAAAGAGATAAGGACATGTCCGTCACCTCCGCGCTCCGACAATTGAGAAACGAGCTGCCATCAACCGTCAAGTTGGTGGCAGTTTCCAAATTCAAGCCCGTCGAGGACATCCTGGAGGCCTACCGGGCCGGACAGCGGGCCTTCGGCGAAAACCGGCCGCAGGAACTCGCCGCCAAGGCGAAGGTGCTGCCGGCCGACATCGAATGGCATTTCATCGGTCACCTGCAGACCAACAAGGTCAAGCTGGTGCTCCCCTTCGCCTCGCTGATCCAGTCGGTGGATTCCGAGCGCCTGCTCGCCGAAATCGACAAGACGGCCCGCGCGCTCGGCCGGACGGTCGACATCCTGCTGGAGATCCACATCGCGGAAGAAGCCACGAAGCAGGGACTCACGCCCGAGGAAGCACTTTCGCTGGCCGCACGGATGGCGGAATTCCCGAATGTCCGCCTGCGCGGCGTGATGGGGATGGCCACGTTCACCGACGACACGGACCAGGTGCGGCGGGAGTTCCGTTCGCTCAAGACACTGTCGCAGCGGCTTTCCGGGATTCCAGGGTGCGACCAGGTCTCGATGGGGATGTCGGAAGACTGGCGGATCGCCGTCGAGGAGGGCACGACTCTTGTTAGGATCGGTACGGCCCTTTTTGGAAAAAGACAATAAAAGAAAATCGAATATGAAACGACTCCTGTTGCTCCTGCTGACGGTGCTTTCGACCGTCGCCTGCAAGAAAATCACGACCGAAGAACGGATATCACAGATCGCCGACTACTTCGACAAGCAAGAAAACACGTTCGCCGGGAAGCTGGAAGGCTATGAAGGCACGAAACGCCTGGACTACCTGACCCTCACGCTGGTCAAGGAACTGGGTGCCGACGACATCTGGACGCTGGAGAACGGAGACGGAGCGTCGCTGGTCGCCGAATTCCCCGGGAAAAGCAAGCAGACCGAAAAGTTCTCGGTCATCTCCGCCTCGCTCGACGATCCGGCCGGCTGCACCGTGGCGCTGGAAGTCATTCAGGCGCTCAAGAAGCTGAAGATCCGTCCCGAAAACGGCGTCCGCGTCCTTTTCTACAGTCTGGCGCAGGACAGCACGGGCCGGACCGGACTGGGAGCCGTCGCCCACGAATTCGCCGTTTCGGACGAAATGATCACTTACAACCTCGAGCTGACCGCCCGCGACTCGCTGGCACCCCGCACGTTCCGCGTGGAAGACCGTCCGGTCTTCGCCAAGCAGCTGATGGAATTGTTCCCGCCCTATTTCGAATCCCTGGGCGACTATCACTTTGAAAAAGGGAAATTCCCCAATCCAAACTGGCCGCTTCGGACTACGGTGTACCGCTATGCCGTCACCCCCGGCGAACTGAAGAAGGACGCCGCCGCCGTTACGACTTTCGCTTACCTGCTCAATTAGCTTAGAACGGATAGCCGATTCCGAAGTGAAGCGCGCTGTTCCCGGTAGCCCAGTCGTTGACACCCATCCACTGCCGGCTGCCCGGGTCGTAGAGTTGCAGGCCGAGGTCCAACCGCACCAGGATCAGTCCGAAATCGAGCCGCAGGCCCAGGCCCCAGTCCAGGGCCGTGCTCTCGGCCAGGTTGCTGAACGAGAACAGGCTGCGCGGGTCGCGTGACGCACCGTCCAGGTCGGCGCCGCCGATATTCCAGACATTGCCGGCATCCACGAAAACGGCACCCTGCAGTTTCGAGAACATCGGGAAACGGAATTCGACATTGGCTTCCAGGTGCATGTCGCCCGACTGGTTGGCGATGACGAAGCTCGTGTCGCGCGGCGCCATGCCCGGGCCGACCGCCCGCGCCCGCCAGCCGCGCATGCTGCTCGCACCGCCGGCATAGAACAGTTTCTCGAACGGCAGCGACACCGAATTCCCGTAGGCGTATCCCACTCCGGCCAGCAGCCGCCCGGCCAGGGCGAACTGGTCGTCAGCGCCGAGCCGCAGCGTCTCCACGGCCTGGATTTCGCCCCGTACATACTGCGAGTACGGCAGGCCCAGGATCGTCCGTTCGTTCCGCTCCGTCTGCCGGTTCTTATCGCCGCCCAGTAAACTGTCGAACAGGGAGACCATATTGCCGGAAAGGTCGAACTGGAAACGGGTGTAGAAATACGACACTTTCGGATTGACGGTCGAATTTGTGGTATAGTACAGCATACCGCCGCCGCCCAGGTCCAGGTGGCTGCGGAACGAATTCTTCAGGTACGGGTCCAGGATCGACGCGTAGAAGGAAGGGTCCATGCGCGTCGTATTGACGGCGCTCATCTGCAGCGGATAGAGCTGATAATAGAAGCGCTTGTCCACGTTCCAGCTGAAGCCGTAGCTGCCCGATGCGATCTGCCGGGTGTACTCGGGCCGGTTCTGGTAACTGAACGAGAAGTTGATGTCCATCTGCGGCAGGTTGATCCGCGACATCTTCCAGAGGAACGACGGATACCAGGGGATGCCCAGGCCGGTCGATACGGAAAACTCGTTGGCGCGGACCGGGTCCTTGAGCATGAACTGGAAATTGCCGCGGAAGCCCAGGGTGAGGACTTCACCGCCGCCGAACAGGTTCTTGTGGCTGTACGACAGGGACGGCGTGACGCCGAACAGGCCGGTGGAATTGAACGATCCCTCCAGGTTCAGCTTCACCGACTGGAGGCGGGCCTGCTGCAGGAGGATGCTGCAGTCCACGGCGGACGAATCGGTTGCGGACTCGCGCAGCAGCATGTTGACGCTGCTGAAGAACGGGATGCTGGCGAACCGGTCGTAGGTCTGGTTGATGCGCGACTCGCGGTACAGTTCACCGGGCTGAAGCTGGTTGAGGTTATGCAGGAACTTCTGCCGCACTTTCATCCCGGGCTGCGGGATCAGCGCCACGTTTCCCATGTGATAGCGCCGGTGCGGCCGGGCGGCATCTTCCGTTTCGTTGCGGGTATAGTCTTCGATCCGGACAATCAGGCTGGCGGTGTCGCGCACGGTGGTCGTATCGGCGAAGAAGAAGAAATAGTTCTTCGAAAAGCCCCAGTATCCGTTGTCGCGGAAATACTGGGCGATGCGTTCGCTCTCCCGTTCCAGCGAGGCTTCCGACAGATAGTCGCCGGGACGGACGGTGAAACGGGCCGAGTCGGCGGCCAGCAGTGCGGCGAGCGTGGTATCTTTCACCTGGTAGTCGATGTCGGAGATCGGGAAGCGCTTGCCAAGGGTCACGTCGTAGGTGACTTTTGCAATCTTCCGCTTGATCCGGGGCGTGGGCTCGATGCGGGAATCGTACCATCCTTCATACGTCAGGTGATCGAGCATGCTTTTGACGGAATCGTCCACGAGGTCTTCATCGAACACCACGGGGGCCTGGCCGAGTTTCTGGCAGAATCTGTCCCAGGCGCCGCCTTTCCCGTTCTGCCAGTTGTAGACATACAGGAAGGGATTCACGCCCACGAGCCAGGTGCTGTTTTCCTTCTGCTTGATATAGGGTTCCAGGGAGGCTGCGCTGTACTTCTCCCCTTTCGGCTCGCCGCCGGTGACCACGACCTTGTTCTCGGCGAGGCGGGCTTCGTCTTCCGAGAGCAGTTTCGTGGTGGAGCATCCGGCGGACAGCGCCAGGAGCAACACGGTCAGCAACCCGATTTTCTTCATAGTCTGCAAATATACTAAAAATACCGTCTGCGGAATTCGCTGCAGGCGATTGCGGAGGCGACGGCGACGTTGAGGGACTCGCCGGTGCGTGCGTCTTTCGGGAAGGGCGGGATGAAGAGCCGGCAGGACACGCAGGCGGCGGCTTCTGGCGAGATGCCGCGGGCTTCGGATCCCATCACGAGGATGCCGCCGCGGGTCAGCGGAGCCTCATAGATGTCGTCGCCGTCGAGGAACGTTCCGTAAACGGGCGTCTGTCTTCCGTAGGCTTCCAGCATAGCCGCCAGATCGCCATACTGCACCCGCACACGGAAGATGGCGCCCATCGTGGCCTGCACGACTTTCGGGTTGTAGAGTTCGACGGTATCGCGGGACGCGAGTACTTTCCGGATGCCGAACCAGTCGGCGATGCGGAGAATCGTGCCGAGGTTGCCGGGGTCGCGTACGCCGTCGAGGGCGAGAACGAGTTCGTCCCGTTCCGCGGTGACGGGCACGGCGACGGGCTGTCGGACGACGGCCAGGGCGGGCGACGGATGGGTGAGCTGGCTGATGCGGGCCATCGTTTCTTCACCGATGTCGGCCGTACGGTAGCTGGCCACGATTTCGAATCCGGAACGGAGGGCTTCGTCGACGAGCTTCTCGCCCTCGACGACAAACAAACCCCGCTCGTCGCGAAACTTCTTCTGTCCCAACGCCCGGATTTCCTTTATATCGTTTTTCGACAACATAGTCTTATGCTCAAACGCGCGGCAGAACCTTTTCGGTCCCGGCGAGGGAGCCCGGGCCCGAAAGAACCTGCCGCTCCCCCAGGCCCGCGCGCGTCCGCGCACGGCTTCATCAGCGGTTCTTGTACATATCGTCGTAGTAACGCTGGTAGTCGCCGCTCGTCACGTTGTCCATCCATTCCTGATTGTCCAGATACCAGCGTACTGTCTTTTCTATTCCTTCTTCGAACTGCAGCGAAGGTTCCCAGCCGAGTTCCTTCTGCAGTTTCGTACTGTCGATCGCATACCGGAGGTCGTGGCCGGCCCGGTCGGTCACATAGGTGATCAGGTGGTCGCTCGTGCCTTCGGGATTGCCCAGCAAGCGGTCCACCGTCTTGATCAGCACCCGGATCAGGTCGATGTTCTTCCACTCGTTGAAGCCGCCGATATTGTAGGTTTCGGCCACTTTCCCTTCGTGGAAGATCAGGTCGATGGCCCGGGCGTGGTCTTCCACGTAGAGCCAGTCGCGCACGTTCTCGCCCTTTCCATAGACGGGCAGCGGTTTGCCGTGCCGGATATTGTTGATGAACAGCGGGATCAGTTTCTCCGGGAACTGGTACGGGCCGTAGTTGTTCGAGCAGTTGGTCACCACGGTCGGCAGGCCGTAGGTGTCGTGGTAGGCGCGCACGAAATGGTCGGAGCTGGCTTTGGCGGCGCTATAGGGGCTGTGCGGCTGGTATTTGAGGTCTTCGGTGAAGAACCGGGTGCCATAGGCCAGATGGTGCTGTCCGCTCGAGGCTTTCGTCGTGAACGGCGGTTCCACGCCTTCGGGGTCCGTGATCTCCAGCGCACCGTACACTTCGTCGGTCGAGATATGATAAAAGCGGCACTCCGTTGCGGGAGAGGGCCCTTCACATCCGCTACGGCTGTCCGCACGGGCCTCCCCGCAAAAACTCCGTGAAGGGCCCTCTCCCACAGCAGGCAGCCGATATGCATGGGGTTCCCAGCAGAGCTTCGCGGCCTGAAGGAGCGTCAGCGTTCCCATCACGTTGGTCTTGGCGAAGGTGAACGGATCCTTGATGCTCCGGTCCACGTGGCTCTCCGCCGCCAGGTGGATGATGCCGTCCACTTTCTCTTCCTGCAGCAGGTTCACGACACCCTCGAAATCGCAGATGTCCATCTTCACGAACCGGTAGTTCGGCTTGTCTTCGACATCCTTGAGGTTGGCCAGGTTGCCGGCATAGGTCAGCTTGTCCAGGTTGATGATCCGGTAGTCCGGATACTTGTTCACGAAAAGCCGGACAACGTGGCTGCCGATGAATCCGGCGCCGCCGGTGATGAGGAGGGTGCGTTTCATACTGGATAGGTTCAAATCGTCTATTTCAGACAAATATACGTTATTTTTTGCATAACTTGGCCAAGAATCATTCCCGAACCCTTTCCTCCATGAAGAAGCCACACGCTGGGCATCCAGCGTGGCCGGAAGTTCATGAAGACTCATTCGTAATCTTTAAGTTTAGGCAACACTCTAACAGAGTAAACACCCAAAAATGCGCGAAAGTGGGCGAAAAGGTGTCTTTTTTATCGATTTTCGCCCCTCAACACCTCTTTTCCTTATAGGCGAGTAGCACTCAGACGAGGCCGAAGGCATCTACCTGACCCACGACTACGTATACGGCGTCTTCCATACCACCATCAAGCCACGCCACGCGAAGCTCTGACAGTTCAGTCCGAAATAAACGCGAAATACCCGGTCGGAGCTGGGCCTCTCTTAGAATAGCTATTCCCCAATACTGAGAAGGACAAACCATTAATCGCATTATCCATACCAAGGCATAGGAGGAATCGAGTAGTCGAATAGCAATTCAGTAGAACCCTCTTCAATTATGTTATCGATTTTCCACTCGCCATCTTCCTTGACTAAGACGAGTATCACTCCATGAATGGTTATGTCTTCTCCATATTTCACCTTCCACTCAACATGATAAGCATTATCCGGTACAGGAAGCTTTGTAAACTTTGGTTCGGGCAACACACCATAGCTATATGCATCTTGCGTTTGATAAATAGGATCATAGTCACACTCTTCACCCGCATATTCGATAAAACGCTCCGTTGCATAAGCTCCCCAGCTAGGATCTGCGTCTAGAGAGTTCGGATAGATAGTTTTTAAAAACATCAAAACATCTTTATCGATGTTATTATCATTTTTCTTGCTTCCGCAAGATAATACTATCATGCTCAAACCAAGCAGGAGCATTGCTGCATAGAAACTCTTCTTCATGTTCATTCTTTATTGGAATTCAACTGCTTAAAAAAGATAAACACCTGACGGCCAGAAGCAGCAGGAAAATTAGTTAACTGCTCCATTTGCTTGATATAACCGATAGAATGTTCACGGATATCTTCCATAATCCATGTATCACTAGAACCATCTGGAGCTTCCTTGGTACGAATAATCATTTCCGAAGTAATGTTGGATCCGTTGAAATAACGGCTCGCTTCCGACATAGCCTTGACGCTCGCAACGCGATTGAGCGCACTCTCATTCGGATACTTTGAGCGGTCAAGGGAGATTACTGAAAGTAGATATGTATTCTCGTAGTCCGTTACGACCCTGACACCTTCAAACGGTTCGCTCTTGTACATCCTGGTGAGAAAATCACTAAGTTCCTTGCGCTCCGCGTTAAAACCCTGTGCAGATACTTCTTGCACCAAACCGAACAAGAGCAGAGCGAATACAACGAGCATTGCCCGCTTCTCCTTAAAGATTACCATAGCAAAATCGTATTATTGTAAATCACATCCGGCTGATTCCGTGCATATTCCACCGCCACTTGCCGTGCCGCTTCAATCTCCTGCTTGCGAATAGCGGCATTGCGGACGTCTCGTGCCTCGCGTGCCTCAAAATCGCGTTGCTCACGGGCTTTCGCGTCTTCATATTGTTTCATTTTGAATTCCCACTGACGGCGTTCATCCGCAACCAATTTGTTCGTGATCTGCTTCAAAAAGGGATCTACCTCCTTATAACAGGAAGCGGACGGCTTAATGGAGGCAATCAACGGATAGACGGCTTCTGCCCCGGATGCATTTGGGTTCTTCGCCCAAGCCGCTTTTGCCCGGGAAAGCAACGACTGTCCCTCAGAATCAATCTTCAACTGATTAATCTCCAACATTCTTTCTTGGCAATGCTCATAACAAGCGCCACAAGCATCCGGAACCATTGCTAACCCATAGAGAGCCTCATCGAAACGGCCCTCAGAAGCCAAAACGTCCGCATCTCGAAGAATCTTGGCTTCATTGTCCCAATAATAGTTGACAATCTTCGTCTTGGAACGATCTATGAACTGCGTCATCCCCGGATCACTTACTTTGACCGTCTTGATAGCTTGCTGAATAGCATGATCCTCATTCAATCCGATACCGGTCAATGAAAGCACATAGGTTCCATACTTGATATTGTCCAATACGTCTCCAATAATGAATGTCAGTTCAATCTGTTCAGATATTCGAGATGGTGAACCGGCAATAATGTCCTTGTTCAATACATTAGCCTTTGCCGTAAGAACGAACCGATTGGAGGGCATATCCTTTGCGATACCGTTCAGCGTGAGTATCTGGGTCATCTTCGTCTGTAACAGACGGCACGATGCCGCGTTCAGGTATTCTCTCTCCGGCTGCTGGACTCTAATCGAAAGTGCAACGACATCCGAATTTTGGGCAAAAACCGAAATGGAGAGCACTAAGCTCAGCAATAATAGCACAAATCTCTTCATCATTTCTCCCCCAAAATCAAATTGGCCTCACCCAGACCCCGCAACATAATCTTGGCTGGTATTCCATAAGGAGGTTTTGCCAGCCATTTCCGTAAGTCTGCCACAAAAGAGCGAGCATCTACAGCTTTCCCTTTCTCATCAAACAGAGGGATGCACACTTGTTCGAATTGAGCGAAGTTTTCCGTTGCATCCGAGAGATTGAAGACACCGCCGACCGTATTCTCATGCAACCAGTTCTGAATGCAATCTAGCAATTCCTCTCCGTCGAATTCCGTTTCCAGATCATTCTCCCAATTATCCCATATTCTTACTGTCAAGACTATTTCGCGTCCGTTCAGTAGCATATCTTGATAATACTGGACCATTTGGAAATCAAATTCCGGAATATGCTCCATTACGGCCTGTTCCAACATCACGGGTACAATCTCGTTGGATACGTTTCCTGTTCCAGAAGATGTAGCGATCCGTTTACTAGTATAGGCATCGAAAGCTTCCAACACGAACGAGACCGAACGTCCAGCCGGTTCCTTGTTGACTTTCCACCAGATTTGAATCAGGACATCCATCTTAGCCCTACGCTTGATCATGTCCAACGGACTCTCTGAAATGGAAGCTCCAGAGGACTTGCTCATGGTCAAATTGTCCTCTGCCATCCTAGAGAAGACCGTTTTCGTTTCCATCTCCGCATCTTTCACGGAATAGCCTCGAGCCGTAAGAATACCACCGATCTTACTGATAACCAGCGGCAATTCTGAATCTTCAACAAAAGCCTGCTGATAGTTCGGAGTCTTTACCCGCATCCCCTGATTCTCATAAGTCGTCATAAAATACCGCGACTCACACCAGTTGTCACTGGGGAGAATCATCAGGGTCGGTTTCTTATCTTGAGCGAAAGCCACCAAACTATAAAAGCAACAGATTAATAATACTAGAACCTTGTTATTGCTTTCCATATACTGACGAAAGATGTTTTAGTCCTTTATAGTGTTCATTTATTTCATTCTGAAGTTGGGTTAATAATATCCAACCTTCTTTATATAGATTATCTCTTAGTTCGATTCGAGCATTATCATTATAAATATTATAATACGTATCCCTTAAAGCAATCATTGCCTCATCCAAAGACCTTTGCTCACGTTGTGCCTTTAGTTCGTTCTCAAGGATCTCGCTCTTATTCGTATAAAAAATATTAATTGATTTAAGTGCATTGAGATATGAGAGATAAAGAGGATTATTATCATGGCTGATTCTAAAAAAAACGACTTCCCTAAGTTTATTAAAATACTCTAAATACTTCTCTTCTGCGCCAATTCGATCTTTCTCATAATAGCTAATAATAGCTGATAATTGATAGATCGTGTGCAACTCCTCATTTGCCTTAATTATTTCTTCTGTCTTCAAATACTCGTTTTCAAGACGATTAATCTTATTTTGAATATAGTTTCTTCTTCGTTCATTAATACTACTGAATAATGCAACAGCCGCAGCAGTAAAAGTTCCTATTGCAGCCAAATAAGATCCCCAGAAATGAAGCCATCCCAAAGGGGCATTGCTGCCCCCAATGACATTCTTTAATGGCGATTCTTTCTGGAGGACAGAATTCAATAGCAGCGGAATTCCGATGATAACAAAAAGTACCAGAAAGAGAGAGAAACAAATCCGGCAAAATCTGCAAAAACACTCTTTAGATTTTCTCATATCAAAACTAAATTATGTTTTGCTTCCTTTTCAACCTATCTAATAATCCCACCTTACTTCGAAGTTTTTTAGATCTTGAACTTCATCATTAAAGAAGAATAGGTCAAAGGATAAATAAAAAGACCAACGATCATCAGAGGAGGGTTGAAAGAGTTTCATCCTCTGACCATATGGAGTACTAGATAATTTATCCTTAGGTATGTAGTTATTAATATAATCTTCTACGAAATAAGAGCATAAAACCAAGCCATTGTCTTCGGACCACCAGAAATCTAGTGGAATATCCGAATTAATAGAGAGTTCATTCATTGTTAGAAAAGCGTGTTTCGTACTAGTTTTGACATAACAACAGTACTTATCTGCCCAATTATCTCTTTGGGTATATAGCTTTCCAAAAGGACGCTGCGAAGAATAACCATGAAGTAGAATATCTTTCGCAGTACGATTAATTTTAATAGTAACCGTATGCTCCCCACTATTGATATCAATTATCAAATGATCAACCCAGTCATTTAGAATATTGACACACCCAGCCAGACTCTCTTCGCATTCCATATTTGAATAGACCCCATACATGTTACGCATTATATAGGATTTATTAAGGAATCTACAATTGAAAGTATTAATATTATTTGCATTCAAAGCCTTCCGTTCATCTGGACTTACAGATATAACATCCATCGTTGATTCTACTTCTTTCAACCATTGATACAAATTGTCTGTTGGAGTAATTTGAATACAAAACGGAATACAATAGCCCTCGTGATCCAATTTTTCGCTGTCATAATAAAGATGTGACTTAGCTGGTGTCCCTACCTCAACTGAGCAGTCATATAATATAGGTTGAATGGCCTTCAGTTTCTCATATAGATTTCGCATGGCTGCCGCTTCATTTTTCTTATTCAATTCCTGCATACGCATATTCATCATAAACGTCTGACCAGCAAACTCTGCAGAGCCACCGTGCGCTTGAGCATACTGCACTAGTTTCCCAATAGAGACAACCGTAGAAAGCGAAACAGAAGTGTTTCCATTAGGTAGTTGCGTCGTTGAAATCTCGCGGTACGATTTGATGTTTCCGGAAGCCACGGTTGCGATTTCATCTCTTACCAATTCATCGTTCACAATCGATGTATTTGCAGAAACAAATGTCCCATAAGCCTGTTCAATGGCACTCCGCAAAGCATTATTTGTCGCCTCTGTCTTGTTGGGCCCTTCCCCATTGACAACGAGAGCGATATCGTCTTGCTCTCTTTTGGCATTTACATCGCCTTGAGAATCGGCAACTGACTTATTCTTGTTTTTGTCTTTCGTTTTTTGTGATTCGGTCGATTTGCGTGTCTGATCCGCTCGGGATGCTTTCTCCTTTTCTGCATTATCTCTCTCAGCCCGTCTCTTCGCATCCTGATACATTTGTTTAAGATTGCTTTGGCTATTGTTTCTTTGGTTTCTATTCTGATTTCCAGAAGACTTCTTAACCTCCTCCATAAACTTACCTAACCCATTGCGGTTCTGCGATGCAAGATCGAACGGTATTGTGCTTAATATGACACAAGCTAACAACATTATTAACCTCATTCTTCTCATACTTTTATAGACTTAATAATATCCACTTTATGATAATTGAAACTAAGGGGAATAGAGACTAATGTTTGTTAGTTCCTATTCCCCCTCCATGAGAGCTAATGTGCATGAATTGTTTTTTCCTTTTTCTTTTTCAATTCTGCAATTATCAGATCCAACTCTTTTTTGCACTCATCACAATCAAAGGAATCCCTTATTGCTTCCAAAACATTAATAATAAGATTGAAAGTCAATGGCTCTTTTTGTGAGATAAAGCCTTCAATTGTTTGTACAATAGCCTTAATGTTCTGCATTGCTCTAATAGATTAGCCACGGCCCCCAGCGGCTGATTAATGGTACAAAAGAAAAGTGTGGAGCCCTGCTTATTTGATTGGAGGTTCCGGTAAGACCCTGAAACGAATAAGCAATACCCCACACCCGTATGGATGGCGGCGCAAGAAAGCGCCGGAGCATTCATACCCGGTGAGAAGTGGTTTGCCGTCCTCGTTCCATTGAAAATTTACCGGATTTCCAATCAAGGAGAAAGCATACACTTTCATCTATATGTCAATCGATTCCGGGGAATCGACCTTACAAATATAAACAATTCTTTTCTATAATACAAAAAAGAATCTGCACCCTGTGGTGCGGGGTATTGCCGTTGTCAAGTCTCTATTAGTCTTTACAAATGTATAGAATACCGTCGTAACCTCGGCCATCCATATTGTCCATTTCACCAACTTCGCATCGGCCGATACAAATCCATATAACAAATTGCTTTTTTGTCGGACCGATAAGGAATCGGGGATGTATATTTGTTGCACGAGACAAAATTAGCTTATATGTTAAACTTTTATTATCTTTGTAACGAATGAAAAAGAAGGCATCCTTGGAGAGAATTGCGGAATCGAGTAAGACAACACTGTATTCCATCAGCTTTGAGATGGATGGCACTACGGAATTCGAGAAATTTGTAGCAGAGTTCGAAATGAATGCCAGCTACAACAAGGACTACCAACGCATCATCGCAGCATTACAGGCCATCTTGAAGATTGGAGCGTTAGAACGCTTTTTCAGACCGGAGGGTAAAATGAATGATAATGTCACTGCGCTTCCGATTGATGGAGGAAAACTACGGTTGTATTGTTTGCGGATTTCCGAACAGATTGTCATTTTGGGAAACGGCGGCATTAAAAACTCCCGATCCTACAATCAAGATCCCAAGTTGTTTGGATACGTACTCGACCTGCAGCGTTTTGAGACAATTCTTAAAGAAAACCTTGAAAAAGGCTATGTCAGCATCGAGGAGAAGGAATTAGTTGGCGTAGATGAATTATCTTTTGAAATATAACCTATCGCTATGGACAACAAACAAGAATGGTTCAATGAGAAGGTAGCGGTTGTGCCTCAGGAAGTATTGTCCGAGGTACAACTTTCTGCCGACATCATTGCCCGAATCGATGCCCTACTGAAAGAAAAGAACATGACACAACGCGATCTTGCCCGCAAACTGGGCAAGAGTGAAGCCGTGGTTTCACGATGGACAACCGGTTTCCCAAACCTGACGTTGAAATCCATTGCTGCGCTATCCGTCGCTTTGGGCGAACCACTTGTAACGGTCGTTCAATAATCTCTCTTTTTTCCATGATCTTCTCTTCCCCCATCCGCCAAGCGTTCGAGCAGGTTTTCGGGCAGGCGCTGCGCTATCCGGGCGACTTTACTGCGCTGTCGGAGGATGTTTTCGACAAGACGCGGGAACGTGTGTCGGTCAATACCATGAAACGGCTCTTCGGGATTATCGGGCCCGAAGTGGAGCCGCGCCAGTCCACGCTCGACATCCTGGCCCGGTATCTGGGCGAGGACGATTGGGCGGCCTTCCAGGCGCGGCTTTCCGGCAAGGGGAACTCTGATTTCGAGAAGGATCCGCGTAGTGTGGATGCGGCAACCCTGGCCGTGGGCGCCCAGGTATCGTTCCGCTATCATCCCGACCGAAAGGTCACGATGGAACATCTCGGCGCGGGACGGTTCCGCATCATGGCCAGCGAAAACAGCAAACTGAAAGCGGACGATATCGTCACGGTGCGCAGTTTCTGTCCCGGATATCCCCTCTCCGCCAACTCCGTGGTCCGCGACGGCGTGGACCTCGGCCCTTTCGTGGCCGGCAAAGTCGCGGGTCTGGCGGACTTGCACATCGACTGACATGGAGACTTCCGAATTCATCCGTCCGCCACAAAAGGCCGATGCACTGGCCCTTACACCCGTTTCCAGCGGCGCGACGTGCGAGACTTTCAAGTACCAGCAGTGGAACAAATGGTTCCTGCTCAAGCGTCTGCGGCCGGAACTCTGCAGCGACCCCGCGGCCATCGCCGCCTTTGAAAAGGAGTTCGACCTCGGCATCCATCTGGATCATCCGGGCATCGTGCGGTATTTCGAAAAGGGAATCGACGCCGAGGGTATCTATCTGGTGGAAGAGTATATCGACGGAGAAACACTGGACACTTTTTCAGCGCAACATAGTCCGCTGCCGGTCAGCGAAGTGCGCCGGATCTTCAGCGAACTTGCCGACGCCGTCGCGTATCTTCACGCACAAGGCATCGTCCACGCCGACCTCAAAGCGGACAACGTGCTGATCACGCAGCAGGGGCATCACCCGAAACTCATCGACCTGGGTTTCTCCGGGCAATACAGTTACGCCTCCCTGTCGGAAAAAGACAAGGACACGCGTTCCGATGTGCTGGCGCTCGGAAAGATGCTGGATATTCTGGCACCCGGCCGATTCCGGAGAATCGTCCGGAAGGCCACGGCGGAGCAGCCCAGCAGGCGGTATCCGACGCCGGAAGCCATGGCCGCTGCGGTGAATCGAAAGCCAGGACGATGGATAGCTGCCGCTGCAGCCGTTCTTTTGCTGCTGGCCGGAGTCTCACTTCCCTTTCTCAGGCATCCAACTATGACGGTTGTCCATACTGCATCAGCATCTGACGGCCCGGCCGACTCAATCCAAACGGCCGTCACAGAAGCTTTCCGCGCAACCTTCCGACAGGAAGTCGACCGAATCTTCGGTCCGTTCAACGCCTCGTTTGACGCCGTAAACGAAGAGAACTTCGGAAGGCTGCTACACCAATACCAAGACCATTTCGACGAACTGACGGACACCATGGAACGCCTGATCCGGGAATGGTCGGAGCAATATCCGGAACTATCCACCGATTTCGAAACGATCGCCGCGCACGAAACCAATGGCGCCGTGAATCATTTCAACCGAGAGACGCAGCGCTGGCAAAACGAAGTCCGGGCATCCTATTTCAGCACGACTGAAGAGCCATAGTCGCACGGGATTCAACGCTTCGCCCAAAACAACAGGACATCACAACCAAATATCATCAAAAACGGGGAGATGCCCGGTCGAGGCCGGGAGTTCATGGAGTCCAACGGCGCGCCGGAGATACCTTACTTCGAGACGTCGATGCGGGTGTAGTCGCGGGCACCGACGTGGAAATGGACGGGATGGCCGGGATTTGACATGCCGAAGTATTCGAAGGCCTCCTTCGGAATGAAGACGTCTACGTCGACGGGGTGGTCGGCGAAGTTGGCGACGATGGCCATGGCGCTGCCGGCGTAGCCGCGCATCCAGGCGAACTGGCAGGCGGCGTCGAAATGGCCGGAGGTCGGATTGGCGTACATCAGGTCGAACGTGCCGCCCCTGGAGAAGATGGCGTCGGCCGTGGCAATCTTCAACAGCCGGCAGTATTCCTTGTAGACCACGGTTTCCTCGACGGAAAGATGTCCGGAAAGCCAGCGGCGCACCGACGGCACGCAGCAGTAATCGAAGATCGACGTGCGGCCGTCGCGCCGGCTGAAGCCTTCGACCTCCATCCCCTGTTCTCCGAACTCCTGTCCGAAATAGAGCATGAACGACGCGGTGTTGAACAGCAGCGCCACCGCGAAGGCCGCCAGGCCGCCACGGCCGCTGCGCGCGATCCAGTCGCACGCCAGCCGCTGTTCGTCGTGATTCTCCAGGAAACGGAGCATCCGCGGCTGCAGGTCACCCTGGAACTGCCATTCCTGCGTCAGCGAAGACGCCGGCCGTTCGCCCCGGATGATGCCGCGCAGGGCGTCATAGAAACCGGACTTGTCGTAGAGCAGGTCGAAACCGGCATCCGCATACTTCCGGTAATTCTCCTTGCCGTAGACTTCCGCTATGAAGAACAGCCCGGGACGGTCCGCGCGCAGCGCGTCGAAGGCCCAGCGGAAGAATTCGGCGGGCACGAGCTCCACCATGTCGCAGCGGAAGCCGTCCACGCCCTTGTCCGCCCAGAACTTCAGGACCTGCAGCATCTTGCTCCAGGTGCTGCGGCTCCCGTAGTTGAGCTTGACGGTGTCGTACCAGTCGTTCAGGGAAGGCCACGCGTGGAAAACGTCGTTGCCGGTGGCCAGGGCCGGCTCCTCGACATAGTGGCTGTGCAGCGATTCCGGCAGATGGAGGGGCCCGTCGAGCGGATAGAAGTTGTCGTCGGTGAAATAGCTCCGGTATTCGCGGTACACGTGGTTCGGCACGAAGTCGAGGATGACTTTCATCCCCGCCCTGTGCGTGCGGGCGACCAGCGCCTCGAACTCCGCCATGCGGTTGTCGAAGTTCACCGCGAGGGCGGGATCGACGTCGAACCAGTTTCGGATGGCATAGGGCGAGCCGGCCTCCCCCTTGACCAGTGAAGGATCGCAGTCGGCGATAGTCGGGAACGACGTCCGGGTGGCGTGGGAGATCACGCCGGTGTACCATACGGCACCGACGGAAAGCTTCTTGAGTTTCAGGAGCACCTCGTCGGTGATGTCGTTGAACTTTCCCGACCCGTTCTGCGCATAAGAGCCTCCGGGGACACAAGGCCGGTTCCCGAAGGCTCTAAGCAACAGTTGATAAATAATCACCCTATCTTTCCCAGTTCAGGATCTTGTAGAAGTCGTATTCCTCGGGATTGGGGACATACTGCTTCGCAGCCTCGTATTCCCTCGGCGTGATGTAGTTGAGCAGGTGCCTGAACACCATCTGGGCCTGGTCGCCGTTGATGTCGACCAGCCGCGGCAGGATCTTGCCCGTCTTGGGGTCTTGCAACTCTTCCAGGTAAAGCGGACGGATGGTGCCCATCTGGTCGACATAGACCATACAGCCCGTCTCGCCCTTGATGAAGAGCTCATACACGCCGGCGCCCAGCTGCGAGCAATAGAAGAGGTCGTAGGCAATCGGCTGCTGGCAGCGGATGTCGTAGCCGATCTCCACCGGGCGGGTCTTGACCTTCATGCCGAGCTCCTTGAGCTTGATCTCGAGCATATCGTTGAACAGCTGCGCCTTGGAGATCTTGCCGAGTTCCGGGTGACCGTGGTCGTCGTAGGTGAACTTGATGCCGGTCTCCTTGAGCTGTTCGTCGCTGAGCATATGGAACACGCCCTCGGAGACGATGATGCCTCCGTAGGCGATGCCGCGGAGCTTGCGCTTGATGATGGCGCTGACGGAGAGGTTGACGATCTTGTCGACCGTGATCTCGGTCTTGTTGAACATCTCGGGGATGATGATCATCGGATAGTGGCACGAAGCGCCGATACCCATGGCCAGGTGGCCGGCGGAACGGCCCATCGCGGAGACGATGAACCAGTTGCCGGAAGTGCGGGCGTCTTCATAGACCGTGGTGCCGATTCGGGTACCCTCGGCCTTGGCGGAGTTGAAGCCGAAAGTCGGGGTGTTCATCGGCAGCGGAAGGTCGTTGTCGATGGTCTTGGGCACGTGGATATTCTGAACCGGGTAATGATTCTCCCGCATGAACTTCGAGATGCGGTTGGCCGTCGAAGCAGTATCGTCGCCGCCGATGGTCACCAGCAGCCGGATGTTGTTCTCCTGGAAGAATTTCAGGTTGAAGTACCGGTCAAAGTCTTCCTGCGTGGGCTTGTAACGGCTCATCTGCAGGAACGAGCCGCCGCGGTTGAAGATGGAGTCCGCCAGCGCGAAATTGAATTCGATGAAATTGGGGGACGCCGAGAAAAGCCCGGAATAGCCGCCGTGAAGACCGAGGACGCGGTATCCTTCGGCCATGAATGCCTTGGCGATGGTTCCTTCGACGGTGTTGATGCCCGGAGCCGGGCCGCCGCCGGCCAGAATGATGATGGATTCCTTCATAGTATGGGTATTTTTAACTTTCCTGACTCGTTTCATTGATATCGCAAAGATATTACTTTTTGATAAATAATCGTTAAATTTGTAGTTTATTGAAGGTATATGGCAAGGATCGGACAAACTGAGGCGAAACAGCGGATCGACTTCCTGAAACAGGAACTCGAACGGCACAACCGCAACTACTACGTGCTCAACGCGCCCACCATTTCAGACTTCGAGTTCGACCTGCTGATGGCCGAACTTCAGGAGCTGGAACGGCGGTTCCCGCAGTTTGCCACCGAAGACAGCCCCACGCGCCACGTGGGCAGCGACCTGGCCGCGGGCAAGGGCAGCGAATTCGCCCAGGTGGCCCACCGCTGGCCGATGCTCTCGCTCGGCAACACCTATGCCCGCGAAGAACTGTACGACTTCGACCAGCGCATCCGCAAGGCCGTCTCCGCGCCCTACTCCTTCTCCTGCGAACTCAAGTTCGACGGTACGGCCATCTGCCTGACGTACCGCGACGGCCGGCTGCTCCGCGCCCTGACGCGCGGCGACGGGACCAAGGGCGACGACGTCACCCGCAACGTGGTGAACATCCCGGCGATTCCCCGCCTCCTCCACGGGACGGACATCCCGGCTGAATTCGAGATCCGCGGCGAAATCTATATGCCCTACGAAGCGTTCGACCGGCTCAACGCGGAACGCGCCGCGGCGGAGCTGGAGCCTTTCGCCAACCCGCGCAACGCGGCTTCGGGCAGCCTGAAGCTCCAGGATCCGGAGGAGATGCGCACCCGCGGCCTGGACTGCGTCCTGTATCACGTCCTCGGGGAAGACCTCCCGTTCAAGACCCACCTCGAAGCCCTCGAAGCCGCCAGCCGCTGGGGGCTTCCTGTTTCCGCCTACAGCCGCCGCGCCGAAAGCATCGACGAGGCGGTCGCCTATATCGACGCCTGGGACACGCGCCGCAAGACGCTCCCCTTCGCCACCGACGGCATCGTCATCAAGGTCAACGAACTCGACCTGCAGCGGCAGCTCGGCTTCACGGCCAAGTCGCCCCGCTGGGCGACGGCCTGGAAATTCAAGCCGGAACAGGCGCTCACCCCGCTCCTTTCGGTCGACTACCAGGTAGGGCGCACCGGCGCCGTCACCCCCGTGGCCAACCTGGAGCCCGTGCAGCTCTCGGGCACCGTGGTCAAGCGGGCGTCGCTCCACAACAAGGACCAGATGGACCTGCTCGACATCCACATCGGCGACTATGTCTACGTGGAGAAGGGCGGCGAGATCATCCCCAAGATTACCGGCGTGGAACTGTCGAAGCGCCCCGCCGGCGCACCCCGGCCCGACTTCCCCGTCCGCTGTCCCGACTGCGGCACGCCGCTCGTGCGCGACGAGGACGAAGCCCGGCACTACTGCCCCAACCGGGAATCCTGCCCGGTGCAGATCAAGGGCCGCTTCGTCCATTTCGCCGGCCGCAAGGCGATGGACATCCTGGCCGGCGACGCCACCATTGAAGCCCTGTACAACAAAGGATACATCCACACCCTGCCCGACCTGTACGCACTCACCCGCGACCAGCTCATCTCGCTGGACGGCTGGCAGGAAAAATCGGCCGACAACTTCCTCGCCAGCCTCGAGGCCAGCCGGAACGTGCCGTTCGAGCGCGTGCTCTATGCCCTGGGCATCCGGCACATCGGCGAACAGACCGCCAAGATGCTGGCCCGCCATTTCGGCTCGATCGATGCGCTGGCCGCCGCTTCCCGCGACGAGCTGCTCCAGATCGAGGACATCGGTGACACCGTGGCCGACTCGATCCTGGCCTATTTCGCCTCGGAACCGGGCCGGGAAACGGTCCGCAGGCTGCGCGAAGCGGGCCTGCAGATGGCCGTCGACGCAGGGGCCCGGCAGCAGCTGTCCGACACGCTCGCCGGCAAGACCGTCGTGATCTCGGGCAACTTCTCCATCTCGCGCGAGGCGATGAAGGCGCTCGTGGAGGCCCACGGCGGCAAGAACACCGGCTCGGTGAGCGGCAGCACCTCCTACCTGCTGGCCGGCGAGAAGGCGGGACCCGAAAAATTGAGGAAGGCGGAGAAACTCGGGATCCCCGTCCTTTCTGAAACGCAGTTCAACCAACTGATCGGAAAGGAGTAAGCGATGCGACTGTTCCTGGCCAGAATCAAGGATATCATCAAGATGTTCGTCAAGTTCCTGACGAAGGACATCTGGGTGCTCGACTTCAGCGAGCTGAGCGACGCCCGCAAGCGATTCGTCCGGAACGCGCAGGCCTTCCTCCTGACGGCCAAGGGCTTCGCCAAGGAACGCATCGGCCGGGAAGCCATCGCCCTGAGCCGCTTCACGACGCTCGCCTTCATCCCGATGATCGCCGTGATCCTCTTCATCACGCACGGTTTCGGGCTCGACAGGATCCTGTCCGACACGCTCCTGGCGTCGTTCCCCACCAGCACGCAGCTGATCCACGTGATCATGGAATATGCGATGAACCTCGTCAAGGCCACCGAGAGCGGCGCCTTCGGCTGGATCTCCTTCCTGAGCTTCGTCTGGACCATCGTGTGGCTGATGATCAATGTCGAGATCGCCTTCAACCGCATCTGGCAGGTCAAGGAGCCCCGCAAGCTGTGGCAACGGATCGCCGTCTATTTCGCCATCCTGCTGGTCACGCCGTTCGTGCTCATCCTCCTGTTCTCCGGATGGGCCTGGTACGCCCGGTTCATCGGCCTGCTCAAAGGGCACCTGGGGGCCTTCAGCTTCATCACGACCAATATGTTCTGGCTCGCCTTCTACGGCATCGCCGTCCTGGCGATGTCGGTGATGTACAAGTTCATTCCGCACGCGAAGGTCCGCTACGGCTCCGCCCTCAAGGCGGCGCTGATCGTAGGGGTGCCCTTCGTGGTCATCCAATATCTCTATATGGGAACCCAGGTGATGGTGACCCGCCTGAACGCCGTGTACGGCGCCCTGGCCTTCATCCCGCTGTTCATGATCTGGCTCAACCTGTGCTGGCAGGTCATCCTGTTCGGCGCCGAGCTGTCGCGCGGCTACACGCTGGTGGACTACCGGGAAGCGAAGGAACGCGGCCTGACCGACCTGACGGAGGAAGAGGCCGTCCAACTGAAAAAACACTGACTATGTTAACGGAAGAGGATTATGCACTGATAGAACGGGAATTTGCGGGACTGCGCGAGTCCAGCCGGAAGCGCTGCGCCGATGAAGCGCAGTACCAGCTGGTCCTCAAGGCTTTCGAGTTCGCCAACGAAGCCCATAAGGGCGTCAGGCGGCGGTCCGGGGAGCCCTACATCCTGCATCCGATCGCCGTGGCCAAGATCGTCGTCGACGAGATCGGGCTCGGCTGCAAGTCGATCTGCGCCGCGCTGCTGCACGACGTGGTGGAAGACACCGACTTCACGGTCGAGGACATCCAGCGGCTCTTCGGCGACAAGATCGCCTCGCTGGTGGACGGCCTCACCAAGATCAAGACCGCGCTCGACAACGACAACAAGAACAAGAACCAGGCGAATCACGTGAGTCTCCAGGCCGAGAACTTCCGCCGGATCCTGGTCACGCTCAACGACGACGTTCGTATCGTGCTCATCAAGCTGGCCGACCGGCTCCACAACGTGCGCACGATCCAGTTCATGCCCGAGTACAAGCGCGACAAGATCCTCAGCGAGACGATGTACCTCTTCATCCCCCTCGCCCACCGGCTCGGCCTCTACAGCATCAAGTCGGAGATGGAGAACATCTGGCTCAAGTACCGTGAACCCGCCGCCTTCGATTCCATCGAAAAGCAGCTGGGCAAGATCATGGAGGAGCGGGACTCGCTGATCGACAACTTCATCGACCCGATCCGGCAGGAGCTCGACAAGGCCGGATACAAGTATACCATCCTCAAGCGCCTCAAGACGCCCTACTCCATCTGGAAGAAGATGACCGCCAAGAACATCCCGTTCGAGCAGATCTACGACATCTACGCCGTGCGCATCATCTTCGAGCCGAAGCCGGGCTTCAGCGAACGCGAGCAGTGCTGGTACATCTTCTCGGTGATCACCGGCCTCTACAAGTACAAGCCCGACCGGACCCGCGACTGGGTGGACAAGACCAAGGCCAACGGCTACGAAGCCCTCCACCTGACCGTGATGAGCCGCAGCGGAAAATGGGTCGAGGTGCAGATCCGTTCCCAGCGGATGAACGCCATCGCGGAACGGGGCATCGCCGCCCACTGGCTGTACAAGGACGCCGAAGGCGGCGCGGACAACGAGATCGAGCACTGGCTGCAGCAGGTCCGGGAGATCCTGGAGAATCCCGACATCGACGCGATGCAGTTCCTCGACGAGTTCCATCAGGAACTGGTCACCTCTTCCATCTACGTCTTTACGCCGATGGGCGAGTCGAAGAGCCTGGCCAAAGGCGCGACAGCGCTCGACTTCGCCTACAGCATCCACTCCGAGGTGGGCAGCCACGCCATCGCGGCCAAGGTGAACCAGCGCCTTGTACCGCTCTCCCAGGTCCTCACCAACGGCGACCAGGTCGAGATCATCACCTCCGACAGCGGTCGGCCCAAGCGCGAATGGCTGGACTTCCTCCAGACCAACCGGGCGCGCAACGTGGTGATGGACTACCTCAAGTCCGACAAGAAGAACAGCATCAAGGAGGGCATGGCACTGCTCGACAAGAAACTTGACGAACGCAACATCACCGAACGGAGCCGCGTCATCAAGAAACTGATCGACTACTACCGCATATCGGGCGGCAAGGACGAACTCTACAACAAGATCGGCGTCGGCGTGATCGACCTCAGCGACCTCGACAAGGCGCTCAAGACCAACGCCGAACGGCGCAGCGTCCAGATGTGGGGCGTGAAGCTCCTCAATCCGGTCCGAAACGGCAACATCAACAAGAAGAACGAGTTCCTGCTCCAGGAAGACATCGACCAGGGCACCATCTCCTTCAACATCGCCGAATGCTGTTCGCCGATTCCCGGCGACAGCGTCGTCGCCTTCATCGAGGACGACGGCACGGTCACCATCCACAAGAAGAGCTGCCCCGTCGCCATCGACCTGGCCTCGAAGGAAGGCCACCGCATCGTATCGGCAAAATGGAGCAAGCACTTCATGATGTCGTATCTGGCAAGGATTTCGCTGGAAGGAATCGACCGGGTCGGCGTGCTGAGCGATCTCACCCGCGTGATCTCGCTGGTGCTGGGCGTCAATATGCGCAAGCTGCACATCGAGACGCACGACGAGATCTTCGAAGGATTCATCGACCTGTACGTACACAACACCGACGACCTCGACAAACTGATCCGCGCGCTCTCCAAAGTCAAGGGCATCGAACGTGTAAAACGTGTTGAAATCAACTGATTATGAGAAGAATCACCGCAACGGTCATCCTCCTGGCACTGTTCGTGGCCTGCTGCCTCTCCAGCCATTCCTGCGCCAATACCACCACGCCGCCGAGCGGCGGGCCGAAGGACACCCTTCCGCCCGTGCTCGTCAAGGTGACGCCGGAGGCCGGCAAAACCGGCTTCCCCGTCACGGAGGGAAAGATCACCCTGCTCTACAACGAATACACCGTCGTCAAGACGGCCTCTGACATCCTCCTCTCCCCGCCCACGCGCCGCAAGCCCATCGCCAAGGTCAAGGGCAAGAACATCATCATCACGATGCAGGATACGCTCAAGGCCGACCGCACCTATACCCTCGACCTCGGACAGGCCCTGGCCGACAACAACGAAGGCAACCTCGCCCCGCGGATGGTCTATACCTTCTCGACCGGCGAAACCATCGACTCGCTGTATTTCACCGGATCGGTCATCAACAGCAAGACCCTGGCGCCCGTCAAGGGCATCCTGGTCGCCGCCTATGCCGACCAGTCCGACTCGGCCTGCTTCAACACCCTGCCCGACGCCATCGTCAAGTCGGACGACTGGGGCTTCTTCGTGCTGCGCAACCTGCGCGACACGTCGTACCGGGTGTACGCCTACACCGACGCGGACGGCGACTTCAAATACAATCCCGACGAAGACGAAGTGGCGTTCCTCGACTCGGTGTTCACGCCCACCCGCGCCGTCAACGACTCGATCTACGAGCTGCATTCGTTCAACATGAAGGACACCGTCCTGTGCGCCCTGCGCGAAGCGATGGTCACGCTCCGTACGTTCAAGGAACTGCAGTCCGTCCAGTATCTCCAGAACAGCGGGCGGACGAGCGAAAAGCAGGGCTTCCTCAAGTTCAGCGCGGCCGACGTGCAGATCAACAGCCTGGAGTTCGTCGGCATCCCCGACACCGCCGTCCTGCTGCAGTACAACCTGACGCGCGACAGCATCGACTTCTGGATCAACACCGACTACCGGCTCGACGACAGCCTGCTCATCCGCCTCAACTATATGAAGACCGACTCCACGGGCGTGCTCGCGCCTGCGGAAGAACAGCTCGCACTGGCCGTCAAGTTGGAAGAACAGCTGACGCTCTCCCAGGGAAAATCCTCGCCGGAACCCGACACGGCGTTTGTCCTGAAGGTTTCCGCACAGGATGAAACCGTGGAGCAGCTGGGCGTCCAGCTGGAATCGAACCTGCCCGTGATCCGCATCATCCGCGACTCCATCCGGCTTTGGGAGACGAACCCGAAAGGCCAGCAGTCCGAGAAAGCCTTCTTCTTCCGGCAGGACACCACCGACATCCGGAAATACGTCATCACCCCCGTGGAAGCGCTCATCAAGGGATACGACTATGAACTGGCCATTCCTCACGGCACGTTCATCAACCTCGACAAACTGCCCAACCAGGCCGCTTCGGCCAAGTTCAAGGTGCCGCAGGACGAGAGCCTTAGCCTGCTCTCGGTGGCCCTGACCGGCATCCAGGACCGCTACATCGTCGAGCTGACTGATGAAAAGGGCGAGAAGGTGTACCGCACCTATTACCCCGACAGTCCGCAGACGCTCCTCTTCCCGTACCTGCAGGCCGGGCAATACATGATCCGCATCACCTGCGACAAGAACCGCAACCGGATTGCCGACACCGGAAACCTGCTCGAGCACCGGCAGCCGGAAATCGTGCTTTACTACGAAAGTACGCCGGGCAACCGGATCCTCGAGATTCCCGAATCGGCCGAAATCGAGCAGACGATCGACCTCAAAAAGATGTTCCCATGAAAAAGTGGTTCCTCTCCCTGCTGGCCCTCCTCCTGTTCTTCCCCGCCCGCGGACAGGACGACGTCTTCATTTTCGAGATGCCCGACGACTTCGCCCTGCTCGATACCCTCGAAGCGCCGGCCAAGTCCAAGAGCATCCATATGGTCGGTGTCTCGTACGGCGTCAACCTGAGCGGCGTGACCTCCTCCCCGAAGATCGGACAGGAGCGGGTCATTACCTACAACAATGTCGGCGTCTATTTCACCTATTACCACGCCCTCTGGGACTATCTGTTCAACTTCGGGCTCCAGTTCGGCGCCAAGCACGGCTATGAGGGCTATACCTCCCCGATCGAGGGTTACGGGGAAACCTGCGAAGTCATCGAAGTCCCCCTGATTTCCCAGTTCAAGATCGACTTCTCCCGTTTCCGGCTGCTGGCGAACGTCGGCACCTACGGCGGCTACCGGCTTTCAACCGACCGGGAGGGCGGCTTCGACAAGTACGACCAGCGCGTGGACTACGGCTTCATCTTCGGACTCGGCCTGGCCGTGGTGTTCAAGCCGTTCGAACTGCACGTGGAAGGGAACTACAAGTATGCCGTGGCCAGCATGTACCAGACCAACAAGTACAGCGACATCTACTGGATGTACACCTATCCCCAGAACATCATGCTGAGCGCTTCGCTCCATATCCACCTATGGTAGTGCGTGACATTTCCTTCTCCATCGGCGGACGGCTTCCGATCGGCGGCGGCGCGCCCGTCATCGTCCAGACGATGTGCAACACGTCGACCGACGACATCGAAGGGTCGCTGGCCCAGTGCCGCGCGATGGCGGCAGCGGGCGCGGGCCTGATCCGGCTCACCACCCAGGGACTGAAGCAGGTGGAATCGCTGCGCGAGATCAAGCAGCGGCTGCGGGCCGAGGGTATCGGAACCCCGCTGGTAGCCGACATCCATTTCCTGGCCGACGCCGCCCTGGCCGCAGCCTCCGTGGCCGACAAGGTACGCATCAATCCGGGCAATTTCGCCCGGGAGCACGCGGTGGCCTGCGCCAAGTTCCGGGAACTGATCGCCCTTTGCAAGACGCACGGAACGGCCATCCGCATCGGCCTCAACCACGGTTCACTCGGCGAACGCATCACGCAGCGGTACGGCAACACGCCGCTGGCGATGAAGGAGGCGGTGATGGAATGGCTGCGGATGTGCACCGCGGAGGATTTCTACCGCGTGGTCGTCTCGCTCAAGGCGAGCAACACGTGCGTGATGGTGGAGGCCTACCGGCTGCTCGATGCGGCGATGCGCGAAGAATTGGGCTGCCGCTTCCCGCTCCACCTCGGCGTGACCGAGGCGGGCGGCGGCGACGAGGGACGCATCAAATCGGCGGTGGGCATCGGTACGCTGCTGGGCGAAGGCATCGGCGACACCATCCGTGTATCGCTGACGGAAGACCCGGTCCACGAGATTCCCGCTGGGGAACAGATCGTGGCGGCCATCGCCGACGGCTATTCGCCGCGCGGCGGACGCACCTGCGTCGAGGCGGACGGCTGGGACGACTTCATCATCAAGGGTTCCTGCCTGTGGGGACCTTCCCTGCTCGACCGGCGGATTGACGATTTTTCGCTGGAGGGGTCGACCATCGGCGGCAGCCCCGTGCCGGCGGCCGATGGCGAGAACTTCCGCGACCTGCTTCTGCAGGCCTGCCGGCGCCGGTTCACGCGGCCGGAATACATCGCCTGCCCGGGATGCGGCCGGACGCTCTACGACCTGGAAAGCACCTTCAACGAAGTGAAGCGCCGCACCGGCCACCTGGCCGGCCTGAAGATCGCCGTGATGGGCTGCGTGGTGAACGGTCCCGGCGAGATGGCCGACGCCGACTACGGCTACGTGGGGGAAGGCCGCGGCCACGTGACCCTCTATCGCGGCAAGGAGCCCGTCCTGCGGCGCATCCCCCAGGAAGAGGCCATCGACCGGTTGCTGGAACTGATCGAGTCAGACACAAGAAGAGGCGGCTGATTCGCAGCCGCCTCTTCTGTATCCTTCGAAAAAGTACGATTACTTCTTCTTCTGACCGTATCTCGAGTAGAATTTGTCCACGCGGCCGGCGGTGTCGACGAGTTTCATCTTGCCCGTGTAGAACGGGTGCGACGTGTTGGAGATCTCGACCTTCACCAGCGGGAAGGAGCGGCCGTCGATATCGATCGTTTCCTTCGTGTTGACGCAGGAACGGGTGATGAAGACGTGCTCGTTGGACATATCCTTGAATGCTACAAGACGGTAGGATTCGGGATGGATTCCTTTTTTCATTGCCTGTCGTTTATTTAGTTTTCCAAACGGACCGCAAAAATAGGAAGTTTTTACAGAATCACAAAATTATTTTGTCAATTTGAAGCCGGCGTACATCTGATCGTACTGGTTGAGGATGGAATTGATGGTCGTCAGCGTCGAATTCTTGTAGACCGAAGTGACCGACTTGACGATCTTCATCATCGTGGTGGCGTCGAACAGCAGTTCCATCTTGCCGTTCTTCACGGCGGCATAGCCCTTCATGTTGATGAAGGAGGCCATCTTCATATTGATCGTCGCCTTTTCGGTGTCCAGCGTCCAGGTGCCCGGGAAACTCCGGGATCCGTACTGGACGGCCATCGTGCCGTCTTCATTGAACGTAAAGCCGAACAGGCCTTCGGAGATGCCCACCTTCGCCAGGTAGCCGTCCAGCTTCTTTTCGATCGTGGACTGTGCCACGCCGCTGGCGATGTTGGAAAGCGCATTGTCGCTGGACTTGAAACTGATGGCACTGCCGGCATAGTTCCAGGTGCCCGCGATTGTCTGGGGCGTGAGGGCGCTCTTGCCGGAGATCAGGTCGGTGATGCTGGTGATCAGGGAACCGGCTGCCGAATCGGAGGATGTGGCATTGCCCGCCAACTGGCCGAGCTTGCCGAGAATGCCGCCCAGGCCGCTCTGTGCGGAGGCGGAGAAGGTCATCATCAGGATGGCGACGGCCATCAGGGAGAATTTTTTCATGGAGTGCGTTATTTTTTTAACTTTGCAAGTTAGTAAAAATATCTTGAAATGACACTGATAAAATCCATTTCCGGCATCCGGGGCACCATCGGCGGACAGATAGGCGACGCGCTAACCCCCCTCGACATCGTCAAGTTCACGGCGGCATACGCCCGCCAGCTCCAGCAGAAGTTTCCCGACAGGGAACGCTGCAAGGTCGTCGTGGGACGCGACGCCCGCATCTCAGGCGAGATGGTGGACCACCTCGTTTCGGGTACGCTGCTGGCCTGCGGCATCGACGTCGTCAACGCCGGACTGGCATCCACGCCCACCACGGAAATGGCCGTGATCTTCGAGAAAGCCGACGGCGGCATCATCCTGACCGCCTCGCACAACCCGAAACAGTGGAATGCGCTCAAACTGCTCAACGAACGGGGCGAATTCCTGACCGACGAAGAAGGCAAGGCGCTCCAGCGCGCGGCCGAAACGGAGGATTTCGACTTCGTGGACGTCGACCGGCTCGGCACGCTGGAACGCAGGGATTTCACGCAGGCGCACGTCGATGCGGTGCTGCGCTGCCCGCTCGTCGACCGGAAAGCCATCCGCGAAGCCCGCTTCAACGTGGTGCTCGACGCCATCAACTCCGTAGGCGCCCTTTGCATGCCGGCGCTGTTCGAGGCGCTCGGCGTACGGTACACCCTTCTCAACGGCAATCCCGACGGCCGCTTCGCCCATAATCCGGAACCCCTTCCCGCCCACCTGACCGGCCTTTCCGAAGCCGTCGTGCGGCAGAAGGCCGACCTGGGCATCTCGGTCGATCCGGACGTGGACCGGCTCGCCTTCATCTGCGAAGACGGCGTTCCCTTCGGGGAGGAATACACGCTCGTCGCCGTGGCCGACTACGTGCTCTCGCTGAAACCGGGACCGACGGTCTCGAACATCTCTTCTTCGCGTGCGCTGCGCGACGTGACCGAAGCGCACGGCTGCCGCTACCACAGCTGCAAGGTGGGCGAAGTAAACGCTTCCACGATGATGCGGGAAGTCGGCGCCGTCATCGGCGGGGAAGGCAACGGCGGCGTGATCCTGCCCGACCTGCACTACGGACGCGACGCGCTGATCGGAACGGCGCTGTTCCTGAGCCTCCTGGCGCAAAAGAAGCTGACGGCTTCGGCACTGCGCGCGACCTATCCCGACTATTTCGTGTCGAAGAACCGCATCGAGATGAGCGATCCCGCCGAAATCGAAGCCGCCCTCGCCGCCGTCGAACGTTTCTACGCCGGCCAGTCCATCAACAAGCTGGACGGACTGCGCATCGATTTCGAGACGGAACGGAAATGGTTCGTGCTCCGCAAGTCGAACACCGAACCGATCATCCGCATCTATGCCGAAGCGCCCGACGAAGCGGCCGCCGATGCGCTGGCCCGGGAAGTCATCCACATCATCAACGGATAGCGATGTTCTCATTCCGGACGACACGGCTGCTCGACCAGGAAGACCTGGTGCTGCGCAAGGGGCGCGTGGGCGTGCTCTGCAACCAGGTGGCGTGGCATCCCGATACGGGGGAATACCTGTTCGAGAGCCTCGCGCGCCGCGGCAACCTCGCCCGCATCTTCACCCCCGAACACGCCCTCTACGGCCCGATGGTCCCGGACGTGGACACCATCGAGGTCAGCACCGTCATCGAAGCCGCCGACCTGGACGGGCTTGACGCCCTGGTCATCGAACTGCAGGACGCCGGCTCGCGCTACAGCAACTACACCACCCTGCTGTACAATCTCTTCAAGCGCCTGAAAGTCGGCGACTCCCAGCTTTCCGTCTTCCTCATCGACCGCATCAACCCCTGCGGCCGCCAGATCGAGGGGACGCTGGGCATCGTCGGACTCCCCCACCGCCACGGCCTCACCCTCGGCGAGACGGCCAACCTGTTCTACAGCGAACTGGGCGCCAGGTTCCCGCTCCACATCATCTCCGCCGCGGCGGAACCGGTCAACCGCGAACTGATGGCCTGGACCATTCCGCCGTTCTCCGACTTTTCCGGCCTTTTCACGTCACATTTCTACAGCGGCCAGTGCCTTTGGATGGGGACCAACGTGAGTTACGGCCACGGGACTAACCGCCCCTTCGAGCAGTTCGGCGCCCCCTGGATGGAACGCCTCTTCGACTATCCCCGGCAGCACGGGCTACAGAACTGGAACGACCCGGACAGTCCCGTCGCGAATCCCGGCCTGCACGTCCGGTGGACGCGGTTCGTCCCCTCCTACGGCATCTACTGCGACCAGACCTGCTTCGGATTCCAGCTGATGTTCATTCCCGGCGCCACCTACCACGCCCTCAACCACGCCCTGCAGTTGCTGCGGTTCATCCACGCCACCTGTCCCGAATTCACCGCGGAAGGTCTCGGCCGCTACCTGGAAGACGCCACGCTGGCCGGCTATGTGGAAGGCCGTATCGACTGGGAGAACACCCGGGCTTACATCCGGACGGAAGAGCAGAAATGGCTGCGCAAATCCAAGAAATACACCCTCTATGGTGACGATCCGTACAGGATCAAGTAGTATCTTTGCATTGTGTCAAGATTATACATCATATCGGGGTGCAACGGCGCGGGCAAGACCACGGCTTCCTATACGGTGCTGCCCGACCTGCTGAACCTCCATACCTTCGTCAACGCCGACGAGATCGCGGACGAACTGTCGCCCCAGAGTCCTGAGCGGGAGATGATCCGCGCCTCCAGGCTCATGCTCGAACGGGTCGACCAGCTGATCGAACGCGGCGAAGACTTCGCCGTGGAGACGACGCTCGCCACCCGGACGCTGGCGGGGATGATCTCCCGGGCGCAGCACAAGGGCTATATGGTGGGGATCTTCTATTTCTGGCTCAAGAGCCCGGAACTCGCCGTCCGGCGGGTGGCCATCCGGGTTTCCGCGGGCGGACATTCCGTCCCGACGGAGACCATCGTGCGGCGTTACTGGCAGGGAATGAAAAACCTGCGCGACATCTACCTGCCGCTGTGCAACTACTGGGTGCTGATCGACAACAGCGACCGGAAGGGGAAATGGATCGCCGAAGGCGGTCTCAGCACGGTAACGCGCATCTACAGCAAACGGATCTACAAACTCATAATGAATACAGACAAATCCTGACAACCATGACAATCCAAGATGAAAAAGTCGTCTCCCTGACCTATACGCTGCTGGTGGACGGACAAGTGAAAGACCAGGCTACGGAAGAGCAACCCCTCGAGTTCATCTACGGGCTCGGATACCTCCTGCCCAAGTTCGAGGAATACCTGCTGGGAAAGACGGTGGGCGACACCTTCGAATTCGTCCTGAGCCCGGAAGAGGGCTATGGGGTCTATGACCCGTCGGCCGTCGTGGAACTGCCCAAGCACATCTTCGAGATCGACGGCAAGATCCAGGAGCAGCTGCTCGTGGTGGGCCGCGTGATTCCGATGATGAACCAGGCCGGCGGCGTGATTCCGGGCAAGGTGGTCGAAGTCGGCGCCGAAAGCGTCAAGATGGACTTCAATCCCAAACTGGCCGGCAAGGAGCTGCATTTCAGCGGAAAGGTGACCGCCATCCGCGATGCGACGGACAAGGAGCTCACCGACGGCCTCCACGGCGAACGGGCCGCCCAGGGATGCACGCACGACTGCTCAACGTGCGGCGGCTGCAGCAACTAGGATGCCGTCGAGGGCGCTCGACACGATGCCGCCCGCATAGCCGGCTCCCTCGCCGCACGGATACAGGCCTTCGAGGCCTATGGCACACATCGTCTCCGGATCGCGCGGAATGCGCACCGGGGACGATGTCCTTGATTCCGTCCCCAGCACCAGCGCATCGTTGGTATAGTACCCGTGCATCTTCCGGTCGAACGCAGCCAACGCCACGCGCAGGCGTTCAAAGACGGCGGCGGGCAGCAGGTCGGACAACGGCGCGTCGACCACGCCGGGCTGGTAGGAACTGCGCGGCAGCCCCTGCGAAGGTTTCCTGCGGCAGAAATCCACAAGCCGCTGCGCCGGCGCCCGGAGCGAGCCGGAAAACGCGAACATGTCCTGCTCCACCTTCCGCTGGAATTCCAGCAGGGAAAAGACGCCGTACCGGTCGAAGTCCGGCACGTCGCCGGGATTGACGGCACAGACGATGCCCGCATTGGCCCAGGGCGAATTACGCAGGGAGTTCGACATGCCGTTGAGCACCACCTCGCCCGGCGCCGTGACCGAAGGGACCAGGATGCCGCCCGGACACATGCAGAACGAGAAGACGCCGCGCCCGTCCACCTGCTCCACGAGCGCATATTCCGCCGCGGGCATTCCCAGTTGGAACCGGCCGTGATACTGGATCCGGTTGATGAGCGACTGGGGATGCTCCACGCGTACACCCAGCGCGAACCCCTTGGCCTCCAGCGGCCAGCCCTGCGCGGCGAAATACCGGTACAGGTCGCGGGACGAATGGCCCGTCGCAAGGATCACCTGCGGGGCCGCATACACGGAACCGCCTTCGCAAAGCACCTTCCACCCTTTGTGCAACCCGTCGCTGACCGGCTCGAGACCGGTCACCTTCTCGCCGAAACGATATTCCCCGCCGTGCTGCACGATGCAGCAGCGGATCTGTTCCACGATGCGGGGCAGGGCGTCGCTGCCGATGTGCGGATGCGCATCCACCAGGATATGCGGGTCGGCGCCGAAAGCCACCAGCTGGTGCAGCACTTCGCGGATGTCGCCGCGCTTGCTGGACCGCGTGAAGAGCTTGCCGTCGGAAAAGGTACCGGCCCCGCCTTCGCCGAAACAGTAGTTCGATACGGTGCTGACGCGCTGTTCCCGGTTGAGCGCCGCCACGTCGGCTTTGCGGCCGTGGACGTCCTTTCCCTGTTCCAGGATGACGGGCCGGCGGCCCTCCATCAGCAGGCGAAGGGCGGCAAACATGCCGGCCGGGCCGCTGCCGACGATGATGACCGGCGCCGCGCCGCGGACATCGCGGTAGGCGGGCAGGACGAACGGCGGAATCGATTCGCCCGACGCGGCAGCCTGTACGCGGTAACGGTAGAGGATATCGCCGCGCGCATCGACCGAACGTCGCACGACGCGCACTTCCGCCACCCGTTCAGGCTTCACGCCGAGGGCACGGCCCGCCGCCTGCCGGAGTTCGGCCTCGGAGGGTTCGTGCTGAATCGGGAAAGCGATCTCGAATTCTTTCATCGCAGGGAAGTTCAGTCACCGTATTCTGCGGCGCGGGAGAGCGGCGCGACATCGAGCGGCGCAAACTGTCCGGCCTGATACTTATAGTAGCCGGTGATGGCGATCATCGCGGCATTGTCGGTCGTGAACCGAAGTTCGGGGAGGAACGTGGTCCAGCCGCGCCGGCGTCCCTCCGCCACGATGCGGTCGCGCAGGCCGCTGTTGGCCGACACGCCGCCGGCGATCGCCACCTGGCGGATGCCGGTCTGCTTCGCGGCGAGCACCAGCTTCTTCAGCAGGATGTCGATCAGGTCTTTCTGGAACGAGGCGCAGAGGTCGGCCTTGTTCTGTTCGAGGAAGCCGGGATCCTCCGCGATGCGGTCGCGCAGGAAATAGAGCAACGAGGTCTTGATGCCGCTGAAACTGTAGTCCAGGCCGGGGATATTGGGTTTGGCAAAGCGGAACCGCTTTTCGTCCCCTTCTTTGGCGAGCCGGTCCACGACCGGGCCGCCGGGATAGCCGAGGCCCATCAGCTTGGCGCACTTGTCGAACGCCTCGCCCACTGCGTCGTCGATGGTGTGGCCGAGGATTTCGAAATGAAGCGGATCGTCAACCCGGACGATCTGCGTATGGCCGCCCGACACGAGCAGGCAGAGGAAGGGAAAGTCGGGACAGCGGTTGTCTCGGCCTTCCACCCGCACAAAATGCGAGAGGATATGACCCTGCAGGTGGTTCACTTCGATCATCGGCTTGTCCGTCGCCACGGCCAGGCCCTTCGTGAATGATGTCCCCACAAGCAGCGAGCCCAGCAGGCCCGGGCCGCGCGTGAAGGCGATGGCATCCACGTCGGCGAGCGTCACGCCGGCCTGCCGCAACGCCTCCGAGACCACCGGCAGGATGTTCTGCTGATGGGCACGGGAGGCCAGTTCCGGGATTACGCCGCCATACTGCCGGTGCACCTCCTGCGAAGCCATCACGTTGGACAGGAGATACGTGTCGCGCAGCACGGCCGCCGAGGTGTCGTCGCAGGAAGACTCGATTCCGAGGATAATGATCGCCATAGCCTGTATTTTGCGCAAAAGTAGCAATAATTTCCTATATTTGTAAGTTTAACGCCTGTATGAAGAACTGGAAGAAGATAGTCCGCATCCTGGTGCTGGCGCTCGTCCTGATCCCGACGGCCGCCTTCATCGCCGTGCAGATCCCGGCCGTCCAGACGGCCCTGGTCGGCAAGGTGTCGCGCAAGCTGTCGAAGGACCTCGACGGGGACATCCGCGTCGGCAAGGTGCTGCTCTCCTTCCCCAACAACCTGATCCTGGAAGACGTGACCGTCGTCCAGGGCGACAGCGACACCCTCGCGCAGCTGGGCAAGGTGCTGGTCAGCGTGAAGGCGTCATCGATGGTCTTTTCGAAGGAGGCGCAGATCCGGCGCGTCAGCATCGAGAACGGACGCGTCGCGATCCGTCACATCAACGACAGCACCACCAACCTGCAGGCGCTGCTCGCCCCGCTGAAGGAGCGTTCCCGGGAATCGTCGTCCGGACTGCCCTGGGACAACATCCAGGCCGGGCGGGTGACCCTCAAGCACATCGACTTCTCGACCGACAGCCTCCAGCTGCAGGACATCAACCTGTCGGCCCGCAACATCCGATACGGCGACGACGGGGCCGCCGTCCGCATCGACAACCTCACCCTGCGCGAAACGCAGCGCGGCCTCGACCTCCAGGAACTCTCCGGCAACGTGACCCTCGACAGCACGGGTGTCAACGTACGCGACCTCCGCTACGACGACGGCCATTCGAACCTGAAAGGCGACGTGGCGCTCGGTTTTTCCGATTTCAGCGATTTCTCGGACTTCCTCAATCGGGTGTCAATCGACGCGGCGCTGCAGGATTCCTACTTCGACACGCAGACGCTCGGCGCCATCACGGGCGCCAGCATCCCGTCCGGCGGATACTGGATCGACGGCCGCGTACAGGGCCCGGTCAACGACCTCCGGAGCGACCGGCTGCACGTGGAATCCGCCTCCCAGCAAACCGCCCTCGACCTGAAATTCCACGTCAAGGGCCTGCCCGACATCGACAACGCCCGCATCAACGCCGAAATCCTGAACGGCACGACCACCACGGCCGACCTGGCCGACATCCTCTCCACGCTGCAACCCGGCTTCAACAAGGCGAGCCTTTCAAAGTACGCGCCCGGCGAACGGATCTCCCTTACGGCGAAGGCCGACGGCACGCTCGCCAGCCTGAAAACCACGGGCAGCCTGACGGCCGGATCTATGGGAACGGCGGACATAGACGCCCTGGTGTCGCGCAGCCACGGAAACCTGCAGGTGGAGGGCAACGTCTCCACCGAGTCGCTCCAGCTCGGCCGCCTGATCGGCAACGACGCGCTGGGATCGCTCACCGCCCGGACCGACCTCTCGTTCTCATCTTCGAAGGACGGCTTCTCTGCGGCGGTCAGCCCGCTCGACATCGAACGCTTCTCGTTCCGCGGCTACGACTATCACGGGCTTCGCGTCTCCGGCCGGATGCGCGACGGCATGCTCCAGGCCGACATTTCCAGCGACGACCCGAACCTGCAGCTCGTCGCCCACGGCGACATCGACCTGGGCGGGAAAGGACGCGACAGGCGCTACCGCATCGGCCTCGACCTGGGCCACGCCGACCTGGACGCACTCCATTTCGATCCGCGCGACAGTTCGTCGATCCGCCTGTCGCTCGATGCCGACCTCATCCAGACGCCGCAGGGCGCATTCCTCGGCCAGGCAGACATCCTGGGCCTGCAGGCGATGCTCGGCGACAATGTCTACGACATCGGCGACCTGGCGCTCACGTCGACCCTCGAAGACGAACGCTACGGCATGACCCTCGAATCGTCCGTCGCCCGCGCCACCTACGAAGGGAACCTCTTCTTCGCCGATTTCGTGGACAGGGCCGTCCACCTGATCATGGAAGACAACCTGCTGCACCTGTTCGACGGCAAGCACGTCAAGAAGGACGACGAGCCGCATCCGGAAGATTTCGGTTCGCTGCAGCTGCGCACGCTCGACCTGCAGCCCCTGCTCGACTTCTTCACACCGGGCATCTACGTATCGCGGGAAACCAACATCGGCCTGAACCTCATCAACGACGAGATACAGGGCACGGTCTCATCGGAACTCTCCGCCGTGGGCAACAACATCCTGCGCAACCTGCAGGGACGGTTCTACACCGAAGGGGAACGGCTGCGCGCACGCTTCGACGCCGACCGGCTCCAGGCCGGCAGCCTGACCGCGGAAAACGTGAACGTCGATGCCGTGGCCGACAGTTCGTTCATCGACCTGAAAGCCGCTTTCCGAAACGAGGACGGCTCGGGGAACCGCGCCGTCCTGCACACGCAGTTCTCTTTCCTCAACCCTGAATCCGACGGCTTCAGGCTGAAGGCCGACATCCTCCCGTCCACTGTGACCGTGGCCGGGAACGAATGGGAAATCCTCCCCGCCACCCTGCGGTACCGCGACAAGACCCTGCAGATCGACAACTTCATGCTCTGCAACGGGGAACAGAGCATGATGGCCGACGGCGTGGTCGGCGAACGCCTGACCGACACCGTCCGCGTCCGGCTCAACGATTTCGACCTGGGGCTGGCCAATTCGTTCCTGTCCAAGCCTTTCAACCTGCAGGGCCTGCTGACCGGAGAGGGAGAGGCTTTCGCCCTGCTGGGACCGGAGAAAGGCATTCTGCTCAATCTGCGCGGACAGCAGATCTCCGCCGTCGGGCACGACCTGGGCGACCTCAAGCTGCTGAGCCGTTGGGACGACGCGTCAAAGCAGTTCAAATTCCTGGTAGACAATACGTTCGAAGGCCGGCATCCCATCAGCGCAACCGCTTTCCTGCGGCCGTCCGACAAACAGGCGGGCCTCGATCTTGAACTGGACCGGCTGGCCGTCGGCATCATCGAGCCGATCCTGGCGGACCTGGTCTCCGGCGTCGACGGTTCCGTCTCCGGACACATCAAGGCCCGCGGACCGCTCGACAGGCTTTCCGTCGAAAGCGACAGCGCCCGTTTCAACAACCTCAAGTTCAAGTTGCTGTACACCCAGGTCGATTACCTGGCCGACGGACCGTTCACCGTGTCCGATTCGGGCGTCACGTTCGACGATATCACCATCTACGACACGTACGGGCACCAGGGACGGCTCACGGGCGGCATCCCCTACGACCATTTCAAGGACATCCGGCTCAACGCCCGCATCGACATGAAGAATGTCCATGCGCTCAATACGACCAGCCGCGACAACGACTCCTTCTACGGGAAGGCGTTCGCCGACGGGACCGTACGGCTCTCCGGACCGCTCAACAAGATCCGGTTGAACCTGAACCTCACGCCCAAGCCGAACACCTCCATCCACATTCCCCTGGGCAGTTCAGCCAAGAAGACCCAGTCCCTGCTCACTTTCATCAACAACGAGGAGAAACGGCCCGGCCTGTTCGACTCCCTCGTCACGGCCAGGCAGATGATCCGGGAAAAGAAGCATTCTTCCGGCTCCGAACTGAGCGTGAATTTCCGCCTCAATGCCACACCCGACGCCGAAATCCTCCTCGAAATCGACAAGAACACCGGCGATATCCTCAAGGCGCGCGGCAACGGGCAGATCGGCATCACGTCGGTAAACGGCAGCTTCGACATCAAGGGAGACTACCGCGTGGACAGCGGCAGCTACCATTTCGGCATGCTGGGCTTCACCGCGCGCGACTTCTCCATCAATCCGGGCGGGACCATCGACTTCAACGGCGACGTGATGCAGACCGACCTCGACCTGACGGCCACCTACCATACCAAGGCGTCCATCAGTCCGCTGATCGCCGACTCCACCGCCGTGAACACACGCCGCAACGTGGAATGCGGCATCGGCCTGACCGGCAAGCTCGCGAACCCCGAGATCAAGTTCAACATCGAGATCCCCGACCTCGACCCCACGACCCTGAGCCGCGTCCTGAGCGCCCTCAACACCGAAGACAAGCGGATGAAGCAGGCGCTGGCGCTGCTGGTCTCGGGCGGCTTCGTCCCCGACGAGCAGTCGGGCATCGTCAACAGCACCACGCTGCTCTACTCCAATGCGTCGGAAATGATGGCCAACCAGCTCAACAACATCTTCCGGCAACTGGACATCCCGATCGACCTGGGATTCAACTACCAGCCCACCGAAACCGGACGCGACATCTTCGACGTGGCCGTCTCCACGCAGCTGTTCAACAACCGCGTCAGCATCAACGGCAACATCGGCAACCGGCAGTACCTCTCGTCGAGCACCAGCGACATCGTCGGCGACCTCGACATCGAAATCAAGCTCAACCGGCAGGGACAGTGGCGTCTGACGCTGTTCTCCCACTCGGCCGACCAATACAGCAACTACCTCGACCAGAGCCAGCGGAACGGCGCCGGCATCGTGTACCAGGAAGACTTCAACACGATCGGCGAACTCTGGCGGAAACTTTTCCATATCAAGCGCGATGAAAGGCAGCCTTTTCCTGATTCCAACCCCCCTCGGCGCCCACGCACCGAGTAGCGTGCTTCCGGCTTCCGTCCTGGATCGGATCCCCACCATCCGGCGCTGGTTCGTGGAAGAACTGCGCACCGCGCGGCGCTTCCTTTCCGAAGCCGGGCTCAAGGGACAGATCGACAGTCTGGAACTGTTCGAACTCAACGAACACACGACGCCCGAACAGGTTGCCGCGTATGCCGCCCTGCTGGGCGAACAGGATGCGGGCCTGATTTCCGAAGCCGGACTTCCGGCGGTCGCCGACCCGGGCGCCCAGCTGGTGGCGCTGGCACACGAGAAAGGCGTGAACGTGGTTCCGATGGTCGGCCCATCCTCCCTGATGATGGCGCTGATGGCCTCGGGATTCAACGGGCAGTGCTTCGCCTTCGCGGGCTACCTGCCGGTCAAGGCGCCGGCCCGTCGCGAGGCGATCGTTGCGCTGGAACGGAACGCCGCCCGGCTGAACCAGTCGCAGCTGATCATCGAGACGCCCTACCGCAACGATGCGCTGCTGGCCGACCTGCTGGAGGCCTGCCGGCCTTCGACCCGGCTGTGCATCGCCGCCGACATCACCTGCCCGGACGAACTGATCCGTACGAAGACCGTCGCCGACTGGCGCCAAGAAGTACGGAAAGGGTTCTCGATCGGCAAGCGGCCCTGCGTCTTCGTCCTTTCCAATTGATTATCCGACATGGTACGACTCAACAACATGCAGTTCTTCGGGCATCACGGATGCCTCGACAGCGAACGGCGCGACGGCAACTGGTTCCGCGTCGATTTCGCGTACGATTACGATATGCGCAAGGCGGTCCGGACCGACGACCTGCAGGACGCCATCGACTACGGCGCCATCTACGGACTCATCCGGAACGAGATGGAAGAACCCGCCAACCTGCTGGAACACCTGGCCGGCCGGATGCTGGACCGCATCACCGACCGGTTCCCGCGCATCGAATACGCCGAACTGACCGTCACCAAATACAATCCGCCGCTCGACGGGAAAGTCGAAAGCACATCCGTCACCGTCGTCTATGAATAAACGCGTCGCTTTCATCACCCTGGGCTGCAAACTCAACTTTGCGGAGACATCCACCTACGCGCGGCAATTCTCCGCCGAAGGATGGGAGGAGGCCAGGCCCGGGGCGGATACGGACCTGGTGGTCATCAACACCTGCTCCGTCACCGAGCACGCCGACAAGAAATGCCGCAATCTCATCCGCCGGCTCCACAAATGCGCGCCGTCGGCCCGAATCGCCGTCACCGGCTGCTACGCGCAACTCAAGCCGCAGGAAATCCTCGCCATCGAGGGCGTCGACCTGGTAGTGGGCACCCAGCGGAAAGGCGACCTGGTTCCACTGGCACTGGCGCTGTTCGCACCAGCATCCGGCGAAAGCGTCCGCGGTCCGCAAGGGTATTCCTGCGACATCGCCGCCGTAGAGACGTTCTTCCCCGCCTATGCTTCGGGCGAACGCACCCGCTCGTTCCTCAAGGTGCAGGACGGTTGCGACTACCACTGCGCCTACTGCACCGTGCCGCTGGCCCGCGGCAAGAGCCGCAATCTTCCCATCGCACAGCTTGCGGCGCAGGCCCGGGAGATCGCTGCGCAGGGCATCGTCGAGGTGGTGCTGACCGGAGTCAACACGGGTGATTTCGGCAAGACCACCTGCGAGAGCTTCCTTTCGCTGCTACAGGCACTGGACGCCGTGCCTGGCATCGAGCGCTTCCGCATCTCTTCCATCGAACCGAACCTGCTGACAGAGGAAACCCTGCGCTGGATCGCCACGGGGACGAAGTTCCTGCCGCACTTCCACATCCCGATCCAGTCCGGCTGCGACCGGACGCTGCGAGAGATGCACCGTCGTTACACGACCGCGCAGTTCGAGGCCAAAATCGCACTGATCCGCGACATCCTGGAATCCCCGGAAGAACGCGGTACGCGCGTCTTCCTGGGCATCGACGTCATCGTGGGGTTCCCGGGCGAGACGGATGAAGATTTCGTGGAGACGTACCGGCTGCTCGAACGTGTCCGGCCGGCATTCCTGCACATCTTCCCCTATTCGCGCCGGGCCGGGACGCCGGCAGCGGAGCGGCCCGACCAGGTACGGGAATCCGTCAAGACGGAGCGTGCCGCCCGGCTGCAGGCGCTGTCCGCCCGGCTGCACACCGAATTCACGGCCGCCAACCGCGGACGACACGCCAGGGTCCTGTTCGAGAGCAAGATGAAGGGAGGAATGATGTTTGGCTACACGGAGAATTACCTTCGCGTAGAACGGCCGTACGACAATGATTTGATCGGTAAAATTGTTGATGTTGTTTTTTAAGTGTTTACCTTCAGTGTTCGGGTATATGTCTTTCAGACCGACGCTTCGCGTCTCCCTCCCAAGCCATGCTTGGGCCCCTCCCGCTATCAACCGCGGGTGGTTAGGGTCTTCAAGACATATACCACTCACACTTCCGGTAAACACTTCTGCTAGATATACCGATGGACAATAGCATCACATTCCTGGGGACGGGGACATCGCAGGGCATTCCGATGATCGGGTGCGATTGTCCCGTCTGTACATCGGCGGACCCGCGGGACAACCGCCTGCGCTGCTCCGCGCTCATCCGTTTCGAAGGCAAGACTTTTCTGATCGACGCCGGACCGGATTTCCGCCAGCAGATGCTGCGCGAAAAGATCGCGCATCTCGATGCCATCCTGCTGACGCACAACCACAAGGACCACACCGGCGGCCTCGACGACGTACGTTCGTTCAATTACCTGGAACACCGTTCGTTCCCCATCTTCTGCGAGGCCCACGTCTTCGACTCGCTCAAGAAGGAATACTATTACGTGTTCGACGAGAAACCCTATCCCGGGGCGCCCGAGATGGACATCCACCTGATCACCAGCCTGCCGTTCGCAATCGACGGCGTACCCGTCACGCCCATCCGGGCGATGCACTACAAACTGCCCGTGCTCGGCTTCCGGTTCGGCGACTGCGCCTACGTGACCGATGCCAACTACATCCCGGAAAGTGAATTCGACAAGCTCCGCGGCCTGCAGGTCTTCGTCCTGAATACCGTCAAGCGCGGCCACCACATCTCACACTACGCCCTGGAAGAAGCCCTTGAAGTCTGCCGCTGCGTCGGCGCCCGACAGAGCTATCTCACGCACCTCTCCCATATGCTTCCCCGCCACGCGGAACTCACCGAAGAACTTGCGCGGCTTCCTTTCTCCGTCCGGCCGGCCTATGACGGGCTGACGGTGGCGTTCTAGCGGCATTCCTGACCGCCCAGATGTCTTGCAAAACTCATTCTTTCATGCAGGATACGAACGATCCGGATGTCGCAGGCTGTCGACCTGAAAAAAACAAAATGATGTCCGCAATGGGAGTAGTGATAGTCCTTGTATTCCGGGTAAGAGACGATGTCCTCCCGGCCCGGGATTGAAAAGCATTCGTCCAATAACAGATTCAGGTAGCGGACGGCTTGCTTGCGAGACCAGACGGATTCGGTGTGGATACGGATGTCGAAAAGGTCTTTCCTGGATCTATTGGAGAAAAGTACCGGCTTCATCTTCAATCTCTTTGATCAGTTCTTCCTTTGTCATCATCGTATACCCACTCATCTCCCCTTCAAGAAGAGCTTCATCGAGTTGCTGCAGTGCCTTTTCCCGTTCTTCCAGCAATCTGACACCGGCCCGGATCACCTCGCTTACATTATTGTAACGCCCGGAAGCCACAGACGCCTGAACGAACGCGTCCAGATGCGCACCAAGTGCTAAGGTTGTCGTCTTCATACTGCAAATATAAGAATAGTTCTTATATTTTGCAACAACTAAACCCTGACGAATTCTCCGGCGGTGACGTACCAGAGCCAGCCTTCGACGGCGGGATAGCCCATCTGACGCATCAGCGACACATATTTCCGGACCTGGGCGTGATGCCCGGGCTGCGGCTGCCCGAACTTGTAGTCAATGACGATGACGCGGCTTCCGTCGGGTGCGACAAGCACCCGGTCGGGGCGGCGGATCTCCCCGGAAGCATCCACGATCGAGGCTTCGTTCATCACCCGGTAGGTGCCGTCGAACCAGTGGCGGCGGCCGCTGCGCGCTTCCAGGTCCGCATCGCACTCCACGCGGGCCATTTCCCCGTGCTGCTCGATGCCCTTTCGGCGCGCACTCTTTTCCTGGGCGAAATAGTCCGCGCCCCGGAGCGACAGGCGCAGGCGTTCGTCCTGCATGGCAACGGCCGAGAACGCGGGCTGGGGATCGTCGATCAGGGACGAAGCCGACGGCTTGCGCTCAATAGGGCCACGGGTTCCGCTTTCAAAGACCCGGTCCTCGCCGAGCCGGGGTCCGAAGTGAAGGAACAGCGTATTCTCGATGCTGGCGGGCTTGTATCCTTCTCTCGACGGTTTCGCAAGCGGCGCATAGACCAGGAGCCGGCTGCAGGCCCGCGTAAACGCCACATACCAGGTATTGATGACATCGATATGCTGGAACACCCGCTCTTCCTCGTATTCTTCCTCGAAGCAACTGTTCTTCAGCGTAGAAGAGGCCTTGATCGGAATCAGGGACGGCCCGCCGAAGGAAGCCGGGCAACGGCACCAGAGGGTAGGTTGCCGCCAGCTTGTCGGCGTAAATCCCTCCGAACAGAACGGAATGATCACAGCCTCGAGCGACAAGCCCTTGGCTTTGTGGATCGTCATCACCCGCACCGCATTCTGCCCGTCGGGCGCACAGATAGCCTTCTTGCGGCCGCTCTCCTCCCACCACTTCACAAAGCCGCGGAGCGAGGAGCCGTATTTCTCCTGCCAGGCCAGCACTGCGTCGAGGAAAGCGTGGATAAACGGCAGGTCCTGTGCACCGTGCTGCAGCACACCACAACCAAGCAATTGTTCACACGTTTCGTAGAGCGACCCTGTCTTCAACGCGGGCAGGCTGTCCCGCAGTGCGCGCGACTGCAACTCGTTTACGGGATCTTCGGGGTCGACCAGCCAGCCGAGCAGCGACATCAGGTTCGCGATGCAGGGGGAGGCGCCCAGCAACAGCGAATCTTCGGTCAGCACACTGATACCGGCCTCGATGAGGGCGGCAGCAGCGGCAGCCCCTTCCCGGTTTCTGCGGACCAGGACGGTGATATCCTTGTACGCATAGCCTTCCGCGAGGAGCGCCCGGATATCGGCGACCATCCGGTCCATGGCCTCTTCCTGCCACGTACCCGCACCAGTCCCGGCCTTCTGAAGGAAACTGAGCCGGACATAGCCTTCAGGAGCGCCCCGATGTGCCACAGGCTGCGTCTGGACGCAATCGGCATAGATCCGTTCCACTTCAGCGGAAAGCCGGGACCGGTCCGGATCCGTGGCCAGAACACCTCCGATATGGCTGAACACGTCGTTGTTGAACGCCATCACGGCATTCCCGCTCCGCCAGTTCTCAGAAAGCGTTTCTTCCCGGAGCTGACCGCTTGCAAGGTCGCGGAACAGATAATCGCGCATCAGCCGCCAGTCGGAACCACGCCAGCGATAGATCGACTGCTTGATGTCGCCCACGACGAGATTGCAGCCGCCGGACGCCTGGCTGTTGCGGAAGAGCGGACGGAAGTTGTTCCATTGCATCAGGGACGTGTCCTGCGCTTCGTCGAGCATCAGGTGTTCGTAACGATTGCCGATTTTCTCATAGACGAAGGGCGTGTCGTCGTCAGCAATGATGCGGCTGAGCAGGTCGGTGGACAACTGGAGCAGCACGACGTTGTTCTCTTTCAGATAACTGTCCAGCGTATGCTGCAGGTCGCCGTAGATACCCAGCAGATAGATGTTCTTCCGGATGAGGCGGGCGCTGTTGCATAGACGGAGCGGTTCGCCGAGATGGGCCTTTGCCCGGTCGAACAACCGTTCCAGGGCTGCCGGATCGGGGAACCTGGCAAGGGCACCCTTGATCCGGGATTCCGACGGATACTTTTCTTCCAGGTTGCCTTCCGCCCATTTCTTGAACAGCATCGTCGGACCGTTCAATCCGTAAAACAATGCATCGGGCGTACAACCGTTGTCTGCCAGCAACCGGAGCCCGTCGTGCCCGATGGCCGCCGCCTCGGCCGCAAAAGCGGTGATGACGGCATCCAGTTTCTTCAGGAATGCTTTCAACGACACCTTGTCGCCCAACAGGTCCACCCGCCCCGCCTCACGCATCCGCAGAAGGAAGGATTCGTCCAGGAACTGCCGGGCCATCTTCTTGAGCGGACCGGAAATACTCCAGCCATCGCCCTGTTCCACGCGGTCGAAGGAATAATCCCTCAGCCATTCCCGCAAAAGGCCGTGCGCCGGGTCCTCGGTCGAGGCGATGAGCAGGTCCACCACTTCGTCGAGTACGGCATCGGTGTCGAGTTCCACCCGGTATGATGCATACTGGCCGATTTCGCGGGCGAAACTCCGCATCACCGTCTGGAAGAACTTGTCGATGGTGCTGACCGAGAAACAGCCATAGTCGTGCAGCATCCGTCGGAGCCGGGCGGCTGCCAGGGGCGCCTGCGGCCCGTCGCCTTTCGAAACTTCGTACAACGCCTCGATGACGCGCGACTTCATCTCGTCGGTCGCCTTATTGGTGAAGGTTACGGCAAGGATGTGCTTGTATCGCTGCTCATCGCCCTGCAGCAACAGGTCGATGTAATCGTGCGTGAGGCGATAGGTCTTGCCGCTCCCCGCCGATGCCTTGACGATACTTACTCCTTGTTGCATAACCTTTTGAAATTACAATATCTGCACACCGAATGTTCCGGGTCCCCGTCGTTGTCCGGGCGCGGTTCGAACGGAATCGCCGGATCGAACAATGTTTCGATGGTCGAAAGCAGCAGCGTTTCAAATTCATCGAGCCGTTCAGGCGGAATCTCGTATGATTTGGGGTCTTCGGTAAAGATCGAGCGCAACGAATAGATGCAAGGCTCATAACGGACCTCCTTCCCGGGATGCCGCCTGTTCATCAACAAGGCATAGAAATGCAACTGAAACGCCACGGAAGGCCGTCCTGCGCCCTTCGAGACGTCGAACATCTCTGCGATTTCCCGGCAGCCGTCCTTCTCCACCTTGCCGCTCTTGTAGTCCACCAGGCGCTGGACGCCGCCACGGACACTGTCGATGCGGTCGATGACACCTTTCAGGCACACGTTCCGTCCTGAACGGGGCAGCGTCACAGGCAGGTATTCCTTCTGCTCGGTACCGATGAGATGGATGCCGCCCGATTCTGTGGCCAGACGCCGGTCCACAGCCACGGTACGTTTCACCAGATGTGCGACCAGCTCTTTCAGGATCAGGTTCTGTCCGGCGATTTCACGGATGTGCACTTCGGCGAAAGCGTCGTCGATCCACGCCTCGAGCCGTTCTCCTTTCGGGCCGAAAAGCCATTTCTCCTGCAGTTCCGTTTCCGAAACGACACGGCCGGCGAAAGGCTTGTAGACCGCCTCCATCACCCGGTGGAAAATGGTCCCGAAAAGACCGGCATCCACTTCTTCCACGACATCATCCTGCGCGCAAATGCCCTCGACGTATTCATAGTAAAAACGAAGCGGGCAGTCAAGATAGGTATTCAGCGAACTGGCCGAAAACCGGCCGTCCCCCCGGACGAACAATTCGTCAAGCCGGGACAGCACGCCTTCATCCTTGGCGACATGGCACATCGGATTGTCGGCGCCTGTCCCGGAAAGGGCGTAGGTGGCAACCTTTTCGGTCATCGGCACCTTGTACAGATAACGGAGCTGCTTGATGAAGCGGCTTTCCTCGCCGCTCTGAAGACCTTCCGTACGTGCATCGTACAACAGCCAGATACGCCGTGCCCGACAGATGCCGCGATAGAAATAATACGCCCAGATAGCGTCCTGCTGCTCGTAGGTCGGCAGACCGAAGCCCAGCCGAAGGTTATAGGGGATGAAGGAGGCGCTGACGCCGCGCGACGGGAAGACGCCCTCGCCCACCGAAAGCACGATGACATTCTGGAAGTCGAGTGCGCGGGTTTCGAGCGGGCCCATGATCTGGAGCCCGGTGAGCGGCTCTCCCTCATAAGGGATCTTGACCAGCGAGACATACTGCATAAGCAGGCGGTACCAGGTTTTGGGCTCCATCGTCCCGAGCGGGAGTTCCACCTTCTCAAGGTCCGTCACACAGCGGTGGAAATGATACAGGAACTCGCGTTCCAGGACGGACTGCGACGGCTGCAGCGCCTCGATGGTTTCCAGCAGGTATCCGGGTATCGCCCTGGTTTCCGCAACCCGGCGGAAAACGACGGCATAGATGCCGCCGGCAACGCACAGTGCATCTTCCGGAATGAAAATCAGGTTCTCTTTCCGGATATGGTTTATCAGTTCAGACGTGATTGCCGCATCGGAAGCGGCGGCGAAATACGGATGCTCGAGCAGGCCGGTCACGTCGCGGTGATAGAACAGACAAACACCGTCTTTCTCCCGACAGTCGGCCTGCAGGCGTTCCAGCCACTGGAACAGGGACGCTCCGCTGCTGGCGGAAAGCGGATAGCCCATCGTCACGTTGACCTTCCCGATGCCTTCCGGGATGGCCCCCAACATCGGGAACAGCAGGTTTTCATCGGGCAATACCACGGCGGTATGCTCAGGATGGTCCATCGCACCCTCCTGCTGCAACGCCCGAAGCAGCTGCATCGCCTTGCGGGTCTGTCCTACGGCTGAAGGGACGCGGATGACTTCATATCGTTGCGTCTGCGGGTCAAGCGCCGGGCAGTCGAACGGTTCTTTCGGCGGATAGCGCCTGAGGTTCTCCCGGACGAAGCGGCCCGCCGGATTCTCGGGATCAGCCACCATCGCACCCGCCGTGTCCCAAAAGAAATCGGCACGGCCTTCTTTCCGCAAATGGTCGAGTAGCGCCTTCTCGCAGGCATTCAAGGCATTCAGCCCGATGAAAACGACCTCGTCGAACTGCGTGAGCAGCGTTCCGGCTTCGGGCAGCGATTCGGCGACGTCGCGATAGATCATTCCGGCATAAGCCAGGCCCTTCCCGACGAGCGAGGTCCGGAAGGCGTGGTACAAGGGCAGCAGGACATTCCAGATCTCTCCGAAACTCCGCCGGCTCTCACCGGGCATCTCCCCGGCGAAAAAACTGCTGCAGAACGCCGCAATCGCCGCCTTCTGGTCGTCGGTCAGGAAATCGTAATCGACGCTGAGTGCCCGCAGGTCACGGAGGTTGACCAGCAGCCGGTCCACATCCACCCGATACTTGTCCAGGTCGTCGAAATCGCGGAGCAGGATGTCGCCCCAGTAGATGAACTGGTCGAAGGTCTCCGGCTCCCGGCCTTCCGGCAGCGGCATCAGCCGGACGTATTCCCGGTAGAGCACGTCAAGCAGACGCGCCTTCTCGCGGGTTTCCTCCATCCCGGCGATGCGGGCGAAGAGTTCGTCGATGGTCAGTACGTTCGGCACGAACACGGGCCTCCCCACCGTAATGCCGAGCCAGCGTTTGAAGAACGTTCCGGAACGCCGGTTCGGAAAAACGAAACAGGTCCGCTCGAGCGTGTCGCGCCCGGCGTACCGCCTGGCCACTGCCTCCAGAAAGATCAATATCCCGGTTTTTCCAACAGTTTGAACATATTCTTCTTGTAGGCCTCGACACCCGGCTGGTTGAACGGATTGACACCCAGCACATAGGCGCTGATGCCGCACACCTTCTCGAAGAAGTAGAAGAGCTGGCCGAGGTTGTACTCGTCGAGCTGGCCGATGCGGATGTCGATGTTCGGCACGCCGCCGTCGATGTGGGCCATCTTCGTACCGAGCTGGGCCATCCGGTTGCAATGCTCCACCCGCTTGCCGGCCAGGTAGTTCAGGCCGTCGAGATCCTGCGGGTCGGCGGGGATCGTCACTTCACGGTGCGCCTGTTCGACCGTAATCACGGTTTCGAACAGCATCCGTTCGCCTTCCTGGATATACTGTCCCATCGAATGGAGGTCGGTGGTGAAGATCACCGAAGCCGGGAAGATTCCCTTCCCGTCCTTGCCTTCGCTTTCGCCGAAGAGCTGCTTGAGCCACTCGCCCAGATACTGGAGCTTGGGATTGAAGCTGGCGAAGAGTTCGATTTTCTTACCCTGGTCATACAGCAGGTTGCGCATCGCCGCGTAGCGCAAGGCCGGATTGTCGGTGCCGCGCACGGCAAGCGCCTTCTCGGCATCCTGCGCGCCGCGCACCAGGGCTTCGATATCGAAGCCGGCAAGGGCGATGGGCAGCAGGCCGACCGGCGTGAGCACGGAGAAGCGGCCGCCGATGTTGTCTTCGATGACGAACGTGGAGTAGCCCTCCTGGTTGGAAAGCGACTTGAGGGCGCCGCGGGCCTTGTCGGTGATGGCGACGATGCGGTGCCTGGCTTCTTCCTTGCCGTAAGTCTGTTCGAGGTAGGCCTTGACCAGACGGAAGGCGACGGCGGGCTCGGTGGTGGTGCCGCTCTTGGAAATCACCACGCAGGCGGGATTGCGCATCCTGACGAGGTCGAGGAGCTCGGCGGTGTAGTCTTCGGAGAGGTTCTCGCCGGCAAAGACGACTTTCGGTCCGCGGCCGCCGATATGGGCGGCGAACGTATGGCTGAGTGCCTCGATGGCGGCCTTGGCGCCCAGATAGGAACCGCCGATGCCGATGACGACCACGAGGTCGATTTCCCGTTCGGCCCAGCGGTCCACTACATCGAGCAGCGCGCCGGTGTCGGCCTTTCCGATGGCGGAAGGCAGATGCTGCCAACCCAGGAAGTCGTTGCCCGCGCCCGTCTCTTCCTCCAGCACTTTCTGCGCGGTAATCGCCTTGTTCAGATATCCGTTGTATCGTTCCTTCGCGACGAAAGGATCACAACCCGTAAGATCGATGTTAACCATATCGTTGTTGTTTTTCAGTTTGTACAAATATACGAAATCTATGAGATCTTTGAATAATCCTTGAAGGAGTCGTCGAGGCGGAGGGTGCGGAGCTGCTCGACGAGAAGACGGTTTTCGACGTGCTCGAGAAGCGGGTCGGCGGCGAGGATCCGTTCGCCGAGTTCACGGGCCTCGACCAGCGCCGGGGAGTCCTTCGCCAGGTCGGCGATGTGGAGGTCGAAGGCCAGGCCGCTTTGCCGCGTCCCTTCGAAATCGCCCGGTCCGCGCATCCGCAGGTCGGCCTCCGCCAGTTCGAAACCGTCGCTCGTAGCGCACATCAGCTCGATGCGCTGCCGCGACTCGGTGCTGAGCTTGTAACCCGTCATCAGGATGCAGTACGACTTCTCGGCGCCGCGGCCCACCCGGCCGCGCAGCTGGTGGAGCTGCGACAGACCGAAGCGTTCGGCGCTCTCGATGACCATCACCGAAGCATTCGGCACATCCACGCCCACCTCGATGACTGACGTGGCCACCAGGATATGCGCCCGGCCCTTGGCGAAGAGCTCCATGTCATAGGCCTTGTTCTCGGCCTTCTGCTGCCCGTGGACCACCGCCGTCACGTACTGCGGGGCCGGAAAAGCCTCCGTGATGTGCATATATCCCTCTTCCAGGTTCTTGTAGTCCATCTTCTCGGATTCCTTGATCAGCGGATACACCACGAATATCTGGCGGCCCAGCGCGATCTGCTGCCGCATGAAATTGTAGAGGTCGCCGCGACGGTTCTCCGTCCAATGGACCGTCTCCACCGGCTTGCGGCCCGGCGGCAGCTCGTCGAGGACCGAGACGTCGAGGTCGCCGTAGAGCGTCATCGCCAGCGTGCGCGGGATCGGCGTGGCCGTCATCACGAGCACGTGCGGCGCCACGGCCGACTTCGACCAGAGCCGGGAACGCTGCTCCACGCCGAAACGGTGCTGCTCGTCGATGACCGCCAGGGCCAGCGACTTGAACTGTACCGTATCCTTGATCAGGGCGTGCGTGCCGACGATGATCTGGAGCGTACCGTCGAGCAGGCCCCGGTGAATCTCGTCGCGTTCCTTCTGCCGGGTGTTGCCTGTCAGCAGCGCGATGCGCGCCCCCGACGGCGCCAGGAACTTCTGTATGCTGTGGTAGTGCTGGTTGGCCAGCACTTCGGTCGGCGCCATCACACAGGCCTGATACCCGTTGTCGAGCGCCATCATCGCGGCGAGCACCGCCACCAGCGTCTTGCCGCTTCCAACGTCGCCCTGCAGCAGACGGTTCATCTGCTTGCCGCTGGCCACATCGCCGCGGATCTCCTTCAGCACCCGCTTCTGCGCCCCGGTAAGCGGGAACGGCAGCGCTTCATATGTCTTATTGAAATAGTCGCCGATCCGGCGGAACACGACGCCGCTGTCCGCCCGCATCCGGATGTTCTTCTGCCGCAGCAGCGAGAGCTGCAGATAGAACAACTCTTCGAACTTGAGCCGGCGCTGCGCCCGGCCCAGGTCCTGCACCGAGGCGGGGAAATGGATGTGCTGCAGCGCAAACGTCAGCGGGACGAGATGCTTCTGTTCCAGGATATAGGCCGGCAGCGTCTCCTCCAGTGTGCCGAGCACCCGGTCCAGCAGCGTGGCCATCATCTTCTCGAAGAACTTGTTGGTGATGCCCGCGTTGTGCAGCTTCTCCGTACTGGAATAGACGCCCATCATCACGCCGACCTGCGACAGCTTCTCCTCCGTGGCCGGATCGACCTCGGGATGGACGAGGTTCCAGCTCTGTCCGAACACGGACGGCTTGCCGAAAACGATGTACTCCGGCCCCACCTGCAACTTCTCTTCCATCCATTTCAATCCCTTGAAGAACACCAGGTCGATGGATCCGGTACCGTCGGTGAACCGGGCCACAAGCCGGACGCTGCGGCCCTTCCCCGTCTTGTCGATGCGGGTGATGCGGCCGCGCAGCTGGATGTAGGCAGACGATGAATCGATCTCCCGCACGCTGTAGAAGCGGGAACGGTCGATATAACGGAACGGAAACGTATAGAGGAGATCCCTGAACGTACTGATGCCCAGTTCCTTGTTCAGCAGTTCCGCCCGCTTCGGCCCGACGCCCGGCAAATACTTGATATCACTCTCCAGAATCTGTGGCATACACAAATATATAAAATTTTCGTATCTTGCAACGATTTTTACAAGCGAAAAACCATAGCAATGAGAGACAAGATCGTGGTGGGCATCACCCAGGGTGACACAAACGGAATCGGATATGAAGTAATCATCAAGTCGCTGGCCGATGCGCGGATCCTCGAGAACTGCGTCATCGTGCTCTACGGCTCCTCCCGCTTCTTCGGCATCTACCGCAAGTTCCTGCCGGAAATCGAGCAGATCGCGACCAACGTGATCAATTCGGCCGAAGACGCGCGCTCGAAACGCGTCAACATCATCAATGCCGTGCCCGAAAGCATGGCAATGGAGATCGGGCAGCCCACGGCCGACGGCGCGAAAGCCGCCGTCCTGGCACTCAAGGCCGCCGTGGCCGACGCCAAGCGCGGCGCCATCGACGCCATCGTCACCGCCCCGTTCAACAAGCACACCGTCGCCGAACTCGGATTCGGATTCCCGGGCCATACCGAGTATCTCATCCACGAATTCGACCGGAAAGACGGCCTGATGCTCCTCTGTTCCGAGAACCTTCGGGTCGGCGTGGTCACCAACCACCTGCCGCTGGCGAAAGTCAGTTCCGCCATCACGGTCGAAACCATCCTGAGCAAGCTCCGCCTGATGAACGACTCGCTCCGCCGCGACTTCGGCGTCATCATGCCCAAGATCGCCGTACTGGGCCTCAACCCCCATGCGGGAGACGGCGGCTCGCTCGGCACGGAGGAGATCGACACGATCATCCCGGCCGTCCAGCTGGCCGGCAAGGAGAAGATCCTGGCCTTCGGCCCCTACTCGCCCGACGGTTTCTTCAGCACGCATATGCAGAGCAGCTTCGACGCCGTTCTGGCGATGTACCACGACCAGGGGCTCATTCCTTTCAAGGCGCTTGCTTTCGACAGCGGCGTAAACTTCACGGCCGGCCTGCCCATCGTCCGCACCTCCCCCGACCACGGCACCGGCTACGACATCGCCGGCAAGAACAAGGCGTATTCCGGACCGATGACGCGGGCCATCTACGCCGCCATCGACCTGAGCCACAACCGCCGCCGGTTCGATGAGATGAACGCAAATCCCCTCGAGGTGAAACGCTTCGAAGGTCCCCGGTACGAAAAGACCATCCTGCCTGAATAGTGAACCGTCCCCCGATCCAGATCTATACCGACGGTGCCTGCAGCGGCAACCCGGGGCCGGGCGGCTTCGCCGTGATCCTGCGGTGCGGCAGCTATGAAAAGGAAATCTCGGCCGGCTATGCCGTCACCACCAACAACCGGATGGAACTGCTGGCCGTCATCACCGGCCTGGAAGCCGTCCGCTGGGAGCAGGCCGACGTGACCATCTGGAGCGACTCCTCCTATGTAGTAGATGCCGTGGAGAAAGGCTGGGTGTTCAGCTGGGAGCGGAAAGGCTTCGCCAAGAAAGCCAATCCGGACCTGTGGACCCGGTTCCTGGCCGTCTATCGCCGGCATCACGTCCGGTTCGTCTGGGTCCGCGGGCACAACGGGCATCCCGAAAACGAACGCTGCGACCGCCTGGCAGTCGCAGCATCGCAAGGTCCCGGCCTGCTGACCGACTCAGGATACACGCAGGAACCGTAGGGCCTTTACCATCCAGCGCGGGAGCGGACGGCGGTCGTCACGCTTCTTGAAATCGATGTAGCATCCCCATTTCTTGATCACGGGAATCCGGAACGTCTCAACGAATTCGATGAGCGTGCCGTCGGGATCCTCGATGTAAGTGAAATGGCCGTTGGCGTCGCCCATATCGAAATCGGCGCCGCTGTCGCAGACGAACGGATGGCCGAGGGCCTTGCAGTCGGCCTCCACGGCGTCCATGTTGCGGATGTCGAAGCACAGGTGGATGAAGCCCGGATCCCCCCAGAAGCGATTCGCATAGATCTTCACAGGCTGGTCGTCCAGCGCCTGGACGAGTTCGATATGCGAGGGGCCCATCAATTCGTGCAACGGTCCCGCGAAAGGTTTCGTACGGCCCAGCATCACGCGGCGTACCCGCCGGCTGCCGCCCGGCAGCGCCTTCAAGTCATCGAAGACACCCGTCTCGTCGGCCTGCACCGCATCATAGCCGAGCAGCTTGCCGTAAAAGGCGATGGAACGGCCCATGTCGCTGACGCCCAGCACGGCACCGCAGGTTCCTCCCGTGGTGAACGCCTTGGACCGGACCATCACATAAGCATCTTCCTCGATTTCCAGGAGGTTGTCCCACGGATCGGCCATATAGAAATGCTTCACGCCGGCAAATGAAATGGACGGAGTCGAAAGCAGCCGGAATCCCTTGCGGGCGAAGGTGTCATAGGTAGCTGCTGCGTCGCGGCTCTTGATCTTGGCGATGAAGATGCCCAGGTCGCCGAGGCGGGGCGGCAGGGCCGGATAATTGAGTTCGCGGCCGCGCGGCTCCCAGATCTCCAGGCCGCCGCCGCTCTGGAGGCTTATGGCCAGGATGGCATAGCGGGGCTGGGGCTTGCCGCCCGTATAGGGAAGCATCCGTTCGGCGACGCCTTCATCGGCTACGACGGGGATGTCGATGCCGAAGTTTTCACGATACCATTTCCACGTTTCGTCGGCATTCCTTACGCCGATGCCCACCTGCTGCAATCCACAAATGACTTTCTCTTTCATAGTTTAGCTTTATCTTACAAAGATAGCGTTTTTCTTCCAATGCTTCCCTTCAGGAATTATCCCGTCCACGTTATTACGTGATTTTGTGGACGGAACGCGGTTGATACAATTGGTCGCGGAGCCAGGGCGTGAAGCCGGCCGCGGCGATGGCTTCGCGCATGCTCCGTACATTAAGCGTGTGATGCGCCCCGGCGGCGGAGACGACATTTTCCTCAATCATGATCGAGCCCATGTCGTCGGCTCCGGCGTGCAGGGCGCGCAGTCCCGTTTCCAGGCCGACGGTCAGCCAGGAAGCCTGAATGTGATCGACGTTGTCGAGAACAAGGCGGGCGATGGCGACGGTGCGCAGGAATTCTTCGTCGGGATGCCAGTGCGGCGGTTCGCCGGGGAGTGAGATGCCTTCTGGCAGGTTTCCGCCGGCAGCCAGCCGTTCCAGTGCGGTGCCCTTCAACTGCATCGGCCAGCAGATGAAAGCGCGGAAACCGGGGGCTCCCGTCGACCGCAGGTCTTGGAGCTCCCGCAGTTTCAGCAGATGGTCGATCCGTTCTTCCAGCGTCTCGATATGTCCATAGACCATCGTTGCCGTGGTACTTATCCCCAGGGCATGCGCTTCGCGCATCACGTCGAACCATTGCGTGGCCGTAGGTTTGGCCGGCGACAGGAAGCGGCGGACCCGGTCGGAGAGGATCTCGGCGCCGGCGCCGGGCAGCGTATCAAGTCCGGCGGCCTGCAGGCGTTGCAGCACCTCCCGATAGGACAGATGCGAAAGGCGGGCGATATGGGCGATTTCCGGCGGACCCAACGCATTGAGCCGGAGCGACGGCTCGACCTCTTTCAGTCGGCGGAATAGGGTCTCATACCACTCGATGCCATACTTCGGATGCAATCCTCCCTGCAGCAGCAACTGGTCGCCGCCCAGCGCTTTCATCTCGGCAATCTTCTGCAGATAATCTTCGAAAGCAAGGGTATAAGCATTTTCCGGCTCGTCGGGCCGACAATGAAAGTTGCAGAACTTGCAACCGGACAGGCAGACATTGGTGTAGTTGACATTGCGGTCGATCTGATAGCTGACGCGGCGCTCCGGCACATGCCGATAGCGCTCGGCCTGCGCCAGCGCGCACAAATCGTCGAGCGGCGCCTCGCGATACAGCGTCAACGCCTCGTCTCTGGTCAGCCTATTCATATAGCCCTGCAATGTACACAACTGTCCGCCAGGGATTTATGCAAACCACACCCCTCGAAATGGAGGGGAGATCTTTATCTAAATTATTGATTGTCAATTGCGTCCGTTGCAGCACATTTGTAAGATCCGCGCGTCAGGCATGCGGATCATCTTACAACTTGAACGAATCCTTCAAACTGGTCGTCTTGTTCATCACCAGATGGCCGGGCGTCGAGTCAGGGTCTTTCTTGAAATAGCCCACACGCTCGAACTGGACGGCCAGGCCGGCGGGATCGTCGAGCAGCGCGGGCTCGGCCCAGCCGGTGCGGACCACCAGGCTTTCCGGATTGAGGAAATCCTTGTAGTCCTTGTCACAAGGCACCTGCGACATGTCTTCGAGCGTGAAGAGCCGGTCGTAGATGCGGCATTCGATTTCCTTGGCGAATGCCGTGCTCACCCAATGGATCGTTCCCTTGACGGAGCGCCACTGGCCGGAGGCCGGATGCGTCATCGGATCGTAGGTGCAGCGGAGTTCCACCACCTTGCCGTCCGCATCCTTGACCATCTCCTCGCATTTGATGATGTAGGTGTATTTCAAGCGCACTTCCCCGCCCGGACGCAGCCGGAAATACTTTTTCGGCGCATCTTCCATAAAATCGGCCCGGTCGATGAGCAGTTCGCCCGTGAAGGGAACACGACGCTTCGGGCCGTCGGGGGCGGCCGGGTTGAGCGGCGCTTCGAACCACTCCACGCGGCCCGGCTCCCAGTTGGTCAAAGTCACCTTGATCGGATCGTCGGAGACCACCATATAGCGGTTGCTGCGCTCATTCAGATCCTGGCGCACACACCATTCGAGCAGGCCGATGTCCATCAGCTGGTCGCGCTTGGACACGCCGATCTTGTCGCAGAACAGTTTGAGGGCCTCGGGCGTGTAGCCGCGGCGGCGCACGCCGCACAGCGTGGGCATACGCGGGTCGTCCCATCCCGAGACAAAGCCTTTCTCCACCAGTTCCAGCAGCTTCCGCTTGCTCATCAGGGTATAGGTAAGGTTCAGGCGCGCAAACTCATACTGATGCGAGGGATAGATGCCGAGCGTCTCGATGAACCAGTCGTAGAGCGGACGGTGGATGTCGAATTCCAGCGTGCAGATGGAATGGGTGATGTGTTCGATGGAGTCGCACTGGCCGTGGGTGTAGTCGTACATCGGATAGATGCACCACTTGTCGCCGGTACGGTGATGGCTGGCGTGCTTGATGCGGTAGAGGATCGGATCGCGGAACAGCATGTTGGGATGCGCCATGTCTATCTTCGCCCGGAGCACTTTCGCGCCGTCCGGATACTTGCCCGCTTTCATCTCACGGAAGAGGCGGAGATTTTCCTCGACCGACCGATTCCGCCAGGGGCTGTCGGTGCCCGGCGTCTCCACCGTGCCGCGGCCTGCGCGTATCTCTTCGAGCGTCTGGTCGTCCACATAGGCCAGGCCGCGTTCGATGAGCTGCTCGGCCCACGCGTACAGCTGGTCGAAATAATCGGAAGCGTAGCGTTCCTCAGCCCACTGGAAACCGAGCCACTTGATGTCCTCCTTGATGGCGTCGACATACTCCACGTCTTCTTTCGTGGGGTTGGTGTCGTCGTAGCGGAGGTTGGTCCGGCCGCCGTACTTCAGTGCAAGTCCGAAATTGATGCACAGGCTCTTGGCATGGCCCAGGTGAAGATAGCCGTTGGGCTCGGGCGGAAAGCGCGTGATGATGCTGTCGAATTTTCCGGCCGCGAGGTCTGCTTCGATGATCTCTTCGAGGAAATTGTTTCTCTTCTCTTCTTCCATTGTTCAAGCTGTTTGAAGTTACAAATATATTAAAAATTCACTATCTTTATAGTTTAAAAACCAAAGCGCCCATGTTAAAATCCATGACCGGCTACGGCAAGGCCGAGTGCCAGCTGGGAGCCGACAAGTATCTGGTGGAAATCCGGTCCGTGAACGGAAAGAACGCCGACATCACCTTCAAGACGCAGCTCATCCCCCGCGACCGCGAAGTGGAGGTGCGCAAGTACATCGCCGACAGGCTGGGCCGCGGCAACATCGACCTGTTCATCACGGTCGAACGCGCCGAAGGCTCCGCAGGAAAGCAGATCAGCCGCGAAGCGTTCCTGTCCTACTACGGACAGCTCGAGGCCGTCGTCAAGGGAACGATATTCGAATACTGCGAGCCGGAAGCGATGTTTCAGTCGCTGATGCGTATGCCGGATATCCTGGAGACCCGCAGCACCGAGCTCACGGCGGCGGAATGGGAGACACTCTATGCCGCCATCCGCGAGGCCGTCGCCGCCCTCGACGCCTTCCGCAAGAAAGAAGGCGTCAGCCTGCAGAACGACATCCTTGCCCAGGTCGACAAGATCGAATCGTACCTCCCCGAGATCGAACGCTATGAACGCGAACGCATCACGTCCATCCGCGAACGGATCGACGCGCGCCTGAAAGAGATTGCGGCGCAGCCCGACGGCAACCGGCTGGAGCAGGAGATGATCTTCTGGCTCGAAAAACTCGACATCAACGAAGAGAAGGTGCGGCTGCGCCAGCACTGCCGCTATTTCCGCGAGACCGTGGAAGAAGAGCCGCTGCCCGGCCGCAAGCTGGGATTCATCGCCCAGGAGATGGGACGGGAAATCAACACCCTCGGCTCGAAGGCGAACCATGCCGAAATCCAGAAATGGGTGGTCCGGATGAAAGACGAACTCGAAAAGATCAAGGAACAAACACTCAATATCCTATAACCGTATGAAGAGAATCCTTCTGGTGCTGGCGGCGCTGATACCGCTGCTGGCCTCCGCGGCAGACCGCCAGGAAGCGCGTCTGCTCCGATTCCCTGCCGTTGGCGGAGACAACATCGTCTTCAGCTATGCAGGAGACCTGTACCGCGTCGGGATCAACGGCGGAAACGCCGAGAAGCTCACCTCCCACGTGGGCTACGAAGTATTCCCCCGCATCTCCCCCGACGGAAAGACCGTCGCCTTCACCGGACAGTACGACGGGAACACCGAAGTCTACACCATCCCGGTCACGGGCGGCGAACCCAGGCGCATCACGTATTCCGCGCTCGTGAGCCGCGACCTTGTCGGCGAACGGATGGGCCCCAACAACATCGTGATGTGCTGGACGCCCGACGGAAAACAGATCGTGTACCGCAGCAAGCAATGGTGCTTCAGCGGCCTCCGCGGCCAGCTGATGAAGGTCGGCGCCCAGGGCGGAACGGCCGAAGAGATTCCGACCACCGAAGGCGGATTCTGCAGCTACTCGCCCGATGGCAAGTACCTGGCCATGAACCGGATGTTCCGCGAATTCCGCACCTGGAAATATTACCGGGGCGGCCAGGCCGACGATATCTGGATACACCGCGTAGGCACCACCAAGATCGAAAAGATCACCGACAACGACGCCCAGGACATCTTCCCGATGTGGATCGGAAACGAGATCTACTACCTCTCCGACCGCGACCGGACCATGAACCTCTTTGTCTACGACACCAGGACCGAACAGTCGCGCAAGGTGACCGATTTCACGGAATACGACTGCAAGTTCCCTTCCTATTCCCAGGACTACGTGGTCTTCGAAAACGGCGGCTACATCTACAAGTATGACGTCAAGGCCCGCAAGTGCGAGAAAGTGACGGTCTATCTCGAGAGCGACAACGTCTACAGCCGTCCCGAATACAAGAACGTGGCCGACAAGATGTTCGCGTACAGCCTCTCACCCGACGGCGAGCGCGTGCTGATCATCGCGCGCGGCGACCTCTTCTCCCTCCCCGCCCAGCACGGTCCCGTGTACAACGTGACCAGAACGCCCGGCGGTCACGAGCGCGAAGGCGTCTGGTCGCCCGACGGCAAGCACGTCGCCTGGTTCTCCGACAAGGACGGCGAATACCAGGTCTATGTCGCGCCCTCTGACAACATGGAAAACGCCCGGGCCCTGACGAAATTCAAGGACGGCTATCCGAGCGGACTCCGCTGGTCGCCCGACGGGAAGAAACTCTACTTCTCCACGCTGAAGCGAGAAATCTACTGCGTGGACATCGAAGCGGGCTCCGCCAAACCCATCATCACGGGAAAGACCGGTTCGCCGCGCGGCTTCACCCTTTCGGCCGACGGCACCTGGGGCGCCTATACCCTGGACCTCGACAACGACGTGACCGCCGTGTTCCTGTATGACGTGGCTTCCGGGAAATCGTATCAGGTGACCGACAAGTGGTACTCGGCTTCCAGCCCGCTCTTCTCCGAAGACGGCAAGTACCTGTTCTTCACTTCCTCGCGCGACTTCCGCTCGCAGTATTCGCGTGTCGAATGGAATGCTTCCTACAACATCAACGACTACGTTTTCGTGATTCCGCTGGCAAAAGGCACGCCCGATCCCACGAAACTCTCGTCCGACGAATACGGCAATGCCACCGCGAAACCCGCCGGTGGTCCGGACTTCAAGCCCGGTGACCGGCCGCAGTTCGGCGGCGACAAGCCGGCAGCCGAAAAGAAAGCGGCGTCGACCAAGGTCGATCTCGACGGCATCGCCCAGCGCGCCAGCGTGCTGCCGCTTCCGGCCGGCCGCTACCGCCTGATCCTGGCCGACAACGACAAACTCTACTACAGCAGCTTCGGCGGCGGCATGCCGGGCATGGGCGGCATGCCCGCGCCCGGCGGACCCGGTAGCCGCGGCGGTGCGCCGGCGGCGGCCGTCAAGGTCCTCGACCTGAAGACGCTCAAGACCTCCGACGGTCCCAAGAACGTGCCGATGGCCTTCACGCCCGACCATAAGAAATGCCTCGTGCGCGAGGGCGGCAAGCTCTACGTCACGGGATTCGGCGGCCCCGCCCGGCTCGAGGACCCCGTGCCCACCACGGAAATGGACATGCTCATCGACCACGAAGCCGAATGGCGGCAGATCTACGATGAAAGCTGGCGCGTGACCCGCGACAACTTCTATGTGGAGAACATGCACGGCATCGACTGGAACGCCATCCACGACAAGTACGCCGTGATGCTGCCCTACGTAAAACACCGCCACGACCTGACCTACCTCATCGGTGAGATGATCGGGGAGCTGACCATCGGCCACGCCTACATCACCTCGGGCGAAGTCCCGGAGATCCCGCGCATCGCCACCGGCCTGCTGGGCGGCAAGTTCAGCCGCGACGGCAAGACGGGGGCCTTCCGCATCGAGCACATCTTCAAGGGCGCATCGTGGGACAAGTCGCTGGTCTCGCCGCTCGACGGCCCCGGCATCAACGCCAGGGTGGGTGAATACATCACCAAGGTCAACGGCACGCCCGCTTCGCAGCTGACCGACATCTACCAGGCGCTGGTCGGCAAGGTCGGCAAGACCGTTTCGCTTGAAATCGCCGAGAATGCCGCCGGAAAGAACGCCCGCACGGTGTATGTCAAGCCGGTGGCCGACGAGAGCCAGCTGGCCTACTATGAATGGGTGCAGAAGAACATCGAAAAGGTGGACAAGGCTTCGAACGGGGAAATCGGCTACATCCACATCCCCGACATGAGCACCGAGGGCCTCGACATGTTCACCAAACTGTTCTACACCCAGCTCGACAAGAAAGCCCTGATCATCGACGACCGCATGAACGGCGGCGGAAACGTCTCCCCGATGATTCTCGAGCGCCTGCAGCGCGAAGTATACCGGATGACGATGTCGCGGAACGGCGGCCGGAACGAGACGGTGCCGAACCAGGCCTTCTATGGCCCGAAAGTGTGCCTCATCGACAAGTACTCGTCGTCCGACGGCGACCTCTTCCCCTACGGTTTCCGCAAGCTCGGACTGGGCAAGCTCATCGGCAAGCGCTCGTGGGGCGGCATCGTGGGCATCTCCGGCTCGCGCGCCTACCTCGACGGACAGGATATGCGTACGCCGTTCTTCACCTCCTACTCGACCGACGGTGAATGGATCATCGAAGGCCACGGCGTCGATCCGGACATCGACATCGACATCAATCCGTTCGAGGACTACCAGGGCAAGGATGCCCAGCTCGACAAGGCCATCGAAGTGCTGAAGGAAGAGATGAAGAATTGGCCCGACCTGCCCGGCACCCCCGCCGCACCCGACAAGAGCAGGATCGGTTTGAAGTAACTGTCATCCTGAAAAAACAAATCCCCTTCCGGTTAGCCGGAAGGGGATTTTTACTTGCCGCAAAGCAGTTACTTCGCCAGGGCTTTCCAGACCAGCGCTGCGAAGGCGCCGCCCACCATCGGGGCCAGGATGAACACCCAGACCACCTTGAGGGCTTCGCCGCCTGCGAACAGGGCCGGGCCGATGGAACGGGCCGGGTTGACGGACGTGCCGGTCAGGTTGATGCAGACCAGGTGGACCAGGATCAGGGTAAGACCGATGGCAAGGCCGGCGAGGTTGCCTGCACCTTTCTTTGCGTCGGTCGTTCCGAGAACGACGAGGACGAAGATGAACGTAGCGATGAACTCGACGAGGAGTGCGCCGCCCACGCCGCCTGCATTGGCGACGCCGTTGGTGCCCAGGCCGCCCGTGAGGTCGGGCGCCGCGACTACCTTCGATACGAGCAGCAAAAGGGCGCCGGCGACAATGGCGCCGACAAGCTGGCCGATCCAGTAGCCGATTGCCTCACCCCATTTCATCCGTCCCGAAAGGGCCACGCCGAACGTGATGGCCGGGTTGATGTGGCAGCCGGAAATGCCGCCGATCGTATAGGCCATGGCCACGACGGTCAGACCGAAGGCGATGGCCGTTCCGACCACGCCTGCCGGCGTGTTGCAACCGAGGAACATTGCGGTTCCGCAGCCCAGGAACGTCAGGACGAACGTTCCGATGCATTCAGCAAAATACTTTTTCATAGGCAAATTGATTTTGGAATTAGTACATTTTGCTATAAAGGTAGGAAAAAAAACGCAATGTTGTACTACATGCCCATCCCGCCGTCGACGAGGATCACCTGTCCGGAGACATACGAGGCAAGGTCCGAAGCCAGGAAGGTACACACCTTCGCCACTTCGGCCGGCGTCCCGCCGCGGCGCATCGGAATCCGGGATTCCCACTGCTTGAGCACGTCGGGCCCCAGCTGCTGCGTCATGTCGGTAAGGATGAAACCGGGCGCCACCACATTGGCGCGCACGCCCTTCGGGCCGAGCTCGGCGGCGATGGACTTGGCCAGGCCGATCATGCCGGCCTTCGACGCGGAATAATTGCATTGCCCGGCGTTGCCGTGCACCCCCACGATGGAGCTGATGTTGATGATCGAGCCGCCCCGCTGCCGCAGCATCACGGGCGACACGGCGTGGATGAAGTTGAAGGCGCTCTTGAGGTTGACCGTCAGCACGGCATCCCACTGTGCTTCGTTCATCCGGAGCATCAGGGCGTCCTTGGTGATGCCGGCATTGTTGACGAGGATGTCGACGCGGCCGAACGCTTCGACCACCTGCGCCACGGCCTGGTGTGTCTGTTCGAAATCGGCGGCATTGGAGGCGAGGGCCAGCACGCGTACGCCGAAGGCTTCAAGCTCCCGCTTCGTCTGTTCCCCGGGTTCATCGATCACCAGGTCGGTGAAGGCGATGTCGGCGCCTTCTTCCGCAAACTTGAGGGCGATCTGCTTGCCGATGCCCCGCGCCGCGCCCGTGACCAGCGCGACTTTTCCTTTCAAAAGTTCCATATAGTCAATCTGTCATTATTTTCGTTACCGATCGGGATCCGCCGGCTCCGGAGCGATCTCCCCGATCAAATCATATTCGTCCGCTCCCGTGATGGAAACGTCGATGAACTGCCCGACACACTCATCCGGGCGGGCGTCGATCAGGATTTCTCCATCGACTTCGGGCGATTCCGTCCGGGAACGGGCCACCAGAACGCCGTCCGTGAAACTGTCGACCAGGACGCGTTCGCGGGAACCGATGCGGGAACGGTTGTACGCCAGGGAAATGCCGCTCTGCAATTCCATCAGCCGGTCGTACCGTTCCTGTTTCACCTCCGGCGGAATCTCGTCCGGGTAATGCAACGCCCCGTAGGTCCCTTCTTCTTCCGAATACGGGAAAGCCCCCATCCGTTCGAAACGCGAGGCAGCCACGAAATCGAGCAGGTCGCGGAATTCCGCCTCCCCTTCGCCCGGATGGCCGACGATGAGCGTCGTACGCAGGACGACGCCCGGCACCAGTTGCCGCATCCGGTCCACGAGGGCACGGGTCTGACGCCCGTCGATCCCGCGCCGCATCATCGCGAGCACCCGGTCGGCGCTGTGCTGCAACGGAATGTCGATGTACGGACAGATCTTCGGATTGTCCGCCATCACGTGCAGCACGTCGTCGGGGAAACCCGCCGGATAACTGTAATGCAGCCGGATCCATTCGATGCCGTCGATCTTCGCCAGCTGCTCCAGCAAGCGGGCCAGACACCGCTTCCCATAGCGGTCCAGTCCGTAATACGTCGTATCCTGCGCGATGACGATCAATTCCTTCACGCCCCGGGCGGCCAGACCGCGCGCCTCCTCCACGAGGTCTTCCAGCGGCACGCTCACGTGCGGACCGCGGATCAACGGGATGGCACAATACGCGCAGGTGCGGTCGCAGCCTTCCGAAATCTTGAGATACGCATAGTGCGACGGTGTGGTGAGCACCCGATCCAGCGTATTGAACGTCAGCACCCCGCGCCATTCATCCACTTCGGGAATCTCGGTCTGGAGCTCCGACGGATAGCGCTGCGAGAGGCAGCCGAACACCGAAAGCTTGCGGATCAGTCCGGCCTTTTTCGCTTCGGCCGCTTCGAGGATCGCACCGATCGACTCTTCCTTCGCATCCTGGATGAAGCCGCAGGTGTTGATGATCACCTCGTCGACTTCGGCCGATGACAACGGCACATCCTCCGGCACGAGCGCATAGCCGCGCTCCTGCAGGACGCGCATCAGGTGCTCCGAGTCCACACGGTTCTTGGAGCAGCCCATCGTCACCACCTGGATCCGCTTCACTCGGCCTTCTCCGCTGCGGGTCCTTCCGTGGCTTCTTCCGCTTCTTCCTCGACGAATTCCAGCGAAGCGAAGGTACGCAATTCCTCGTACCAGCCCAGGATCTTCTTCATATGCGACACATAGAAGCGGTCCTCGTCGTAATTGGGAACCACCTCGGCGAAGAACGCCTTGATGGCCTTCGGGTCACCCTTCGGGTCCATCGCCGGCCCCTGCGCCAGCTTCGCGGCCATCGCCGCAAGCACGTCGCGAAGCGGGATGTCGGCCTCGTCAGTAAAAATCGAAATGTCGGCCAGCGAACTCACCTTGGCATTGGCCCCGAGCAGCTGGCGCTGCTTCGTATGCAGCGACTCGGCAATGATGCCGTTGCGTCCCTGCGCCACGTATGCAAACAGTCCGTGTTCTCCGGAAACGGAGAGAATTTTCTTGAGATCAGTCTTTTCCATCTTCAGTTACCTTTTCTATGATATGCAGGACCGCCGGCAGCAGCGCCTGACGGTCGTCGTTTTCCAAAACAAAATCGGCGCGGGCCGTCCGGGCCGCATCCGGCCACTGGGCCGCCATGCGGCGGCGTACCTGCGCCGCGTCGGTGCCGTCGCGTGCCACCACACGGGCGATGCGCACCGCCTCTGGCGCCGTCACCACGACCACGCAGTCGTAGGTGCCGGCATACTGCGGCTTTTCCAGCAGGATGGCCGATTCGATCACCACGACCGGCACCGCCTGCTGTGCCTTCCAGCGCGCGAAGTCGCGGAGGACGGCCGGATGCACCCGGGCTTCCAGCGCTTCGCGCAAAGATCCGTCCGCAAAGATCCGTGCCGCCAGGGCCGCGCGGTCAAGCCGCCCGTCCGCATCGAGCACTTCGGGGCCGAACAGGTCCACGACATCTGCCAGCAGCTGCGGATCCCGGTCGTACAACGCCCGGGCCGCACGGTCACAATCGTACGACGGAACGCCCAGCTCATTGAACAGCCGCACGACGACGGACTTGCCGCTGCCGATGCCGCCCGTACAGAGAATGACCCGCGGATTCATCGCGATTCAACCAAAATGCAATCGATCATTTCGGGGCGGATCCGCCACGAATAGATGTCCCGGTCCGTGACCAGCTGCGGAATCACCTTCGTGCTTCCGGCGCCCGCGAACGCGGGATAATCGACCACCAGCGCCAGGTCCTCCGCCACGATCCGGCCGCCACGCGGGCGGAACGGCGCGCGGAAGGTGATCTCCACCTGCGAAGGCAGCAGCATCAGCGAACAGCCGGCCGGCACGCCCGTCGCCGTCACCGGCAGGGTCATCGTGTTCTCCACATAGCGGTCGACCTCCACGTCGTACCACACCTGCTCCTCGTCGATCCGGAGACCGCCCACGGATTCCAGGGCCACATAGCCCTGCAGGCTCTGGTCGAGCATCGTGCGGCTGATGCTCCGCGTCCGGACCTGCGTCAGCCGCTGCAGTTCCTTGACGGACCCGTAGACCAGCACGGAATCCGGCTTCAGCCGCACCTGCCCCACCTGCATGTACTGCGGGCGGAACGACAGGTCCAGCACGGCCTCGACCGGCACCTTCGCGTACGACTGCGGCGTAAACGTGAACGTCAGCTGCTCCGTCTCGATGAAATCGATTTCAAACCGTTCTCCGAGCTCCTCGTTGAGCTTGTCCCGCACTTCCTGCACCGGAAGGACGAACGTGTCGTCCTCTCCTTCCACCGGACGGAAATGCCGGGCGTCCACCGACAGGTCCAGGGACAGCGGACGGCGTCCCGTCCCCCGTGCCTTGAGCAGGTAGAATCCCGTGGCCTTGCCGTGGAGCAGCAGCGTCTCCTTCGCCGTGGCCGCCGGCGCATAGCCCTTGAGGCGGGTGATCACCCGCAGGGAACAGGGAACCGTGGCGGAATACGTAAGCGTAAACGTATGCATCGCCCACACGAAGCAGGCGATGAGCAGGGAAGCCAACAGCAGCCGGATTTCCTTCATCAGGAACTAGGCCTGCTGCGCGTCGCTGAAGTCTTTCACGAGCGATGCCTTGTCGACCTTGATCTTGACGTCCTTGTCGATTTCGAGCATCACCTTGTTGTCGCTGACCTCGACGATGGTGCCGTAGATGCCGCCGACGGTGACCACTTTGTCCCCTTTCTGGAGGTTGTTGCGGAAGTTGTTGAGCTCTTTCTGGCGCTTCTGCTGGGGACGGATCATGAACAGCCACATCACCACGAAGATGAGGGCGATCATCAGGAGCATGGTCAGGCCGCTGCCGCCGCCTTGTGCGGCACCCTGGGCCTGCAGGATAGTCATAAAGGGATTCATATGCTAAAAATGTTGATAATTGATTCTTTCTATTGCTCGAACAGCCCGCGTCCCTGCTTGACGATCTCGCCTTCCCGGATCTTCTCCTGGATGATGCGGTCGAGGATGCCGTTGACGAAGATGCGGCTGTTGGGCGTGCTGTAGTACTTCGCGATCTCCACGTACTCGTTGATGGTCACCTTCACGGGGATGGTCGGGAAGACCACGGCCTCCGTGACGCCCATCACGATGAGGGCGGCGTCGGTAGAGACCAGGCGGTCGGATTTCCAGTTGTCGAGATGCGCCTCCATCAGCTTGAAATACTCGTCGTAACGGAGGATCGATTCGGTGAGCAGCCGCAGCGCGAATTCCTTGTCGTCCTCCTTCAGGAACGTGCCCGGATGCACGATCCGCTTCTTGCGGGCGGTCTCCTCGATGCCCGCGATGATCGCGTTGAGGGCATAGGCCACGTCGTCGATCCACAGGAGCGAAAGGTCCTCGAGGATGGATTCGAGTTCCTCGTTGTCCTCGAACTCGTCCTGGAAGATGCAGGAGAAAAGCCGGCAGTCCTCCTCGAAGGAGTCTTCGCCGGATTCCATATAGTTCTGATAATACTCCTTGGTGACCATCGAATTGTACACGTGGCGCACGAAAGGCTCGTATTCGCCCCACACCAGCCCGCGTTTCTGGCAGATGCGGCCGAACTCCGGATCGTCGGACAGCAGCCGGGCGAAGCGGTTGTGCACGAACTTGTAGTTCGGATGGGCCTCGGCCTCCGTGGGATGGAACTTCCGCATCCCGACGGCGATCTTTTCCTCGGCGACCCCGACCAGCGACGACGACAGGTTGAGCAGGAAATAGTAGAGGTCCTTGACCTTGTCACAAGACTCTATCAGCGACTTCTGCGCTGCATTGACACTGTCGGACTCCGAACCGATATATGCAAAGAGCGTCTTGAATGCCTTTATACGGATCAAACGGCGTGATAGCATTTCAAAGTTTTCAGAATTTTTTACAAAGATAAATGGTTTCGTTCAAAAATAAAATCTATCTTTGTCGGAGATTATCGAAAAAACGTTTTTAAAACTGTTATACCACTATGTATTTTGAGGATTATGATAATGCAGGCTTCCAGGAAAGAAATGGAGACGATGTTTATTCGAAGCCTGTAAGAGCGGGCAAGCGGACCTACTTTTTCGATGTCAAGGCCACCAAGGGCAATGATTATTATCTGACCATCACCGAAAGCAAGCGCCGGATCGAACGTGACGGCCGCTACGTGTACGACAAGCACAAGATCTTCCTCTACAAGGAGGATTTCGACAAGTTCTCCGAAGGGCTGCAGGAAGTGATCGGCTATATCCGGGAACGGCTTCCCGAGGCGCCTGAGACGACGCCGGACGAACAGCCCGAACAGGCGGCCCCCAACTCATTTGCAGACGTCAATTTTGAAGAACTCTGACAAAAACCGGCTTTCGAGCCGGTTTTTTTGTGACCATTCCGCAGAATTGCTATATTTGTAACAATTTTGTTAAAACACTGTTGATGGAATTCCCGTTCGCCTTTGACAAGATCGCCGCCGGCGGCAGCATTATCGGCCGGACCGACGAGATCGGCGCCATCGTCGCAACGCTTGAGAAAGGAGGACACGGCCTGGCCGTCTACGGCGAGGCCCGGAGCGGAAAGGAGACCATCGTCACGGAAGCGCTCGAACAGTTCAGGGCCAGGGGGAACGCCTTGATCATCTGCGAAATCGACCTGTTCAACATCCGCTCGGCCGACGGTTTCGCCGCCCTGTGGCGCGAACGGATGAAGGAGTGTGCCGCCGAGGTTAACCGGGGCGTCCTGCTCCCCTTCGAGATCAGCATCGACGAGATTGCCGGCAGCAAGATCTTCGACCTGCCGGAAATCATCGCCGGCGAAGCTGGCAAGCAGATGGTGGTTTATTTCAAGGAATTCCAGAACCTGCTCCGCTTTGAGGACGAACAGTTCCGGCTGGAGGATTTCGACCGCGCCTGGAGCCGGCACCGGCACGTGAACTACCTGCTGACCGGGTCGTTCGTCAACGCGATGAAGAGCATCTTCGAGGAGCGCAGGTGCTTCTACGGCCTGTGCCGCACCCTGGAGCTCCAGCCGCTCGACAAGAAGACGGTCTGCGAGTACATCCGCAGCACCTTCCTCAATTTCGGGCGGGTCATCGAGATGGAGGAAGCGATGGCCATCTTCGAGATCGCTTCCGGCAACATGTGGTACGTCAAGCAGCTCTGCGCGTTCTGCTACGCCATGCCGGCGGGATATGTAAACCGGAAAATCGTCAACCAGGCCCGGGACACGCTGCTCGCGATCCACGTTCCCCGCTTCAAGCAGTCGCTGCTCGACCTGACCGGCAACCAGATCAACCTGCTGCACGCCATCGTGGACGGTGTCCGGAAGCTCAGCAGCGCCGAAATGATGGAACGGTACCGTCTCAACTCCTCGGCCAACGTCTTCCGGGTGAAGGACGCCCTGCAGAAGAAAGAGGTGATCACGTTCGACGTGGAAGAGAACGCACGGATCATCGATCCGTTGTTCGAATACTGGCTCAGAAACTATTATTTTGCGTGATATGAAAAAACTGGTCGTACTATCGGGAGCAGGCGTCAGCGCGGAAAGCGGCATCAAGACCTTCCGCGACAGCGACGGCCTGTGGGAGAACTACAACGTAGCCGACGTGGCCGACATCGAAGGCTGGTACCGCAACAAGGGCCTCGTGCTCCAATTCTACAACGAGCGGCGGCGCCAGCTCGAAAAGGCGCAGCCCAACCGCGCACACGAGATCATCGCGGAACTCGAAAAGTATTTCGAAACGACCGTCGTCACGCAGAATGTGGACAACCTCCACGAACGCGCCGGCTCGACGAAGGTCATCCATCTCCACGGAGAGCTGACCAAGGTCCGCCCCGAAGACCAGGAGGACCGGGGCGTGAAAGACATCGGCTACCGCGACATCAACCTGGGCGACACCGACGGACGCGGCGTACAGCTGCGCCCGCACATCGTCTGGTTCGGCGAGGCAGTCCCGATGATGACGCCCGCCGCCCGCGAGGTCTCAGAGGCCGACATCCTGCTGATCATCGGCACGTCGCTCAACGTCTATCCGGCGGCCGGTCTCTTCCGGTATGTCCAGTACGGAACGCCGATCTTCCTCATCGACCCGAAACCCATCCGGCTCGACTACGACAAGTTCACCCAGATCCAGGAACCGGCCACCGTGGGTATGGCCAAGCTCAAGCAGATCCTGCTCGATGAATACCTGTAGCGGCCCGGCAAAGAACGTAGTGCTGGCCGTCACCGGCGCCAGCGGGGCCTGTTATGCGCGACGCTTCCTGGAACGGGCCGCCGCGCTGGACGGCGTGGCGCTGCATCTGCTGCTGACCGACACAGCCAGGGAGATCTGGCGGCACGAACTGGGATGCGAGGCACCTTATGCCGGCACGACCACGTTGCCGGCCGGCGTCACGCTGCTCGACGACCATCGGTTCGACGCGCCGTTCTGCTCGGGCAGCGCCGCCGCCGACGTCGTGGTGGTTCTCCCCTGCTCGATGGGGATGGTCGGGCGCATCGCCGCCGGCACCGCCGACGACGCCGTAGCCCGCATCGCGGACGTCCAGCTCAAGGAGCGCCGGCCGCTGATCCTCGTCCCCCGCGAAACGCCGCTGAGCCTGATCCACCTGCGCAACATGACCGCCCTGACCGAGGCCGGCGCGGTCATCGCCCCCGCCGCACCGGGCTTCTACAACAGGCCGGCCGACCTCGCCGTCCTGGTGGACGGCTTCGTCGGCCGGCTGCTGCACCTCGCCGGGCTCGCGCCGCTCGACCCCGCATACCGATGGGGTGATTAAGCGGACCCGTCCGGCGGCGGACAAACATCGTTAATAGAATTCAACCACGGTGCCGGTCGCGTAAGCGGTGACTTTGGTATAGATGCCGAGGACGGTCTGCACGTGCGTGCTGATCGACGCGTTGACGATTGCCTGTGAACCGGTCAGCTGTGCATTCCAGACCATATCGCTCATCGCGGCGGATTTGGCTTCGGCGCACCGGTATCCGCCGATGCCGAATACGTAGGTTGCCGTCGCTTCTCCCGCCACTTCCTTTACGACAGTGAAGTTCTTTTGCGAGAGGACCACATTGGTCTGGAGCTGGTTCTGATTGAAGGTAAGATCGGTAGATGTGCCACATCCGCTGACCGTCATCAGCGTCAGGCAGAGCAGCGAAATTGCAAGGATTCTTTTCATATTGTTCGAATTAATTGAATGTCTTTAAGACGGACGGCCCGGCTCAGAGCAGGATTTCACCGATGCCGGAGATATGCCGCCGCAGTTCGCCGAACACTTCGAGGTAACGGGCGTCGATCCGGCCCGCCCCGTCGATCTCCAGATAAGCATTATCCGCTTCCCCATCCAGATAGACCTCACCGGCGCCATCGATCCTGACATCCAGGTCCCTTACGCTGATTCCTACAAGATCCAGCTCGCCGGCCCCGTCAATATGCACTTTCAGGTCGTCGTCCGAGATCAATCCGCCGGTAAGTTCAAACCGGGCGGCGCCATCGATGTCGACGCGCTTCAATCTCGGTGAATAGAGGCGAAGGGAGACTTCATCCATCCCGAATGAGAAACCAAACCGCTTCCGGGTATCAATGACAAGGGTTGTTCCTTTGACATAGACGTCGACCCTGTCGAAATAATCCTCACGGGTCCGGAGTGTAGCGCCCGGGACGTCATCCTGGGTGAACAGGATATCGGCATGGCCGATGACCTCCACGGCATCGAAAAAGCCGACATTCAAGTCTTCGGTAATCACGGGACCGTCGAAGGTGTTGCAGGAGACACAAAGAAGGGCTATCGCCACAAAGAAGAAAAATCTTTTCATATCGTATTTGATTAAATGATTCCTACGACAATAAGACGCACACCCCGGAGATTTGTTAACAGCGCACCGCAGTTTTACCGAATTATTCTTACCTTTGTTCGAAAGGACTGACAGGTATGAAAGGCATCGTTCTGGCCGGGGGAAGCGGAACCCGGCTCTATCCCATCACCAAGGGCATTTCGAAACAACTGATTCCCATCTACGACAAGCCGATGGTCTATTATCCGGTCTCGGTGCTGATGATGGCGGGCATCCGTGAGATTCTCGTCATCTCCACGCCGCACGACCTGCCGGGATTCCGGCGGCTGCTGGGAGACGGATCGGACTATGGCGTGGAATTCACGTATGCGGAGCAGCCCTCGCCCGACGGGCTGGCGCAGGCCTTCATCATCGGCGAGGAATTCATCGGCAACGATTCGGTATGTATGGTACTGGGCGACAACATTTTCCACGGAACGGGCTTCCGCGACCTGCTCCTGAAAGCCGTCGACAATGCCGAGAAGGACGCCAAGGCCACCGTCTTCGGCTGCTGGGTGAACGACCCGGAACGTTATGGCGTGGTTTCGTTCGATGCCGACGGAAACCCCGACTGCATCGAGGAGAAGCCGGCGAATCCCAAGAGCAACTACGCGGTGGTGGGCCTCTATTTCTATCCCAACAAGGTCGTCCGCGTGGCGAAGGAAGTGAAGCCTTCCGCCCGCGGCGAACTGGAGATCACTTCGGTCAACAACGCCTTCCTCGCGGACGGGGAACTCAAGGTACTGACTTTCGGCCGCGGCTTCGCCTGGCTCGACACGGGTACCCACGAGTCGCTCGCCGAGGCATCGACTTTCGTTGAAGTCATCGAAAAGCGGCAGGGCCTGAAGATCGCCTGCCTCGAAGAGATCGCCTACCTCAACGGCTGGATCACGGCCGAAAAGCTTCGCGCCGTCGCCGAGCCGATGAAGAAGAACCAGTACGGGCAGTATCTTCTGTCATTGATATAAAGATTGCCCGAACCTCTTCCGGCACCCTCTCGCTCCGTGGGTTTATGAAAAGAATTCTCCCATTCCTATTATTGTGCGCAGCCTTCACCGCAGCGGCACAAACCCCGCCGGTCAAGTTCGCCTTTCTGACGGACATCCACATCAGTGAAGGGGCGACGGCGCGCATCGACAATCTCGAACGCTGCATCTCCGACATCAACAGCCAGCCGGACATCCGGTTCACGGTCTTCGGCGGCGACATCACCGACTTCGGCGCCGACCGCGAGATCGCGTTGGCCAAGGCCTTGATCGACCGGCTCGACCATCCGTACTGGATCGTGGCGGGCAACCACGACGCCAAATGGTCGGAGAGCGGCTGCAACACCTTCGCCCGGGAATTCGGCTACGAGCATTTCGAATTCGAGGCGGGCGGCATCAAGTTCCTGGGCTGCAACTGCGGCCCGAACATGCGGATGGCCCCGGCCCTGCTGCCGCACGAGAGCCTGACGTGGCTCGACTCCATCGTCACGGCGATTCCGAAGGAACAGCCCGTGGTCTTCGTGAACCACTATCCCCAGGACACGTCGATCCTCAACTATTTCCAGGTGATGAACACCTTGAAGAAGGGCAACATCCAGCTGCTCATCGGCGGACACTGGCATATGAATACGATCCTGGACTACGGAGGCGTCCCGGGCATCCTGGGACGCTCGCCCGACCGGGGCAAGGAAGTCGGCTACAACATCGTCGAAATCCGCGACGGACAGCTTACCGTCCACGAACGCATCCTTTCAGACCCGGACGGTACCGTCGTCACGCCCTTCGACCGGGAGCCCTGGTATGCGATGACGCTCTCCGATGTCCCCCTGTACGAACCCGACAGGGCAGCGGGCCGTGACAATCCGTACGGACTTCCCCGCGACTATCCGTTCCTGGGATTCGACGTGAACCGGACGTTCCCGCAGGTCGCCGAGGTCTGGCGCAGCCAGGACGAAGGCGACATCGGATGCGGGGCCGTCCAGGCAGGCCGGTACGTGCTCTATGCCAATGAGACCGGCGTCGTCAAGGCGCTCGATGCGGATACGGGCCGTGAGTGCTGGCGTTTTGCCACCGGAGGGAAAGTATTCTCCACACCGGCCGTCTGGAAGAAGCGGGTGGTCATCGGCTCGACCGACGGATACGTCTATTGCCTGTCGCTGCGTAACGGCAGGCCGCTATGGCGTTACCGCTGTGCGCACTCCGTATTGGCCACGCCGGTCATCCGGAACGGCATTGCCTACGTGGGATCGTCCGACCACGTGTTCCGCGCGCTGAAGGTGCGCAGCGGCCGGCTGGTATGGGCCCGCGAAGGCATCGCCGGTTTCGTGGAATGCCGGCCGTACGTGGACGACGAGCAGGTGGTCTTCGGCGACTGGGCCAACACGCTCTATTCGCTCGACCCGCGCACGGGAACCGTACAATGGACCTGGACGACGAAAGGATCCCGGATGTTCTCGCCGGCGGCCGTCAATCCCGTCAAGGCGAACGGCAGGATATTCCTCGTGACGCCTGAACGGAAGACGTATGCGCTGGATGCGCGCACGGGCCGGCAACTGTGGGTCTCGGACGGCGGACGGGAATCCATCGCCCTGTCACCCGACGGAGAAACCATCTATGTAAAAACGATGTTCGACAGCGTCCAGGCCTACAGCACCGCGGCGCCGGATGCCGAAAAGCGCTGGGAAGCCGCGCCCGGCTTCGGCTACGAGATAGCGCCGACACCGTGTGCCTGCAGCGCCGACGGCCGGCTGCTCTTCGTCCCCACCGACAAAGGCAACCTTTTCTGCCTCAACACGGCCGACGGCTCCGTCGTCTGGAAACACAAGATTTCCGTCGCCCTGCTGGGCAGCATCGTCCCCCTCCCCGACAACCGCCTACTGGTTGCCACGATGGACGGCGTCGTCACGCTCCTCCGCTACCAATAGCGTCGTTTATGAGACGGACGGCCCGGCCGTGAGGCGATTACTGCAACTTGAAGATATAGGTGATGGTGCCCTCCTGGGAGATGGGCGCCTTGGGATTGGCGGTAAACTTGGCCTGGAGCGCCGATTTCCTGGCAGCCGACCAGAGCGAATGATCCTGGACTGAAGTTCCTTCGTGAATCACGATGGCATCGGTCACGTTGCCCTCCCGGTCGACCATGATGCGGACGACCACCCGTCCTGACTTCTGCACCCCATAGGCCGGAAGCGGGAGCGATCCCACCACATTGCGCCCGGCCAGCCGCGCCGACGGCTCACCGTCGGACGAACCAGCCATCGTGTTGCCGCTCGCGTGGCCTTCGTCGAAACGCGCCGACGGCTGCGAAGACGTCTGCGGCGCCAGCGTGTCTTTCTTGTTGTTGGCCGCCGAAGGAAACAACGCCCGCCGGTCGATCTCCCGCTTGGGCTCGGGCACTTCCACATCGCCGTCATCCCCTACCGTGGCTTCTTCCGCCAGATTGGCCTTCGTGCCCTGCACCGGCGATTCCGACCGCTTCACCAGCTGGACTTCGCGGTCGGGATCCGGCGACTCGGAACGGGGCTCCGCCCCCACCTGTACCTGTTCGGGCACCGGCTCCTGGTCGAATTCCATCAGCACCGCCTGCTCCGCCGGCGGCGGATAGATGTACTTCAGGCCCGATCGGAAACAAAGCGCCAGCAGCAGTGCGTGAAACACCACCGTCAAGCCGATTCCCACCCAGTTGGCACGATTCATCCTGTTTACGGGCTATTATTCTGGCGACGTCGCCATAATGACTTTATAGTGGTTGCGCTTGGCGATGTTCATCAGCGCCACCACTTCCTTGACGGGCACCGTCTCGTCGGCATAGATCGAGAAAGTGGGATCGTCCTCGAACTGGAGCAGCTCGCGGACAGCCGGCTCGATCTCGCTGAACGCCACCGGCTTCTGGTTGCCGTTGATGTGGTACGTCACCGTATTCTGCTCCGGATAGTGCTTGATCGAAACGCTGACCGTCGCCTTGGCCGCCACCTGCCCCGTGCTCTTGGGCAAGAGGAGCTTGAGGGCGTTGGGATTGACCAGCGTCGAGGTGACGAGGAAGAAGATCAGCAGCAGGAACACGATGTCCGTCATCGACGACATCGAGAAAGCCGAGTCAACCTTCGTGGTCCGTTTGATTGCCATGGCTATTCCTGACTTTTGGTTTCTTTCCGGGCCTGCGCCGCATCGAGGAACTCGATGGACGAGGCCTCCATCTTGGCGACCAGGCTCGTCACCTGCGCCGTCAGGAAATTGTAGCCGAAGTAGGCGAGGATGCCGACGATCAGACCGCCGACCGTGGTGATCATCGCCGTGTAGATGCCGCCCGACAGCAGCGTGATGTCGATGTTGTTGCCGGCCTGGGCCATATTGAAGAAGGCCTGCACCATACCCATCACGGTGCCGAGGAAACCGATCATCGGGGCGCCGCCGGCGATGGTCGCCAGGGCGGGCAGCCCTTTTTCAAGCTTGGCGACTTCGACATTGGCCACGTTCTCCACGGCGATGCGGATGTCGGAGAGCGGCTTGTCGATGCGTTCGACGCCTTTTTCGATCATCCGGGCAATCGGCGTATCGCTGCGCCGGCACAGGGCGCGGGCAGAACGGACCTTCCCTTCCAGCAGATAATTGTCCACGTCCTTGATGAAGTTCCGGTCGATCTTGCCGGCCTGCCGGATGGCCCACCATTTCTTGCCGAAGAGGTAGATGGCGATGATGGAAAGCGCAAGCAGCACCAGCATCAGCCAGCCGCCCTTGGCAGCCATGCTGATCAATGAAAAGGAGAGTTCTTCCTGAACGGGAACCGCTTCGACGGCGTCGACAGCAGTTTGGAGAAAGGTAGAAAGCATAGTAACTATAGTATTAATTATTAATCAGTTATTGGTGTCAACGGATAGGGGTACCGGATTTCCTCCAGGAACAGTGCCTCTCCGATGACAGACTGGCCGGCCTCGCTCCGGTCACGCGCTTCCAGCACATCCATCACCCACTCCGGCGCGCGGCGTCCCCTTCCCACTTCCAAAAGCGTGCCGACCGTGGCCCGCACCATATTGCGGAGAAACCGGTCGGCCGTGATGGTAAACACCAGGTGCGTATCGTCGACGGCCTCCCAGCGGGCCTCCGTCACGGTGCAGAGCGAGGTCTTGTTGGCGCCGCCCGTCTTCTCGAAACTCGAGAAATCGTGCCGGCCCAGCAACGGCTGCGCGGCCCGGTTCATCGCGGCCACGTCGAACGCGTACCAGCAGCGGCAGGAGTGACGGATGAACGGGTCCTTGGCGGTATGGATGTAGTAGCGGTAGGTCCTGCTGACGGCATCGAACCGCGCATGCGCGTTGTCGGCCACCCGATAGAACGCTTCTGCCACAATGGCGGGCGGCAGAATGGCATTTAATTTGCGCAAAAGACGGGCGGTCTCTTCCTGCGGCCAGGCGGATACGTCAAAGTGCGCGATATAGTGGCGCGCATTCACGCCGGTATCCGTCCGTCCGGCTCCAACCACGGCAACAGGCTCCCCGAAAACGATCGAGAGCGCACGCTCCATTTCGGCTTGGACGGAAGGAACGTTTGGCTGGAACTGCCATCCGCAGAAAGGACTTCCGTCGTAGGAGAGCTGGACGAATAGCCGCATGGATATTTTTATTAATTTTGTAGGATAAACCGACAACAAAAATACAAAAAAACATACAAAAAACATGGACAGCGTAAACATTAAAGCGTTAAATGAACGCATCGAGCGGGAGAGCGCCTTCGTCGACATCATCCAGATGGAGATGGGCAAGGTGATCGTCGGACAGAAGCAGCTCGTGGACAATCTCCTGATCGGCCTGCTGGCAAACGGGCACATTCTGCTCGAAGGTATGCCGGGCCTGGCGAAGACCCTGGCCATCAACACGCTCGCGCAAATCGTGGATGCCCGGTTCAACCGCATCCAGTTCACGCCGGACCTGTTGCCCGCCGACTTGATCGGCACGATGATCTACAGCCAGAAGAGCGAGCAGTTCCAGATCCGGAAGGGCCCGGTCTTCGCCAATTTCGTGCTGGCCGACGAGATCAACCGCAGTCCGGCCAAGGTGCAGTCGGCCCTGCTCGAAGCGATGCAGGAACGGCAGGTGACCATCGGCGAGACGACCTTCAAGCTGCCGGAGCCGTTCCTGGTGATGGCAACGCAGAACCCCATCGAGCAGGAAGGCACCTATCCCCTGCCCGAGGCGCAGGTCGACCGTTTCATGCTGAAAGTGAAAGTCTCCTATCCGAAGAAGGACGAGGAAAAGCTCATCATCCGGATGAACAACCAAGGTGAATTCCCGCGGCCGGCCACGCAGCTCAAGCCCGAAGACATCGTCCGGGCACGGGAAGTGGTGCGTGAAGTCTATATGGACGAGAAGATCGAGCGGTACATCGTGGACATCGTGTTCGCCACGCGACAGCCGGAAGACTATGGTCTCGGCAAGCTGAAGGACATGATCGCCTTCGGCGGCTCGCCGCGTGCCAGCATCTCGCTCGCGATGGCGGCCAAGGCCTACGCGTTCATCAAGCGCAGGGGCTACGTCATCCCCGAGGACGTGCGCGCCGTGTGCTACGACGTCCTCCGCCACCGCATCGGCCTTACCTACGAAGCCGAAGCCGAGAACATCACCTCCGAGGAAATCATCACCGATGTCCTGAACGCGGTTGAAGTTCCTTAATGTTTGTCAGGGTAGTCCAAATTATGGAGAATGATCTGTTAAAGAAGGTCCGGAAGATCGAGATCAAGACGAAGGCGCTGTCGCACCAGGTCTTCGCCGGAGAATACCATTCCGCATTCAAGGGACGCGGAATGGCCTTCAGCGAAGTGCGCGAATACCAGTACGGCGACGACGTCCGCAACATGGACTGGAACGTCACCGCCCGCCTGCGGGCGCCCTACGTCAAGATCTTCGAGGAAGAACGCGAACTCACGGTGATGCTGCTCGTCGACGTGAGCGGCTCGCGGCTGTTCGGCACCACCAGCCAGACCAAGAAGGACCTCGTGACCGAGATCGCCGCCGTGCTGTCGTTCTCGGCGTCGATCAACAACGACAAGGTGGGCGCCCTGTTCTTCAGCAGCAAGGTGGAGAAGTTCATCCCCCCGAAGAAGGGACGCAGCCACCTGCTCCACATCATCCGCGACCTCGTGGAGTTCGAGCCGGAAGACCGCGGCACCGACATCGGCGCCGCCCTGCAGTACCTGACCAACGCACTCAAGAAACGTTGCACCGCGTTCCTGCTCTCCGACCTGATCGACCTCGACGACCGGCAGCAGCCCCGTTACGAAGAAGCGCTCAAGATCGCCGCGAACCGGCATGACATATCGGTCATCAACATCTACGACCCGCGCGAACGCACCCTGCCCGACGTCGGGCTCGTCCACGTGCGCGACGCGGAAACCGGCCGCGACCGCTGGGTCAACACCGGCTCCGCGACGGTGCGCCGGAACTACGAGACGTGGAACCGGAAAGCCGCCGAAAGCACGCAGGCGCTCCTGCGGCGCTACCGCATCGACGCCGTCACCATCGGAACTGGCGAGGATTATGTGAAACAGCTCATCTCATTCTTCAAAAACAGAGCCTGACATGAAGAAGCACCTTCTGACCGTCCTGTTGCTCACGCTCGCTTTCCTGACCTGCCGTGCGCAGGACGATGCCGCGCTCCGGAGCCGCCTGAGCCGCGACTCCATCCTGATCGGCGACCAGATCGAATGGACGCTCGACCTGCAGCTCGCCCCAGGCGAAGCGGCCCGTATCAGCAAGCCCGGCACCGAACCCGTCCCCGGCGTGGAGGCACTCGGCGAAATGGCGTTCGACACCCTCTCCGCAAAGAACGGGACGACCGGCCTGCGCGGGCACGTCACGCTCACGAGCTTCGACAGCGGCAGTTACAACCTGCCCCCGCTCTACGTGCTGCTCGCCCGTGCCGACGGCAGCGTCGATACGCTGGAATACGCCGGCCCGCACCTCGAAGTGACCACCATCCCCATCGATACCGCCACCTTCCAGCCTTACGACATCAAGGGGCAGATCCGCTATCCCCTCACCTTCCGGGAGGTGATTCCCTGGGCCGGACTGGCGCTGCTGGTGGCCGCGCTCATCTGGCTGCTGGTCCGCTGGATCCGGCTGCGCCGCCAGAACCGCGACTTCTTCGGCAAGCCGGTGGTGAAGGACCCGCCGCACATCGTGGCCCTGCGCAGCCTTGAAAAGACCCGTGCGCAGAAACTATGGCAGGCAGGCAAGCAGAAGCAGTTCTATACGCAGGTGACCGACGCGCTTCGCCAGTACATCGCCGACCGCTACGGCGTGGCCGCGCTGGAACAGACTTCGGCCGAGATGTTCCGCGACCTGCAGGACAAGGAGATCGACCCGGCGCTTACGGCACAGCTGAAGGACCTCTTCACCACCGCCGACTTCGTGAAGTTCGCCAAGCACACCGCTTCGGACACCGAAAACGAGAACGCCATCCCGACCGCCATCCGCTTCGTCAACGAAACCTATATGCACCAGATCGAAAAGGAGGAGGGAAACTGACGTATGTTTTTTGAATACCCGCATCTGCTCTGGCTGGAACTCCTGCTCATCCCGCTCATCGCGCTCTACGTGTGGCGCTGCCTGCGCGGGAAGCAGCCGTCGCTGACCGTTTCGGACGCCGCCCAGTGGGACACCGGAAACGGAAGGCTCGCCGCCTGGAGCCGGCATCTCCCCTTCATCCTGCGGATGGTCGCCCTCGCCGCCATCATCGCGGCCATCGCCCGTCCCCGGTCTTCGGAGAATTTCGAGAAAGTGGACACCGAAGGCATCGACATCGTACTGACGATGGACGTCTCCACGTCGATGCTCGCCCGCGACTTCAAGCCCGACCGAATCGGCGCGGCCAAGGACATCGCGATGGAGTTCATCGCCAGCCGGCCGGCCGACCGGATGGGCATCGTCGTCTTCGCCGGCGAAAGCTACACCCAGGCGCCGCTGACCACCGACCGCGCCACCCTCATCAACCTGATGAAGGAAGTGGAGACCGGCCTGATCGACGACGGGACCGCCATCGGAAACGGGCTGGCGACCGCCGTCGCCCGCCTGAAGGATTCCGATGCCAAGAGCAAGGTGGTGATCCTGCTCACCGACGGTATGAACAACTGCGGCGAAGTCGCCCCGCAGATGGCGGCCGAAATCGCCAAGACCTACGATATCCGCGTCTACACCATCGGCGTCGGCGCGATGGGCGAGGCGCCCTACCCTTTCATGACACCGTGGGGCGTACAGGTGCAAAACGTCAAGGTGGAGATCGACGAAGACCTGCTGAAGCAGATCGCCGCGGAGACCGGCGGCAAATACTTCCGCGCCACCAACAACACCAAGCTGATGGAAATCTATTCGGAAATCAACCAGATGGAGAAGACCCGCACCACCGTGGACAGCTTCCCCGTCTATTCGGAACGCTTCATGCGGTTCGCGCTGATCGCGCTTTTTGCCCTGCTGGCGGAACTGCTGCTGCGTTTCTTTATCGTAAGGAGGATCCCGTAGCATGGTTTATCTGGCACAAACGCAATATCTGCTGCTCCTGCTGCTCATTCCGCTGCTGTTCGTGGCCTATGCGCTCTGCCTGCGCGTCAGGCGCCGCCGGATCGCCCGGCTGGGCAATCCGGAACTGGTGGCGAAGCTGATGCCCGACGCCTCCACCGGAAAGGGCTGGCTGAAGGTGAGCCTGCTGGCCGCCGCCTGGCTGTTCTTCGTCATCGGCCTGGCCCGGCCGCAGCTCGGCGCCCGTCTCAAGGAACACGAGACGCAGGGCGTGGAGGTGATGATCGCCCTCGACGTTTCCAATTCGATGCTGGCCGAAGACTATTCGCCGAACCGCCTGGAACGCGCCAAGCTGGCTATCTCCCGGCTGGTGGACAAATTGCAGGGCGACCGCATCGGCCTGGTGGTCTTTGCCGGAGAGGCCTTCGTCCAGCTTCCCATCACCGCCGACTATGTCTCGGCGAAGATCTTCCTCAAGAGCGTCGACACCGAAAGCGTGCCGATCCAGGGCACCGACCTGGCCGAAGCGCTGATGGCATCCGCCCGCAGTTTCAGCACGCAGAGCGAACGCTCGCGCGCCATCATCCTGATCACCGACGGCGAAGACCACGAAGGCGAAGCGCTCGACGCGGCCCGGGCCATCGCGGAACAGGGCATCCGCATCTACTGCATCGGCGTGGGATCCCCGCAGGGCAAGCCGATTCCCAAGAACGGCAGCCTGATGAAAGACGCCGCCGGCGACATCGTGGTGACACGGCTCGATGAGGAGATCCTGCAGGAGATCGTCGGCATCGGCCAGGGCAAGTACGTCCGGGCCGGCAACAGCGAATTCGGGCTGAACCCCGTCATCGACGACATCCGCACCATCGACAAGGAGCAGTTCAACTCCGTGGTGTTCGAGGATTTCGACGAACAATACATGTATTTCTTCGCCATCGCGCTCTTCTTCCTGATTCTCGAGCTGCTGATTCCGGAAACGAAGGCCAGGCGTCATCTGTTCAGGAACTGAGTATGAAACGCATATTTTGCATCGGACTGGCCCTGCTGCTGGGCGCGACCGCCTGCTTCGCGCAGAGCGAACGGAAGAGCGTGCGCCGCGGCAACCGCGATTTCCGGAAGGAACAGTGGCAGCAGGCCGAAATCGACTACAAGAAGGCGCTGGTGGCCGATTCCACCTCCGTCGCAGCCGACTACAATCTGGGCAACACCTGCTATCGGATGGAGAACTACGACGAGGCCGACCGCTACTACAAGGCGTGCATCGATTCGCTGGCGAAAGGTCCCCGCGGCGCCGATGCCTTCCACAACCAGGGCAATTCCCAGCTGAAGCAGCGCAACTGGCAGGGGGCCATCGAGGCCTACAAGAACGCCTTGCGGCGCAATCCTTCCGATATGGAGACCAAGGCGAACCTGGCGTACGCCCAGAAGATGCTCGAAAACGAGCAGCAGAACGGCGGCGGGAATGACGACCAGAATCAGGATCAGAACCAGGATCAGAACCAGGATCAGAACCAGGACCAGGACCAGAACCAGAATCAAGATCAGAATCAGGACCAGGATCAGAAACAGGACCCGAAGCCGCAGGGACAAGAGCCCCGGATAACGCCGCAGGCCGCCCAGCAGATGCTGCAGGCCATCCAGGCCCAGGAGAAAGACACCCAGGACAAGGTGAAGAAAGAAAAAGCCGCCAAGTTGAAATCGAAACAGAAAGAGAAGAATTGGTAAACCGCACTATGAAACGCATCCTGACACTGCTGCTTTGTTTCAGCGCCCTGGCCGCATCGGCCCAGACGCTGAAAGTCGAAGGCCCCGGCGTGGTCTCCCTCGACGAGACCTTCCGCATCGTCTTTACCGCCGACGCACGGATCAGCGACTTCGACTGGCCCGGAACGGACGACTTCGAAGTGGTATGGGGACCGCAGAAAGGCTCGATGTCGAGCACCAACATCGTCAACGGCAAGCGCACGTCCACCCATCAGGAAACGATGACCTACGTGCTGCAGCCCAAGCGCACCGGCACGTTCACGCTGGCAGCCGCCACGGCTACCGTCGACAATGCCAGCGTTTCATCGTCCACACTCAAGATCGAGGTCGTGGCGGGCGAACCGCAGCAACCGCAGACCCGCCAGGAACCCGACCGGGAGAACAACGCCGCCGTCACCGGCACCGTCTCCAGCCAGGACATTTTCCTGCGCCTGGCGCTCAGCAAGACCAGCGTGGTCAAGGGCGAGCCCATCACGGCCACGCTCAAGATCTACACCCGAACCGACATCACGGGCTTCGAAGACATCAAGTTCCCCACGTTCAACGGATTCTGGAGCAAGGAGACGGTGACGGTCAACAACCTCGACTTCAAGCGGGAAAACGTGAACGGGACCATCTACAACGCCGCGCTGCTGCGGCAGTACACGCTGATCCCCCAGCAGAGCGGCACCCTGACCATCGATCCCGCGGAGATGGTCTGCCAGCTGCGTGTCCGCGCTTCCTCGGGCAGCCCGCTCTCGATCTTCGACGACTTTTTCGACCAGTACCAGACCATCCGGAAGCGGATCGGCACCCCGGCCATCCAGGTCAAGGTGCGTGACCTGCCCGCCGGTGCGCCGGCCTCTTTCTCGGGCGGCGTGGGCGATTTCAAGATCAGTGCAAAGATGAGCAAGGACGGCATCAAGTCGAACGAGGCCGGCTCGCTCGTCGTCACCCTCTCCGGAAACGGAAACCTCTCGATGCTCGAGGCGCCCGCCGTGAGTTTCCCGCCGGACTTCGAGGTCTATGACCTCAAGAGCACCGACAAGACGTCGGCCAGCGGCACCAGCGGTTCGAAAGTCTTCGAATATCCCTTCATCCCGCGCAGCCACGGCGACTTCGTCATCCCGTCGATCGAATACACCTACTACGACAACGTCCACGGGAAATACGTCACGACCGCCACCGGCGACATTCCCGTGACGATCGAAAAAGGCGAGGAAGTGACGGGAGGCGGCGTCGTGGTGCCGGGCACCAACCGCCAGGGCGTACGCAGCCTGGCCGAGGACATCCGCTACATCGCCCTGGGCGACGGACACCTAAAAAAGAATGGAGTATTTTTTGCAGGATCCCTCCTGTTCTACGTGCTTATGGTTACGATTACTCTCATATTCCTGCTTGTCGACTACCTGCTGCGCCGCAGGCGGGCCCGCCTTGCCGACGTGGCCGGTTCCCGGAACCGCCGGGCCAACCGGGTGGCGCGTGCCAGGCTCAGGCAGGCCGAAGATTATCTGCACAAGAATCTTGGCGGTGCCTACTATGAGGAACTGCACAAGGCGCTGATGGGCTATGTATCCGACAAGCTGCTGATTCCGGCGGCCGACCTGTCGAAGGACACAATCAGCGAAAAACTCCGTGAACGGAACGTGCGCGACGAGAGCGTTTCGGCGCTGATCCGGCTGATCGACCAGTGCGAATTCGCCCGGTATGCCCCGGCCAGCGAACAGGCGCAGATGGAGAATGAATACAATGAGGCCGTCCGCGTCATCTCGGACATCGAGGGGCAGCTGAAGAATCCGAAACCCGGTTCCGGGAAGAAAGCGGCGGGCGCCGCGCTGGCCGCGCTGCTGCTGTGCCTGCAGCTGCCGGCCGCCGCCCAGGACGATGCCGCTTCGCGCTGGGACAAGGCCGGCGAAGCGTTCGCGGCCGGACTGTGGCAGGAAGCCCTGGACGGGTACAAGGCGCTGGAAAACGAGGATCTGCAGAGCGCCGACCTGTATTACAACATCGGCAACACCTATTTCAAGCTGGGCGACAACGCCCACGCCATCCTCTATTATGAACGGGCGCTCAAGCTCGACCCGTCGCACGACGATGCAGCGCACAACCTGTCCATCGTCCGGCAGCTGACCCTCGACAAGATCGACGCGGTGCCCGAATTCATCCTGCTGTCGTGGTTCCGCAACCTGCGCCAGGCCTTCCCGGCCGATACGTGGGCGTGGATCACGCTGGGGCTGCTGTTGGCCGTCGGCGTGCTGCTCACCCTGTTCCGCAACGGGGATTCCGCCGCGCTGCGCAAGGTGTCGTTCATCGTGGCCTGCATCCTGGCCGTACTGGCCGTATTCACGTTCGTCTTCTCACTGCGGCAGAAGCGGGCGGTGTCACGGGCGGACAGCGCCATCGTCACGGCGCCGGTCTGCACCGTCAAGAGTTCACCGGCCGAAGCCGGAAAGACGGTGTTCGTGCTCCACGAAGGCACGAAGATCCGTCTGCTTGACAATGTGGGCGACTTCGCCAAGGTCGAAATCGCCGACGGCCGCCAGGGCTGGGCCGACACCGCTGCTTTCGAAGTCATCTGACCGGCTCTGTCCCGTTCACAGGCTGCGGAGGGCTTCGATGGGATCGAGGGCGGCGGCACGGCGGGCCGGAAGCAGGCCGGACAGAAGGCTCACGACGAAGGCGATGGCAAGCGCCGCGCCGACCCATTGCCAGGGAACCGTGAAGCTGCCGTCCATCACCAAAGCCGTAAGCCCGCCGAACGCAAGTCCGAGCAATACGCCGGAAAGGCCGCCCAGCTGGCCGATCACCACCGACTCCATCAGGAAATCCCGCGCCACGGTGCGTGCCCTGGCGCCCAGCGCCCGCCGCGTCCCGATTTCACGCGTACGCTCCTTCACCGACACCAGCAGGCTGTTCATCAGGCCGACCGACGCGCCGAGCATCGTAATCAATCCGATTCCAAGGGCCACCAGGGACAGTTTCGCACGGAGCGAAGCCAGCGTGGCCTCTGCACCCTCGGCCTGCACGATCTCAAAGTCGGGTTCCGCTCCGGGCGGAAGCCGGCGGACAACGGCCATCTGCCGCCCTGCCTCCCCGACGGCTGCAGCAGCAGACATACCGGACGGGGCACGGACCGTAACACGACAGCTTGCGGCAGAAGCGTCGACGGGTACCAGCAGGGAGGCATCCAACCCCGACCCGTACAGGGCGCCCTGCCGGGCCAGCACACCGACCACACGGTAACGGCCGCCTTCGAAGGAGACCATCTCCCCCGGTCCGCCGTTCCCGCCGAAGAGCTTTCGCCGGAGATTGTCGCCGAGGATGGCGACCGGTTGACGGGTCTCGACCTCCTGCAGTGTAAAACCGCGCCCGGCCGCCAGCCGGACATCCTGGCAGGAGAGGTAGTGCGCATCGCAGGCAAGCACGCGGACCACCGGATCGGTGGTCACGCCACCGCACCGGACCTGCACCCGCGTCGCGCGCTCGGCCCAGACGGACGCGGCGCCCGGCAGGCCGTCACGGAAAGCCGCGGCCTGGCGGAAACCGATGGGCGGGGCGCCGTCTTTTGCCTGCACCGTGAACAGGCCGGCCCCGGCACGGCCCAGGCTGCCGCCCACTTCGTCGGACAGGATGGCCAGTGCCGTCTGGATGCCGACCAGCGACGCCACGCCGACGGCGATGATCGCAACGGTCAGCAGCGACCGGCGACGGTTGACCAATACGGAATCCAGGGCGAAACGGAAACAATCTCTCATCACAGATCCTCCAGCAAAAGATTTGACTTTCAAAAATAGGAAATTTTCGCGGTTTGAACTATTTTTGCAAGATAAAATGCACGTATTTTACACGTAACGTTCCGATGGAAGAAAAACCGCGTTCCAAACGCCCCTACACGAAGCGAAGCAGTGACGGAAAACGTCCGCAGCCCAATTCATCCGGCCCCGTCCGCCTCAACAAGTTCATCGCCAATTCCGGCATCTGCTCGCGCCGGGAAGCCGATACGTATATCGAAACCGGACTGGTCACAGTCAACGGCGTGAAGGTCACCGAACTGGGCACGAAGATCGACCCCGAGAAAGACGACGTCCGCTTCAACGGAACCCGCATCAAGGGCGAGAAGAAAGTGTACATCGTGATGAACAAGCCCAAGGATTTCGTCACCACGATGGCGGACCCGCACGCTGAACGCACCGTGATGGACTTGATTTCCAAAAGCCTGTGCCCGGAGCGGGTGTACCCGGTCGGACGGCTCGACAAATCCACCACCGGCGTGCTCCTGTTCACCAACGACGGCGAACTGTCCGAGAAGCTCACCCACCCTTCCCACGGTGTCCGGAAGATCTACCACGCCACCCTCGACAAGAACCTCAGGAAGGAAGACTTCGACAAGATCCTCGCGGGCGTCGAGCTGGCGGACGGCCCGATTGCGGCCGACGCCCTATCCTACGTGGACAATGACAAAAGCCAGGTCGGCCTGGAGATCCACTCCGGCCGCAACCGCATCGTCCGGCGCATCTTCGAATCGCTGGGCTACAAGGTGAAGAAGCTCGACCGCGTCTATTTCGCCGGACTCACCAAGAAACAGCTCCGCCGCGGCGCCTGGCGCTTCCTCGACGAGAAAGAGATCGCACTGCTGAAAATGGGGGCCTTCAAATGATGGAAGCGAAGGAAAAGACGCCCCGGCAGCACCGCGCGGGTTTCGTCAACATCATCGGCAACCCGAACGTCGGCAAATCGACCCTGATGAACGCCCTCGTGGGCGAGAACCTGTCGATCGTCACGGCCAAGGCCCAGACCACCCGGCACCGCATCATGGGCATCGTCAACGGAGAAGACTGGCAGATCGTCTTTTCCGACACGCCGGGCATCCTCAAGCCCAGCTATGCACTGCAGCAGAGCATGCTCGACTTCGTGGACACGGCCATCGGCGACGCCGACATCATCCTCTACGTCACCGATGTGGTGGAGAAGAAAGACAAGAACGCGGAATACGTCGAAAAGCTGCGGCAGCTCGAATGCCCGGTGCTCATCGTCCTTAACAAGATCGACCTGAGCGACCAGCCCACCGTGCTGAACCTCATCCGGGAGTGGCAGGAACTCGTGCCGAAGGCCGAGATCTTCCCCGTGTCGGCCAAGGAGCGCTTCAACCTCGAAGGCATCCTCGACACCCTTGTCGCCCGCCTGCCGGTAAGCCCGCCCTGGTACGACAAGGACCAGTTCACCGACAAGAGCATGCGCTTCTTCGCCTCGGAGATCATCCGCGAGAAGATCCTTGAGAACTACGACAAGGAAATCCCCTACTGCACCGAGGTGGTGATCGAGCGCTTCAAGGAAGGGGACGACCGCTACGACATCGGCGCCGTGATCAACGTGATGCGCGATTCCCAGAAGGGCATCGTCATCGGCAAGGGCGGCAGCGCCCTCAAGCGCGTGGCCACGCAGGCCCGCCTGGAGATGGAGGACTTCTTCCAGAAGAAGGTGTTCCTGCAGGTCTTCGTGAAAGTGGAGCCCGACTGGCGCGAAGACCGGAAAATGCTTAGAAAATTCGGATACATACAGGATTGACAGAAGCTATGAAAGAAGACGACGAGTTGGACGAAATGGAAGGCATGGACGAAGTGCTTCCGGAAGAAGAGGAAGAGATCGACCAGACCGTGGACGAGGATGCCGCCGATCCGGCACAAGGCAAGTTCGACCGGCTGGTGGCCGAGGGCGAGAACAAGTACAAGCTCTCGGGCATGTACCGGGAGTGGTTCCTCGACTACGCTTCCTACGTGATTCTGGACCGCGCCGTCCCCCACATCGAAGACGGCCTCAAGCCGGTGCAGCGCCGCATCCTCCACGCGATGCAGAAAGTGGAGGACGGACACTACCACAAGGTGGCAGGCATCGTGGGCGACACGATGAAATACCACCCGCACGGCGACGCCTCGATCAAGGACGCGCTCGTGGGCCTCGGCCAGAAGGAATATCTGATCGACACCCAGGGCAACTGGGGCAACATCTTCACCGGCGACGCCGCCGCGGCTTCCCGCTACATCGAGGCCCGGCTGAGCAAGTTCGCCCTCGAAGTCGCCTTCAACAAGAAAATCACCGAATGGGTGCCTTCCTATGACGGCACGAACCAGGAACCGGTGGTCCTCCCGATGAAGTTCCCGCTGCTGCTCGCTCAGGGAACGGAAGGCATCGCCGTGGGCCTGGCGGTCAAGATCCTGCCCCACAACTTCAACGAACTGCTCGACGCCAGCATCGCAGCCCTGCGCGACAAGCCGTTCCAGCTTTTCCCCGACTTCCCGACCGGCGGCCTGATCGACTGCTCGCGCTACAACAACGGCCTGCGGGGCGGAAAGGTGAAGATCCGCGCCCGGATCGTCAAGACCGACAAGCGCACGCTCACCATCACCGAAATCCCCTACGGACAGACCACCGAAAGCCTGATCGACTCGATCATCAAGGCCAACGACAAGGGCAAGATCAAAATCAAGAAGATCGACGACATGTCGAGCAGCGGCGTGGAGATCAACATCACGCTCCAGAACGACGTCTCGCCCGACAAGACCATCGACGCCCTCTACGCCTTCACCAACTGCGAGGTAGCCCTCTCGCCCAACGCCTGCGTGATCATGGACCGCAAGCCGCACTTCCTGGGCGTGGACGACATCCTTCGCTACAATGCCTTCCATACGAAAGACCTCTTCCAGCAGGAGCTGGGCATCCTGCTCGACGAACTGGAGGGCGACTGGCACTGGTCGAGCCTGGAGAAGATCTTCTTTGAGCAGAAGGTGTACCGCATCCTCGAAAACGACGCGGTGACGTGGGAGGAGCAGCTGCAGGACGTCAAGCGCGAGATGGACAAATACCAGTCGCTGCTGCGGCGGCCCATCACCCCGGAAGACATCGCCAAGCTGGTGGAGAAGCCGGTCCGCAAGATCTCCCGCTTCGACATCAAGGCCGCCGAGGAACGGATCCGCGGCATCGAGGCCGACATCGAGGAGGTGAAGAACAACCTGGAGCACCTTACCGAATTCACGATCCGCTATTTCCAGCAGCTCAAGCGCAAATACGGCGCCCGTTTCCCGCGCAGGACCGAAGTGTCGACCTTCGAGAACATCCAGGCCGAGAAGGTGATCACCCTCAACGCCAAGCTCTATGCCAACAAGGCCGACGGCTTCGTGGGCACCGATCCCAAGAAGATCGACGGGGCGGAATACATCTGCGACTGCTCGGACATCGCCGAGATCGTGGTCTTCATGAAGAACGGCCGCTACATGGTGACCAAGGTGAAGGACAAGGCCTTCATCGGCAAGGACATCATCCACGCCGCCGTGTTCAACCGCCGCGACGAGCGAACGGTCTACAACGTGGTCTATCGCGACGGCAAGCCGGGCGGGGTCTACTACGCGAAGCGGTTCGCCATCACGGGCATCACCCGCGACAAGGAATACGACCTGACGCAGGGCAAGCCCGGCTCGACGGTCATCTGGTTCACTGCCAACAGCAACGGTGAGGCGGAGGTGCTCCGCATCCAGTACCGGCCGCGGCCGAAGCTCAAGAAGCTGGTGGACGAATACAATTTCGCCGACCTGGCCATCAAGGGGCGCGCGTCGCGCGGCAACGTGGTCACGAGCAAGAATTCCATCCAGCGCATCACCCTCAAGGCGAAAGGCGTCTCCACGCTTGCCGGCAAGCAGATCTGGCTCGACGAAGACATCTGGCGCCTCAACGACGCCGGGCGCGGCCGCTACCTGGGCGAATTCTCCGACGGCGACCTGATCCTGGTGCTGTGCAAGGACGGGACGTTCTACACCACGACGTTCGACCTGAGCACGCACTTCCAGGGCGAGATCATGCGCGTCGAGAAATTCGATCCCGACAAGACGTTCTCGGCGCTCTACTACGACGGTCCCGCCAAGGCATATTACATAAAGCGGTTCGGCTTCGAGCCGAACGGCGGCATCGCCACCGGCTTCATTGCCGAAGGCAAGAATTCGAAACTGCTGGCGCTGAGCGAAGACCGGTATCCGCAGCTGCTGGTGACCTTCGGCGGCAAGAACGCAAACAGGGAACCGGAGCTGATCGATGTCGAGCAGTTCATCGGCAAGAAGGGATTCCGGGCGAAGGGCAAGAAGGTGTCGCCGTTCGACATCAAGGCGGTGCAGTTCGTGGAGCCGCTGGTCAAGGAGGAACCCGAGCCGGAACCCGAGCCCGAGCCGGAAGAAGTGCCGGGCGATGACGGTCCCGAGACGGACCTCACGGACTGGTCCAACCCTGCCGAACCCACACTGTTCTAATCGCCCGTGGCACATACCCCGCTGATTATCAACAGAATAGCCATAATCGGTTGCGCATTTTTACGCAACCGATATAAAGATAATTACTGAAAATCAAATCTTTAGGTGCCACATGATCATAGCACTGACGGGATTCATGGCCAGCGGCAAGACGACGTTCGGACGGGCGGCGGCCGAACGGATCGGCTGGGACTTCGTCGACCTGGACCAGGTCGTCGAAGCCCGGTACGGGACGCCGGCCGAGATTTTCTCGGCGTGCGGCGAAGCGTTTTTCCGGGAGCTGGAGACCCGGTTGCTGGAAGAAGTCCTGCAGTCGGAGCGCAATACGGTGCTGGCGCTCGGCGGCGGCACGGTCCTCCGCGACGAGAACCTGCGCCTCCTGCGGCAGCGGAGCGCCGTCCTCTGGCTCGACACCGCCTACGACATCATCCTTTCGGAACTCGGCAACGCCGACCGGCCGCTCCTCCACGGCCGTTCGCCGGCGCAGATTCGCGCCCTCTATGACGAACGACGGCCACGCTACGCCGCCGTCGCAGACTTCGTGTTCCCCGTCGTCACCGACGACTACGAGCAGGTCATCACTGACCTTGCCGCCGCGATCGCGGCATACCCCGGCCGCGGCCGGAAAGGATGAAAATCCAGGAAGCCAGCCATCCTGATAGCGCGCCGACGGCCCAGCCCGCGAGCACGTCGCCCGCATAATGTTTCCCGACGAAGACCCGGCTGATGCCGATCAGGAAAGCCAGGGAGAAAGCTACCCACGCATAGCCCTGCGCGTGACGCGCCCTGTCGTGGCGGAGGCACCGGAAAGAACACAGGGCCAGCGCCAGCGCATTCGCCGCGTGGGCGGAGAAAAAGCCGTAGCGTCCGCCCTTTCCTTCAAGCAGCCGCAGTCCGCCGTCCAGCATCTCCGGATCCCAGCACGGCCGCAGACGCGCCACCGCCTGTTTCACGAAAAAGGCGGTCCGGTCTGCCAGCACGAAAGCCAGCGCGCAGGCGGCCACCGCCACGAGCGCCCGTTTCCAGCCCAGCCGGATGAAAAGATACGCCACCATCGCGCCGCAGAGCGCATACCACAGCGCACGGCAGGAAAGTACCTGCCACGCTGCGTCCGTCGCCGGACAATGCAGGGCGTTCAGCGCCAGCGTGACCTCGCGGTCCCAATGTAGGATTCCGTTCATCAGTTTGCTGCAAAGATAGGACATTCCCGCCAGATTGTCTATCTTTGCATAAAGGACCAAAACCCCGTTGACAATGAGAAAGATGCTCCCCGCCCTCCTGGCCGCCCTCGCGGTCCTGTCCGCCTGCCGGACTGAAACTGTCCGGATGCCCGCCGACGCCGTGTCGCTCCGCAGCCCCGACGCGCAGCTGGAACTTCGTTTCGCCGTCGTGGACGGCGTCCCCTTTTACGCGCTCGACCGGGCCGGAACCGCCGTCGTACTGCCATCGCGCCTGGGATTCGAACTCATCGGGCGCGAAGACCTGGATGCGGGTTTCTCCCTGACAGGAACGGCTTTCGACACGTTCGACGAGACCTGGGAGCCCGTCTGGGGCGAAGAAGCGCAGATCCGGAACCATTACAACGAAGTGCTGGTTCATCTCCGGAAAGAAGCCGGCGAAGCGATGGACATCCGGTTCCGCCTCTACGACGATGGCCTCGGATTCCGGTACGAATTCCCGCTCGAAAACAAGCTGACGTATTTCAAGGTCAAGGAAGAACTGACGGAATTCGCCCTGGCGGGCGACCACACGGCCTGGTGGATCAGCGGCGACTACGACACGCAGGAGTATAGTTACACCCGGTCCAGACTGTCGGAAATCCGAGGGCTCAACACCGATACGCGTCCCTACAACGCCTCCCAGCATTATATTTCACCCGGGACTGTCCAAACCGCCCTGCAACTGAAGACAGCCGACGGGCTGTACCTCAATCTTCACGAGGCCGCCGTGCTCGACTATCCCGCCACCCATCTGGAACTCCAGGAAGGGACGCTGACCTTCCGTACCAGCCTTACGCCTGACGCCCAGGGCGTGAAAGGGCGCCTGCAGGCGCCGTGTAAGACCCCCTGGCGCACGGTGATGGTCTGTGAAAGCGCCACGGACGTGCTGGCTTCCCGCCTGATCCTCAACCTCAACGACCCCTGCGCCATCGAAGACGTGAGCTGGATCCATCCCACGAAATATATGGGCGTGTGGTGGGAGATGATCACCGGAAAGTCGCACTGGTCCTACACCTCCGACTTTCCGTCGGTGCAGCTGGGCATCACGGACTACGCCCACGCCAAACCGCACGGGCACCACGGCGCCAACAACGAAAATGTGCGCCGGTACCTCGACTTCGCGGCAGCAAACGGTTTCGACGCGCTCCTGATCGAGGGTTGGAACATCGGCTGGGAAGACTGGTTCGGCTGCCAGAAAGATTTCGTCTTCGACTTCCTCACCCCGTATCCCGATTTTGACCTGCCCGGCCTGAACGCCTATGCCCACAGCAAGGGAATGCGGCTGATCATGCACCACGAGACATCTTCTTCCACCGTCAATTATGAGCGCTGGATGGAGCAGGCCTACAACCTGATGAACCAGTATGGCTACGATGCCGTGAAGAGCGGTTACGTAGGCGACATCATCCCCTACGGTGAACACCATTACAGCCAGCCGATCATCAACCACTACCACCGCGCCGTCGTGGAAGCGGCCCGGCACCACATCATGGTCAACGCCCACGAGGCCGTGCGCCCCACCGGCCTGTGCCGCACCTGGCCAAATATGATCGGCAACGAAAGCGCGATGGGCAACGAGTTCATGGCCGCCGTCAATCCCGGCCATACCGCCATCCTGCCGTTCACCCGGCTGCAGGGCGGCCCGATGGACTTTACGCCCGGTATCTTCGAACAGGATATGGCTGTCACGGCGCCCGGGCAGACAGGAAAGATGCGTCACACGATCTGCAACCAGCTGGGCCTCTATGTGACCTTCTATTCTCCGCTCCAGATGGCGGCCGACCTGCCCGAGAACTATGCCCGCTTTATGGACGCCTTCCAGTTCATCAGAGACGTGGCCGTCGACTGGGACAAGACCCTTTATCTCGCGGCGGAACCGGGCGAATACATCGTCACGGCCCGGCATCCCAAGTATGCCACGCTCAATTCCGGCCGCCTCAGCGGCCGCTCCAGCGTCTATGATTTCGTGTATAAGGACGGGCGGCCCCACGATGTGTGGTATGTCGGCGGCATCACCGGCGAGGACGCCCGCGAGGTGGCGGTGAAACTCGATTTCCTGGAGCCCGGCCTTTCGTACGAGGCCACGGTCTACGCCGACGCGCCCGACGCCGACTACGAAACCAACCCCCAGGCATACACCATTACAAAACAGGTCGTGGACAATTCCACGACCCTGAATATCCGGATGGCCCGTTCCGGCGGCTTCGCAGTCTCGCTGCGGTCGCTCAGAACAGTTCCTTCTCCTTGATGTCCTTGACGCGCAGCTGGATGTTGGCGATGCCGCGGTAGTAGTTCTCGGCGATCGAGTAGCAGATATCCACCGGATTGCCGGCCTGCATGTGCTCGAAGTGCTCGGACAGGTTGAACGCGATGGCCGAAATGTGGTGGTAGGGCTCGTCTTCCTGGATGAGCTCGAGTTTCAGGTGCTTCAGGTCGCCGTGCTCGGCGCTGCCGACCTTGCGGCCGTTTCCGTTGTCGTAGACGTTCTCGGTAATGAACACCGGCGACTGGTTGCCCGGGCCGAAAGGCTGGAACTGCTTGAGCAGCCGGAAGAATTTCGGCGTGATCTGGTTGAAGTCGAGATAGGAGTCGATGTCCACCGTCGGGGTCATCACCACGTTCTGGATCTTGGTCGCCACGGTGTTCTCGAACCGCTGGCAGAATTCTTCAAAGTGCTCCTCCTTGATGGTGAGGCCGGCCGCGTACATATGGCCGCCGAAGTTCTCCAGCAGGTCGGCGCACGACTCGATGGCGTCGTACAGGTCGAAGCCGGTGATGGAACGGGCGCTGCCCGTGATGAAGCCGTTCGACTTGGTCATCACGATGGTCGGCCGGTAGTAGGCCTCCACCAGGCGGGAGGCCACGATGCCGACGACCCCCTTGTGCCACGAAGGATTGTATACGATGGTGGACTTGCGGTCCGCGAAATCGGGCATCTCGCGCACCATCTTGAGGGCCTCCTCGGTAATCTCCCGGTCGATCTTCTTGCGGTCGTTGTTGTGGTCGTTGATCTCGCCGCCGATCTTCATCGCCTCCTGGTCGTCGCGCGCCGTGAGCATGTCCACGGCCGTACGGCCGCTCTCCATCCGGCCGGCAGCGTTGATGCGCGGGCCGATTTTGAAGACGATCTCGTCGATGGTGATGCGGTGCTTCTCCAGGCCGGAGAGCTTGATGATCGGGACCAGTCCCTTGCGCGGGTTCTCGTTGAGCTGCTTCAGGCCGTAGTAGGCCAGCACGCGGTTCTCGCCCGTCACCGAAACCAGGTCGGAGGCGATGCTCACCACCAGCAGGTCCAGCAGCGACTGGTATTCCTCGAACGGAATGCCGTGCCGGCTCGCATAGGCCTGCACGAGCTTGAACCCCACGCCGCAGCCGGAAAGGTCGTCGAACGGGTAGTTGCAGTCCTCCCGTTTGGGATCGAGCACCGCAATGGCGGGCGGCAGCGCCACGTCGGGAAGATGGTGGTCGCAGATGATGGTGTCGATGCCGAGCTTGCGCGCATATTTCACCTTCTCCACCGCCTTGATGCCGCAGTCGAGGGTGATCAGCAGCGTGCAGCCGTGCGCCTTGGCCGTATCGATGCCCTTGTACGACACGCCGTAGCCTTCGTCGTACCGGTCGGGGATATAATATTCGATGTTCGGATTGTACTGGCGGAAGAAGGAATACACGAGCGAAACGGCCGTCGTGCCGTCCACATCGTAGTCGCCGTAGACCAGGATCCGCTCCTTGTCGCGGATGGCCCTGTCCATCCGCTCCACGGCCTTGTCCATGTCCTTCATCAGGAACGGGTCGTGCAGCATGCTGAGGTCGGGACGGAAGAATTCGCGCGCCTTGGCGAAGGTATCGATGCCGCGCTGCACGAGCAGGTTGGCCAGCACCTGGTCGATCCCCAGCTCCTGTGCAAGCTGGCGGACGGAAGCGGGATTGCCCTGCTCCTTCACGACCCATTTTTTCTCGATACCCATAAACCGATGCTCAATTTGCAAAGATAACAAAAATGTCGCCCAATAAAGCAAAAAATGCTAACTTTGTAAATTGAATCGAAAACTTTACCAGAAGCAATCCAGACTATTCCCATGGAAATCACCGATCTCAACGAACAGGAACTGAACCGCCGCGCATCCCTGCAGAAACTCCAGGAACTGGGCATCAATCCCTATCCTGCCGCCGAATTCCCGGTCAACGCCACGACCCGGGAAATCCGGGACGGTTTCGATCCTGAGAAGGGGAACTTCGACCATATCTCCATTGCCGGCCGCATGATGAGCCGGCGCATCATGGGGGCCGCATCCTTCATCGAGCTGCAGGACGACTGCGGCCGCATCCAGGTGTACGTCAAGCGTGACGAAATCTGCCCGGGCGAGGACAAGACCCTCTACAACACCGTCTTCAAGAAGCTGCTCGACATCGGCGACATCATCGGCATCGAAGGTTTCGCCTTCTATACCCAGACGGGCGCCCTTTCGATCCACGCCCGGAAGCTCACGGTGCTCAGCAAGTCGCTCCGCGTGCTGCCGATCGTCAAGGAGAAGGAGGGCGAGGTCTACGACGCTTTCTCCGATCCCGAGCTCCGCTACCGGATGCGCTACGTGGACCTGATCGTCAACCCGCAGGTGAAGGAGATCTTCGAGAAACGCACGAAGATCATCGGCACGATGCGCGACTACTTCAACGAGCACGGCTACCTCGAGGTGGAGACCCCGATCCTCCAGTCGATTCCGGGCGGCGCCACAGCCCGTCCGTTCATCACCCACCACAACACCCTCGACATCCCGCTCTATATGCGCATCGCCAACGAACTCTACCTGAAGCGCCTGATCGTGGGTGGCTTCAAGGGTGTGTACGAGTTCGCGAAGGATTTCCGCAACGAGGGGATGGACCGCACGCATAATCCCGAGTTCACCTGCATGGAGATCTACGTGGCCTACAAGGACTACAAGTGGATGATGCGCTTCGTGGAGACGATGCTCGAGCGGATCGCCCTGGCCATCAACGGCAAGACGAAGTTCGAGGTCTGGGGCAACGAGATCGAGTTCAAGGCGCCGTACCGCAAGCTTCCGATGCTCGACGCCATCAAGGAATACGCCGGTGTGGACATCACCGGGATGGACGAGGCGCAGCTGCGCGAGACGTGCAAGCGGCTGAACGTCCCCGTCAAGCCCGAAATGGGCAAGGGCAAGCTCATCGACGCCATCTTCGGCGAATACTGCGAGAAGAACCTCGTACAGCCTACGTTCATCATCGACTATCCGGTGGAGATGAGCCCGCTCACCAAGCGGCACCGCGAGCATCCCGAACTGACCGAGCGCTTCGAACTCTTCGTCAACGGCAAGGAACTGGCCAACGCCTACAGCGAGCTCAACGACCCGATCGACCAGCTGGACCGCTTCAACGAGCAGGTACGGCTCAAGGACGCCGGCGACGACGAGGCGATGTACATCGACATGGACTTTGTCCGCGCCCTCGAGTACGGCATGCCGCCCACGTCCGGCCTGGGGATGGGCATCGACCGCCTCACGATGATGATGACCAACTCCTCCACCATCCAGGACGTGCTCTTCTTCCCGCAGATGCGGCCCGAGAAAACGGTCCCGAAGGAGGAGAAGCCGGAATAGGCCCATGGCGGAGCGCCTCACCTCCCTCCAGAATCCCAAGATCAAGGACCTGCTGGCCCTTGAGACACAGTCCCGCGAGCGGAAAGCCCGCGGGCTCTTCGTCGTGGAGGGACGGCGGGAATTCGAACGGGCCTGCGCCGCCGGTTTCGAACCGGTGACGGTCTTCGTCCGCGAAGGGGAACCGGACGCCGATGCCGCAGATTTTCTGGTGAGCGACCGCATCTATGAGAAAATCGCCTACCGGGGCGGTACCGAAGGCCTGGTGGCCGTGCTGCGCTGCCGCGAGACCCGCCTGGAGGACCTGCAGCTGTCTGCCGCGCCGCTCATCCTCGTCCTCGAGCACGTCGAGAAACCCGGCAACCTGGGCGCCGTCCTGCGCACCGCCGACGCCGCCGGCGTCGATGCCGTGCTGGTCTGCGACCCGCTGACCGACCGCTACAATCCCAACCTGATCCGGGCCAGCCTCGGCGCCGTGTTCTCCGTGCCGACCGTGGCCTGCAGCTCCGAAGAGGCCTACGCCTGGCTCGTTTCCCACGCCATCCCGATCCTGACCGCGCAGCTGCAGGACTCGGAACTATACTACGAGACCGACATGGTCCGGTCCACCGCCATCGTGTTCGGCGCGGAAGACAAAGGCCTCTCCGATTTCTGGCGGGAGCGGGCCGACGCGCACATCCGGATTCCGATGGCCGGGGCGATGGACTCGCTCAACGTGTCGGTGTCCGCCGCCATCCTCGCCTTCGAGGCGGTCCGCCAGCGCAACCAGCAACACAAACGCCTATGAAATACGGTCTGATCGGCTACCCCATCGCACACAGCCTGAGTCCCGCGCTGTTCCGTGCCGCCTATCCCGACGCGGAAGACCTGACCTACGACCTGATCGAAGAAGAGGATTTCGAACGGGCTTACGCCCGGTTCCTGTCCGACTACGACGCCGTCAACGTGACGGCGCCCTTCAAGGGCGACGCGTTCCGCAAGGTCGACGTGGCCGACACCATCGCCCGGGAGCTGTATGCCGTCAACATCCTCAAGAAGAAGGACGGACGGATCTACGGCTACAACTCGGATTTCTGGGCGCTCCAGAAGCTGCTCGCCCCTTTCGCAGGCCGGCAGCCCCGGCCCAGGGTACTGGTCATCGGCTGCGGCGGCGCCGGCAAGGCGGCCGCGCTGGCCGCACTGAAGCTGCGGATGTCGGTGATGGTGGCCAACCGGGATTTCCGGAAGGCACGCGAATTCTGCTTCACCGGCGGCGGTATGGTCCCGCTCCGACTGGAGCAGGTCCCCGCCCACATCGGCGCCGTCAACATCCTCATCTACGCCATTCCGGTCCATATCGACCTGGCCGACACCCTGCCGATCGAGGGACGCGTCGTCGTGGAGGCCAACTACAAGTCGCCCTGCGTGCAGGAGCGCTGCGCGGCGGCGGGCGTCCCGTATGTTTCGGGAATGGACTGGCTGCGGGAGCAGGCGGTCTCCGGCTACCGGCTGATGACGGGCGTCGAACCCGATGAAGAACGTGTCAAGGCCTGTCGCGCCCAAATCTGATAACTATGATCATCACTTTCATCGCCCTGTTTTTTTTATCGAAACAGGGGCACTGGCGTACCTCGTCCATCGGCTGCAACGCCAAAAAACCGACATACAAGAACTTCTGACCCTGTCCTCCGCCGCGCGCGGGCGAACCGGCCCGGCCATCCGGGTCCTGGTCGAACTGCTGGTCGACATCGCCAACGCCGCCGCGCAGAGCGGGTCCAACGAATACCTGCTGGCCAAGCGACTCGACCGGATCCTCACGTCGTCCCGAGGGGAAGGACGCACCATCAAAGACGATTTTGCAATCATCGCCGACCTTTCCGAATCGGGGCTCCTCACCCGGCTGAAGGAAGTCTGCCCGGATCTCACCCCGAGCGAAATCGCCCTGTGCGGAATGCTCACGGTCGGCCTTGAGCCGGCGTGCATCAGCAAGATCCTCCGCTACGACCACGAACAGACCTTCTACAACAAACGGAAGAACATCCGCAAGAAACTGCAGCTCGACCACGCCGAATCGCTGGAAGGCTACCTGAACGACCTGGCTGGACGGCTCCTACAGGAGCACGACGCTGCATTCTCGCAACTGGTCCGCCGGTATTGACGCCCTTCTTCAGGACCGGCCCGCCGGCTTCCGGAGCCCAAGTTCAACCGCACGGCAGCCCTTCGACACGCCGGACGGACGGCCGCCGGTCCTGTTTACATTTTTTTGCATAGCTAGAAGATTCTCCGTATATTTCGCCAAAATTTATGGTACCATGGCACTGAACAAAGTATTACTCATCGGGAATGTAGGGAAAGATCCTGAGATCAGACATTTACAGGGCGGCGCATCGGTCGCCACCATTACGCTTGCCACCAGCGAGCGATATCGCGACAGAAACGGAGAAACCCGCGAACAGACGGAATGGCACACCGTCATCGCCTGGCGGCAGCTGGCCGACCTGGCGGAGAATTACATCCGCAAAGGCAGCCAGATCTATGTGGAAGGCAAGATCCGAAGCCGCAGCTGGGACGACCAGAACGGACAGAAGCGCTACGTCACGGAAATCCAGGCCGACACCATCCAGCTCCTCGGCCGCCGCGGAGACACACCGGCCGGCCAGCCCCAGCAGGGAGCCCCCCAGCAGGGACCGACCCAGCCGGGAATGACCCAGCCGCCGCACTACAGCCAGCCCTCCTACGGCGCCCCCGCTCCCCAGCAGACTACGCCCATCGTCTCCCCCGCCGACCTGACGGACGACGGCACCGATGACCTGCCGTTCTGATGTCCCGGCAGTCTACATCTTTCCACAACGATTTATTAATGAATAACTTATATCCCTACCCAGCAAGATTATCCAGTAAACGTCTTTCGATAATCTTTGCCTTGTTCTTAGGCTTTTCCGCACTGGCGGGCTTGACCGGCTGTGAGCCCGCAGACCTGGGTGTGCAGCTCACCCCTGACGAGGGCCTACGCACCGTTACCGTCGGCGTCTCGGCCGAAGGGGCCGGCACCAAGGCCGAAATCGACAATGATCTGGTCTTCAGCTGGACCGCCGGCGACAAGATCGCCGTCTGGGCCGGCAGCGAAGGCAGCGGACAATACTACACGTCCGAAGCTTACACCGGCGGCAACACCTACCAGATCTCGCTCTCCGGGACCCGCAGCAACTATGCGGTCTACCCCGCCGGCATCGAGGTCTCGGACGCCGCGACCGCTTCCTCGCTGAAGGTGAAACTCCCTGACGTATACGACTTCACTGCAGTCGGTGCGGACTATTCCCCCCTGCCGATGATTGCCGTCAACACGGAAGGCGCCGACCTGGCCTTCAAGCATCTGGGCGGCCTGTTGCGCGTCTCCATCGGGTACCTGCCCGAGGGAACCAGTTATGTGACCGTCGACCTCGGCAAGAAGATCAACGGTTCGTTCCCGGTCCGCATCAGCAATTCGGGCAGCTACATCGTCGCCGGCGAAGCCACCGGAGGCTATACCTACACGAAGTTCCTGGTGCCTTCCTCTGGAAGCGTGGTCCTCAACCTCCCCGTCCCCACCGGAACCTACAACAGCATCGCGGTCAACGCTTACAATGCCGCCGGAACCCTGCTCGGCTCGGATACCCCGACATTCAGTTGGACCTGCAACCGCGCCCACGGCAAAAAACTGACCAGAGACAATTTCGGCTGGGTCTATGTATTCGGAGTATTGAATAATGCATCAGTCACCCATGAAGGAGGTGAAGCTGTGCTGGCCACTGAGTTTCAAAGCTACCGATACCGGGGTTCAGCAGAAAACGGCACTCTCGAGCAGGAGGAAATTCCATATACCATCCAGTATTCTTTGACATCACCCTACAATTGGATCGATTCCTGTCCGGATTGGGTATCCATTTCCTCTGAATCAAACTTTTTAGGAAGTATCGACGGTGAAGAAGTGGTCGCGAATGTTGTCCCGCAAACAGGTACGGGATATCCTCATACAAATAATTTGGCAACAGCGAGTCCGATGGTTAATTTCGATCTTTCCACTATTAATGTTGCAACAGGAGTGATTGACCCAGACCGCCGTTCGACGGCCAACTGCTATGTAGTGCAGGCTCCAGGAACGTATAAACTCCCGCTTGTTTACGGCAATGCACTTAAGAATGGCATGGTAAACGAACCTGCTTTTCACCGTCAAAGTGGAGCAACTGGCGATGCCTTCCCCGAGTATCTGTCCGATCATGCAGACCAGCCTGTTACTTCGCCCTTTATCGGAAAGTCCTATACAGTTGCCGATGCCACGCTGATTTGGTCAGATGTGGAGAATATGGTGACAAACGTATCCATAGACGGTTCGGGGGAAAATGCATATCTGACTTTTAAAGTCCCGGCTGAAAACATCCGGCAGGGAAATGCCATTGTCGCCGTCCGGGACGGAAGTGGAACGGTCCTTTGGAGTTGGCACATTTGGGTAACAGATGAAGACATGACAAATACCAAGGCTGGCTGCAATAACTATGTCTTTTCTCCAGTCAATATCGGGTGGAATGACAAGAGGACCGAGTCATACGCACAGCGCGTTGTTTTTTTTCGGGCTACTCAGTCATATTCAGGCAAGCAAAGTAATGCAAGAGGAATTACACAGAAAGCCGCTACCATAAAGGAAAATGCGAACAACACTTATTATCAGTGGGGAAGGAAAGACCCCATTCGGGGGGCAAGGGAAGGACTTAGTAGTAAAACTGTTTATTGCACGGATAATCAGTATCAACCGAAAACTTCTGTTGGACGCGTTTCAGTAGGAACGGCCATCCAGAATCCTCATCTTCAATATACAACCAATACTGCTCCTTGCTACTGGTGCACAACGCATTACGGTCTATTATGGGATTCTTCCATGTATGGAAACGATACCGACGGCTATTCCGGGACAGGAATCAAGACCATCTATGATCCTTCTCCGGTCGGATATAGATGTCCGCCTCCTGCGGCATGGAGTGACTTTAATGAAGCTAACTTTGTATTTACCGACGCTACTGATTTCAGTCCAAAAGGGAGGACTTATAATATAAGTGATTCGTTCTTTCCAGGAACAGGATACCAAACAGCCTCAACATCGGCATTTCCTTTCATTAACGGAGCCGACGGTAACTGCTGGTCATCAACACCATATCATTTATCAGGTACCATCTCCTATCGCGGCCTGTCTTATTCAGCAACTACCATCAACACATCCTATCCAACAAACCCTGCTTTTGGTTACCCCATCCGCCCTGTTGTAGACAATTAACGCTAACTCCTATTACACGAAAACCACCTGCTTCATTTGAGGCAGGTGGTTTTTATTATGGTTTCAATTCTCATCGGTCGCGATGACAGTAAGCGTCTCCGGCTATGACACATCCCAACCAGCATCCCCAGCCGTGTCACCGCAACAGGAACAGCGCAAAGGCAACGTGCCGTTCCGCACTGCCTTCTTTCGTGGCGGCTATCTTCTTGGTTCACAGTTATTTATAAGAATTACCTATACACAATTGTGTATAGGTAATTCTTGCAAATGTTTATAAATCAGCACGATAAATGCCACCAACAAAGCCGGCGGCTACCGGAACATCGCGGTCATCGGGCGGCCGCGCCAGGCATCGGGGATGCGGAGGCCGAGCGCATAGGCCAGCGTGGCCGGCAGGTCGTACTGCATCATCGGGAATTCCAGCACGTATCCCTTCCGGATATTTTTTCCGTAGAGGACGAACGGCGTCTCCAAGTGCAGCATATCGAGCTGGCCGTGGCCCTTGCCCGAACCTCCATGGTCGGACGAGAACACGAAGATCGTGTCGTCGAAGATGCCGGCATCGCGGGCGGCCTGCAGGATGAGGCCGACCATCCGGTCGGTCTCTTCGAGGCAGTCGTAGTATTCGGGCGTATCCCAGCCGCAACGGTGGCCGACCTCGTCCACATCGCCGATATAGAACGTGAACAGCGTCGGCTTCTTCTCCAGAATGTACTTCACAGCCCGTTCCTGCGTGTAGGATTCCATCGTGTAATTGTCCGGAATGTGATAGCCCGGATCGTAGAGATGGTAGTCGATCACCGTCGTATCGAGCAGCGGGCCGATGTCGTCCCAATTATAGACGCAGCCGGCTTCCGCATCCGGGCGCTGCTCCCGCAGGAGTGTGTAGAGGGTCGGCGGCATGCCGCGGCCGTTGTCGAGCACCGCCGGGATCTCTGGCTTCGAGGAGTTCCAATGCCCGTAGCCGTGCTGTTCGGTCGGCAGGCCGTTGAAAATGGTGGCCCAGTTGATGGCCGATGAGGAAGGCATCACGGAACGCTTCCCGAGCGTATAGCTGCCTTCCTCCATCATCATCTTGACATTCGGCATCCGCGCCAGCAGGGCCGGATCCTTGAACGCGGGCGTCGAGACGCCGTCCACCCCGATGAAAATCACGTGCGCGGCCTTCATCCGCGGCTGTTTTTCCCCGCAGCATGCCGCAACGAGCAAAAGAATCAATAATGGCAGAAATCTTTTCATAGACTTAAACATAATCTTCGGGGGCAAGAATCCGGGGCAGGACCCAGTCTTGCATCAGTCCCGGCAGGATATTGAAGTGCTTGGGGTTGTGCGTTATCAGCGTATCACATCCTCCGGATACGGCACAGACCGCCTGCAGGATATCTTCAAAGTCCGGCCCTGCCAGCAGGACGGCCTTGTTAAACTGTTCCCCGTCCATCGGCAACACCTTCACCAACAAGGAAAGTTGCAGTAAGGTTGGCGCAAGTACGTCCTGACTCAGGGTCTTGCGCAGGATATAGGCAATATTCGCCATCGAAAGGACGGAAGTATGCAGCGAAACTTTACCGTCCGAACCTGCCTGAAGGATCACAGATGAAGCCTGATATCCGGTTCGTTCCAGTAAGAGATCCAGCAGAATGTTGGTGTCGAGAAAAAGGTGAGGAATCATTTCGACAGAATATATTGCATACGGTCATCGTCGGGATCGATGGAGAAACCAGCCCCTTTCGCAATCCCTATCAAGCCCAGTATCCGCGGATCGGTCACCCCCTCCGGAACAATGGGTCGTACACGCTCCGCTTCGGCTTCCAGCAGGTTCTCGATATACTTTTTCAACGAGACCCCATCCTTACTCGCCTGAAGCGACAGTACCGAGAATACAGGCATTCTTATATCAATCAGTTTTCGCTTGCTTACAACGGCCGCCATATATACTTTTTCCGCAAAGATATATATAATTTTGAATCAAAACAAAAAAAGCCGCCAAGAATAGCGGCTTTCGTTGCTTGAGATGCCCGATCAATCGGGCATAATGGATGCTATGCGGCTTCCTTCGAGGGCCGGTCGATCTTCAGCTCGGGATGCTTCTTCGAATTGAAGAAGAGCAGCACGGCCACGGTGATGGCCACGATGCCGAGGCTGATGAAGATGTATTCCGAATGGACCGCGGCCAACTTGTCGTATTCCGTCGCCATTGCGGCGTCGGCCACCGCCTTCCGGTCCGCATAGGTCTTCATGATGCGTCCCACGAAGATCGGGACCAGCAGCATGCCCATGTTCTGGATCCAGTAGATCATCGAGTAGGCCGTACCCAGGTTCTTCTCCGGGATGATCTTCGGCACGGTAGGCCACATCGCGGAAGGGACGAGCGAATAGCCGATGCCCAGGAACGCGATGGCCAGATAACCGTAGAACGGAACGCCCGGCGCGAAACCGATGATCAGGTGCGCGCAGAACACCAGCACCGCCCCGGTGATCATCCAGGTCGTGGCCTTGCCCACCTTGTCGACCAGTGCGCCGAACAGCGGCGTGAAGAGCACCGGCGCGAAAGCGATCAGCGAAATCATCACGGAAGCCCGCGAAGCGTCGAGGCCGAAGCGCGGGATGATGATCGACGTGCCGAACTTCTTGAAGCTGATGACGCAGCAGTAGAAGAACACGCACAGGAGCGCGATCATGATGAACCGCGGGTTGCCCAGCACCTTGAGGATGTCGGAGAACTTGAACTTGTCTTCCTCCTTCACCTCGCCGCGCTGGGAAGCGATGCCTTCCTGACGGTCATACCGGGCGTCCATCGCCACGAAGAAAGCCCAGAGGATGGCCCCGATGAACAGCAGCGACAAGCCCAGGATGGCGGGACGGTTGGTTTCGGAAAGCGTGAACATCGTACCCTCCATATGGTTCTTGAGCACCAGCACCGGGGAGAGCAGCATCGCCAGGCCGGTACCGATGCGGGCGATCGCCAGCTGAAGGCCCATGGCCAGCGCCACGTTCTTTCCCTTGAACCACTTGGCGATGGAACGCGTGACCGCCACGCCGGCGATCTCGCTGCCCAGGCCGAAAAGCATGCAGCCCACGTAGGCGATGGTGAGCGACGTGCCGGGCGTCAGGTTCCGGGCCGAGATGGCGCAGGTGACGATGGCCGCGCCCAGCACCATCAGCCCGACGAACACGGAGCCGACGAGCCGCACGCCGAACTTGTCGAGCAGGATGCCGCAGATGATCAGGCCGCCCCAAACGCAGAGGAACGAATAGCCGCCGGCATAGAAGCCGAACTGCTGGGAATTCCAGCCGAGCTGCAGCATCTCCGGATTCTTGAAGATCTGCGACACGGTGGAGAACATGTCGTCGAAGAAGTAGGAGCCGAACATCGGCACCACCAGGCAGGCCAGTGCCAGCCAGCAGGCGATCCTGCTCGTCTTCAAGGATTTATTGTCAGTAGCCATAGGATTGCGCGGTTATTTGATGTTGGGTTCCTCCAGGCCGTATCCCTTCTTCTTGTCGACAACCCGTAGATAGACGGAAATCAGCATTGCGGCGATGCCGAGCGCGGCCAGCATCACCAGAGCCCAGGTGTAGTTGAGTTCGTGGGCGGCGGTGCCTTCCGGATTGGTGCTGTTGAGCACCATGCCGATAAGTGCCGGGAAGAGGCCGAGTCCGATGTTCTGGATCCAGAAGATGGCCGCATAGGCCGAGCCGATGATCTTCTCGTCCACCAGCTTCGGCACGGACGGCCAGAGCGCGGCGGGTACGAGCGAGAAAGAGGCGCCGAGTACGAGGATGGTGACGTACGCCACGATGGTTCCGCCGACGGCATTGCCCTTGAAGGCAGGCAGGATGAAGGCGAAGGTGAGGTGGCAGACGACCAGCAGGATGGAACCGAGCATCAGCATCGTGGCCGCTTTTCCCTTATGGTCGACATAATTGCCGAGGATCGGAGTGATGGCCACGGCCAGCAGCGGGAACACGGCGAAGATCGTCTCGGCGGTGCCGCGCATATAACCCATGTAGCAGTAGACCACCAGTGCGACGACGGCGGCGGCCATCAGGCCGAATTTCAGGCCTTTCTTCTTGGAGAAATTGCTGGAGAAAGCGCAGACCGCGACAACGAGCATGATGATGTACTGTACGATGGTGACCGAATTGCCGGCCCAGAAGGTCCCCTCCGCGGCGGGATTGAGCGTAAGGTTGCACTGCAGCATGTTGACGGCGTACTTCTGGAACGGGAAGATGGCGCTGTAATAAAGCACGCAGAGCAGGGCGACCAGCCAGAAGCCAAGGCTGGTGAAAATCTTGCCCAGGTCGCTGATCTTGAAGGGATCGTCCTTTTCCTCGGCTTCGCCGGTCTGGCTGTCGAGCTTCTTGTCCATGAAGAAGTAGACGATGAACATGATCAGTGCGATGCACAGCAGCACCACGCCGAACTTAACGGAGTTGGCGACGTGAATCTCGCCGCCCAGCTTGGCGAAGTAGGGCGAGAAGATCATGCAGGTGGCAACGCCCAGGCGGGCAAGGGCCATCTCCGAACCCATGGCCAGGGCTGTCTCACGGCCTTTGAACCACTTGACGATACCGCGGCTCACCGTGATGCCGGCCATCTCGCAGCCGCAGCCGAAAATCATGAAGCCGAGGGCGGCCAGTTTGGCCGACGCGGGCATCCCGGCCGCGACAGGAAGGATGGCGCCGACGACCGGAAGCTCGCCGTTCCAGTTGAGGTGACTGGTGAACCACTGCTCCATGCCGCTGCCGATGAAGCTCTCGCTGCAGGCATAGAATTTAATCAGTCCGCCGACCAGCATCACCGCGCCGGAAAGCACGGCCGTGAAGCGGACGCCCATCTTGTCGAGGATGATGCCCGCGAAGATGAGGAAAAACACATAGACGTTGAGAAACACCTCGGCACCCTGCATGCGGCCAAAAGCGGCGCTGTCCCAGCCGCGGGTATCCTGCATCAGGTCCTTGATCGGCGAGAGGATGTCCATGAAGATGTAGGCGCAGAACATGCCCAGCGCCAGGAGGAGCAGAGCGATCCAGCGCATCGTCGCCGAATCCCTCAGGGTTTGTTTCGTTTTGTCAGTCATAAAAACTTGAAGATTATTATATTTTGTTGTATTATCGGTTTTAGGCTGTTATCCGAAATGACGAAATTACGGAAAATATCGAAGAAAGACAAATTAATTGTATCTTTGGCTGCTCAAAAGTACGTTGGAACCATGCCTGCAAAGCACATCCTCCTCCTGTCGATCCTGCTGTCCGGACTCGCCGGCTGCACGCCCAAGGCCTTCACCGACGAGGCCGGCTATCCGCCCATCTTTCCCGACTATGTCGGCGTGACGGTGCCCGAAGGCATCGCCCCGCTCACCTTCCGGATGGAAGACGGACGCAAGTTCCGCGCTGAGCAGCGGCGCGAAGGCGACACTCTATGGACGACGGTCAGCGCCTGGCGGCGCGGCGACCGGACCGGCGTGCGCTACGCCCCTTTCCCCATCGTCATTTCGCACGATCCCATCGATCCGTATATCGCCTACCGGCTCATCGAACCCGGCTACGAAAGCTGGCGCAACATGGGCATCTACCAGCGGGAACTGGCCAGCTACGATGAACGCGCCGTCGTGACCAACCGGGCCAACAACCTGGGCTGCGTCAACTGCCATACGTTCGACCAGGGCTCGCCGGAGCGGATGCTCTTCCACGCCCGCGGCGAAGGTGGCGGCACGGTCTTCGTCGACGGCAGCCAGGTGCGGATCCGCAACCTCGCGGACATCGGGCCGAACCGGCAGGGCACCTACCCCGCCTGGCATCCGGACAGCCGCTACGTGGCCTTCTCCGCCAATACCACCCGACAGTGTTTCACCATCCGGCACGACCAGCCCGTCGAAGTGTACGACACGGATTCCGACCTGATCCTCTACGACACAGCCGTCGATTCCGTGCGGCTGCTGGTCGAGACGAAGGAATCGCTCGAAACCTTCCCCGCCTGGTCGCCCGACGGAAAGACGCTCTACTGGTGCCAGGCCGCCGATCCCGGCCGCATCCCGGCCTCGCGCGGCCAGGTCCACTACCGGCTGATGGCCGCGCCTTTCGAAGACGGCGGACTCGCCGGTGAACCCCGCGTGGTCTGGGGCGACGACAGCACGTCGGTCTCGTTTCCCCGCGTGAACGGCCGCTGGCTGCTCTTCACCGCCGCCGATTTCGGCACCTTCCCCATCTGGCACAAGGAAGCCGACCTGATGCTGCTCGACCTGGCCGACGGCACCGTCCGGCGCGTCGACGAACTCAACAGCGACGACACCGAGAGCTACCACAGCTGGTCGAGCGGAGGCCACTGGGTGGTCTTCTCCAGCCGCCGGATCGACGGACGCTACACCCGGCTGTTCCTCAGCCATTTCGACGGAGAAGGCAACTTCAGCAAGCCCTTCCTCCTCCCGCAGGAGGACCCCGGCTTCAACCAGCTGCGGCTCAAGTCGTACAACATTCCCGAATTCGTCAAGGGACCCGTTCCCGACCGGCAGGACGCAATCGCCGGCCTGTTTCCGAAAAAGGAGGACGCCCAATGAAAAAGACCTGCTACCGACTGATGCCCGTGCTGCTGCTGGCCGCCGTTTTCACGGCCGCCCTGCTGCTGAAACGCTATACGTATTACCAGGCTGAATTCTTCAACCTTTTCCTCAACACGCCGGACTACCTGCAGGAAGTCCTGGGCGGGCCGCATCCCTACCGTACGCTCGTACGGGAGTTCACGCTGCAGTTCTTCCGCCTCCCCGGCGCCGGACCCGCCATCGTAGCGCTGCTCGTCACGCTGGGATTCCTGCTGGCCAGGCTCCTGTACCGGCTGGTCGCCCGCCGGCGGCTGTCCTGCGGCGCCTCGGCCGTCCTGGCCGCCCTGGCCCTCGCCGGTTTCGTGACCGCCGCCCTCCTGCCGGAGAGCCGTCAGCGCGAACGCTGGGCCAAGGTGGAACGCGCCAGTCTGAAACACCAGTGGGACAAGGTCATCGCCGCCGCTACGCCCAAGGCCTGCGAAAAGGACCGTACGCTCATCCCCTACGCGATGCTGGCGCACAGCCAGCGCGGCACGCTGCCGCAAGCCCTGATCGAGTATCCCGTCTCGGGACCGCAGGACCTTGACATGGAAGGCGAACTCACCCGGCACGGCTACTTCTTCTCCAGCCTGCTCTATGAAGACATGGGCTGCACCAACGAAGCCATCCACCACACGTTCCAGACCGCCTGCACCACGCCGCACGGCGCCAGTTTCGGCACGCTGCGGCAACTCATCAAACTGAACATCGCCGCCGGCAACAAGCCGATGGCACGGAAATACTGCGACATCCTGGCCACGAGTCCCGTCAATGCCGGCACCGCCCGCGCCGCCCGACGGATCATCGATGCGATGCCCGCCGAAAGTTATCTCGACCACAGCGCCTCCGACACGGCTGCCATCGTGTCGCACAACGCATTCCACAACCTGCGTCTGATGGCCACCCACGGGTATTTCAACGATGCGGCCGTCGACCGCACGCGCTGCCTGCTGCTGCTCCAGCGCGACCTGAACAATTTCGCCGGCTCCTTTCCGCCCGACCAGGACCTTTCCGCACTGCCTTTGGTCTATCAGCAGGCATTCTGCCTGGTCGCCGACCCGAGAATACAGGAGCGGCTGTCGCCCGCCATCAAGGCGGAAGCCGACCAGTTCATGGCATTTTACAACCGCGTCCGCATGAAAGACGAGGTTCTGGGGCTGCCCCGCTCATACTGGGCCTATTACTTCCTCGGTTATTGAGGATAATTCGAAAAATAGTCGTATCTTAGCAGATTGTAACCAATCCTTTTAAAAATGAAACTCGACGTAGTTCTCGGACTCCAATGGGGAGATGAAGGCAAAGGCAAGATCGTTGACGTGCTTGCCGCCCATTATCCCGTGGTCGCCCGTTTCCAGGGCGGTCCCAATGCCGGCCATTCCATCCGGTTCGGAGACACGGCCTTCGTGCTGCACTCCGTCCCCTCCGGCGTATTCCGGGAAGGATCCATCAATATCATCGGAAACGGCGTGGTCCTCGACCCGTCCATCTTCCGTACCGAATGCGAAGCCATCGGGGCACTGGGCATCCCGGTCCGGGAGCGCGTACGGATCGCCCGCCGGACGCACCTGATCGTCCCCACCCACAAACTGCTCGACGCGGCTGACGAGGCGGCGCTCGGAAAGGCCAAGATCGGATCGACCCTCAAGGGCATCGGCCCCGCCTATTCCGACAAGACCGGCCGCAACGGCCTGCGGGTTGGCGACCTGCTCGAACCGGATTTCCGCGAGAAATACGAAACCCTCAAGCGGAAACACCTGGCCCGTCTCGGCCAGTACGACTTCCCCTACCCCTTCGATCTGGAGGAAGCCGAACGCCAGTGGCTCCGCGACGCGGAATACCTCAAGACGTTCGACATCATCGACGGCGAATACGAGACCAACGCCCTGCTCGACGCCGGGAAGGCCATCCTGGCCGAAGGTGCGCAGGGATCGATGCTCGACGTGGACTTCGGCTCCTACCCGTTCGTCACCTCCTCCTCCACCGCCTGCGCCGGCGCCTGCACCGGACTGGGCGTTGCCCCGAGCCGCATCGGCCGGGTGTACGGCGTGTTCAAGGCTTACTGCACCCGCGTGGGAAGCGGTCCTTTCCCCACCGAACTCGGCGACGCCACGGGCGAGATGCTGCGTCAGCGCGGCCACGAATTCGGCGCCACCACCGGACGGCCCCGCCGCACCGGCTGGCTCGACCTGCCCGCCCTCAAGTATGCGGTGATGATCAGCGGCGTGACCGACCTGATCATGATGAAGGCCGACGTGCTCGACGGATTCGACACCGTCAAGGTGGCGTGCGGCTACCGCGTGGACGGCGTGCGCACCGACCGCGTGCCGTACGACGTGTATGCCGAAGTGGAGCCGGTTTACAAGGAATTCAAGGGATGGAAAGCCGACCTGGGATCCTGCCGCAGCGAAGCGGAGCTTCCGGACGAATTCAAGGCCTACATCGCCTACATCGAGCAGGAGACCGGCATTCCGGTCCGCATCCTCTCGCTCGGCCCCGACCGGGCGCAGACGATAATCCGGTAACGACGTGTCCCTGCTGGAAACCATCGACGATCCCGCCCGGATCCGGGAGCTGGACAACGCACAACTGGAACAGCTCTGCGCCGAGCTGCGCGAATACATCATCGCCTGCTGCGCGGAGAATCCCGGCCACATCGGCGCCAGCCTCGGCGCCGTGGAGATTGCCGTGGCCATCCACAAGGTGTTCGACACCCCGCGGGACAAGGTCGTATGGGACGTGGGACACCAGGCCTACGCCCACAAGATCCTGACCGGCCGGCGGGAGGCCTTCAAGCAGAACCGTAAATTCCACGGGATCAGCGGCTTTCCCCGTCGTGAAGAAAGCCCGTACGATGCCTTCGGCACCGGGCATTCCTCCACGTCGATCTCGGCCGCCCTCGGCCTGGCCGTAGCGGCGCGGCTCGAAGGGAGGCAGGAGCACGTGATCGCCGTCATCGGCGACGGTGCGATGTCGGGCGGCCTCGCCTTCGAAGGACTCAACAATGCCGGCAGCCAGGGCACCGACCTGCTGGTCATCCTCAACGACAACCAGATCTCCATCGACAAGAACATCGGCGCCCTGCACAACT